>NZ_JBHSPC010000018.1:48832-51355 GCF_042656345.1 Streptomyces incanus
ACCGGCGCCTCCGTGTCGTCCCTGCCGCCCCGGGCCCCGGCGGAGCAGGCGCGGCCCCCGGCGGAGCAGGCGCGGCAGGCGATCGAACGGATCAACGGGACCGCGTAGGCGGGACCGCGCGGGGAGGACGGCTTTCAGGGCGTACGCGGCGACGGCCTCCCCGCCGTGGCGCGGATCTTCGTGGTGGCCTTGCGGGCCGCCACCAGGATCGGATCCCAGGTGGGGGAGAAGGGCGGGGCGTAGCCCAGGTCCAGCATGATCATCTGCTCCACCGTCATCCCGGCGGTGAGGGCGACCGCCGCGATGTCGACGCGCTTGCCCGCGCCCTCCCGGCCGACGATCTGGACCCCGAGCAGGCGGCCCGTGCGCAGTTCGGCGAGCATCTTCACCGTCATGGGGGAGGCGTTCGGGTAGTAGCCCGCGCGGCTGGTCGACTCTATGGTGACCGTCTCGAACCGCAGTCCCGCGCGGTGGGCGTCCTTCTCCCGCAGACCGGTGCGCGCGATCTCCAGGTCGCAGACCTTGCTGACCGCCGTACCGACCACGCCCGGGAAGGTGGCGTAGTCGCCGCCGACGTTCGAGCCGATGACCTGGCCGTGCTTGTTGGCGTGCGTGCCGAGCGCGATGTGCCGCTCCTGCCCGGAGATCAGGTCGAGCACCTCCACGCAGTCGCCGCCGGCCCAGATGTTCTCGTACCCACGGACCCGCATCGACCGGTCGGTGAGCAGGCCGCCGTGCTTGCCCAGGGGCAGCCCCGCCGCCCGCGCCAGAGCCGTTTCGGGCCGCACGCCGATGCCGAGCACCACCACGTCCGCCGGGTACTGGGCGTCCGCCGTGGCTACGGCCCGCACCCTGCCGTCGTCCCCCGTGAGCAGCTCGGTGACCTCGGCGTCGTTCACCATGGTGATGCCCAGGCCCTCCATCGCCCCGTGCACCAGGCGCCCCATGTCCGGGTCGAGGGTCGCCATGGGCTCCCGGCCGCGGTTGACGACGGTCACCTCGTAGCCGCGTCTGATCATCGCCTCGGCCATCTCCACGCCGATGTACCCCGCGCCGACGACCACCGCGCGGCGGCCGGTCGTGCGCTCCAGCGTGTCGAGCAGGGCCTGACCGTCCTCCAGGGTCTGCACCCCGTGCACACCGTCGGCGTCCATGCCGGGCAGCTCCGGGCGGATCGGCCGCGCGCCGGTCGCGATCACGAGCTCGTCGTACGAGGTCCACGACTCGGTGCCGGAATCGAGGTCCCGCGCGCGCACCCGCCCCCGGTCGGGGTCGATCTCCGTGACCTCGGTGCGCATCCGCAGGTCGATGTCCCGCGCGCGGTGCTCCTCGGGCGTGCGGGCGATCAGCTCGTCGCGTTCGGCGACGTCACCGGCCACCCAGTAGGGGATGCCGCAGGCCGAGAAGGACGTGAAGCGCCCGCGCTCGAACGCCACGATCTCCAGCTCGTCCGGCCCCTTCAGCCGGCGTGCCTGCGACGCCGCGGACATCCCCGCGGCGTCGCCGCCGATCACCACCAGGCGTTCCGGTCCCCTCGAGGCCGGGCCCGCGCTGCTGTCCGTACCTGTACCTGTGCTCGTCCCTGTGCTCGTGGTCATACGACCACGCTACGGGGGCCGGTCACCTGTTTCTTACGAGGAGGCTCCGGCGTTCACGTTGGGGAGGAATCGCATCCGGGTGTCGCGACGTGGAGCGTCGCCGCATCCGGTCCAGGGCGTGGAGCGCCCGTACTGCTGTCGCTGTCGCTGAGGTGATGCGAACGCGTGTGTCTGTGGTCGCTGGTGGGGGTGGTGGCTGTGGGATCGGGGTGTGTCTGTGCGGCTGTCGTACGTATGGTCCTTCGGAGGATTCGGGGTGGCGGAGCATCTTGGCGGGGCCATGAGGGGGCGAGGTGGTGCAGGTGAGGGCGGATGCGGGGGTCGGGTATGCCCGGTACACCTACCGGTTGCGCGTGTCGTGCGCTGCCCGTACCGTCCTGGCGGCGGAGTGGGACCGGTGCCGCTGGGTGTGGAACGAATGCGTCGCCAAGTCCAGGGCCGTGCACCTGCACAACAAGGCCACCGGGCAGAAGGCCACGTGCGGCCCGGCTCGGCAGGATGCTGACCGAGGCCCGCGCCCGTACGCCGTGGCTGCGTGAGGGCTCGTCGGTTCCCCAGCAGCAGGTCATCCGTGACTTAGGTCGCTCCCGCGCCAAGGCGCACAAGAACATCAAGGAGCGCCTGCCCATGGCGCGCCGGGCGGGGATGCCGAAGTGGAAGACCAAACGCGAGGCACTGGCGACCCTCAACTACACGAAGCGCGGGTTCCGGTTGAAGGACGGCCGGCTGCACCTGGCGGGCGGCGTCGTCCTGGCGGTGGTCTGGTCGCGGGAACTGCCGGCCGAGCCGTCCTCGGTACGCCTGTACCAGGACGGCCTCGGGCATTGGTACTGCTCGTTCGTTGTCCCCGCCCAGGTCCAGCCCCCGCCGGAGACCGGTCACGTCCTCGGCGTCGACTGGGGTGTGAAGGAGACCGCGACCACCA
>NZ_JBHSPC010000019.1:0-19123 GCF_042656345.1 Streptomyces incanus
ACTCACCCATACATGGTTACGCACACTCAACCAGCCCCGAGAACCAGCAGTTGGTTACCCCGTCCGGCGCGGGCGCGCCGCCTCGTCGACGGGGCCGCCGCCCTGTCTTCGTCAACGGCGGCCCCGCCCGGCGGCGCACTGCGTGCGAGCGGGCAAGGGCGGGACGTCATCCGCGGGCACCAGATGACGCCTCCGGCGGGGGATCGGCCGGCACCGGGATGGAGGGGGCGCCGTCGCCGACCGCGGACCCGTAGGGGCGGGTGCGGGGTGCTCCCGTCCCGTCCGCCGCCGACCCAGGCAGAGCCGAGCGGACGCGGCCCAGGGCGTCCAGGTCGCTCGTACGGTGGCGCGCTCCACCTTGACGCCCTGAACCACGCCCGCTCCACGGTGTGTGGGTCGGCGGCGGACGGACTGGAAGCCGGGGTGAGTGGTGGATCGAGGTGGGTGCCGCCGGGCTGAGGCCCAGACAGCACCTCTGGTGCCCTCGACGACCTCACCGGTCGGCGCCCACTGGTGGCAGACTTCCGATCTGCCGCACCGACGCGAGAGGCGTCCGGGGGCAGGGAGGTGGGGCCTGTGCGTGGGCGGGTGCATGACGTGGTGTGGGGGACGGTGCGGGTGGTATTGGCCGTCGTGCTGCTGGGGGCGGCGTGGCAGCTGGCACGGGGCGCGGAGCGTGATCGCTCTGCCGACCTCGACTTCCCACGCCTGGAGATACACGACGCTCAGGGGCGGGACACGGGCAGTCTGAAGGTGTGCGGGGACCGGTACCAGGAGCCGTTCTGTCTGCGGGCGGAGCGTGTGGCAGTGGACGAGGTACTGCTGAAGCTGAACAAGAAGGGCGGGGCCCGCTACCAGTTCGAGTTCGGCCGGTCCGGCGGGCGCACGCTGGCCCTCAAGCTGGACATCGACTACGCGGACCAGGACCTTGTCGAAGCCGCCGGCAGAAACGGGAAGGCAACCCTGTACTGGTGGCGCGATTCGGTGCGGCTGCTGGAGGTGTCGGCGGGCAGTGAGCAGCGGATGCTGCGCACAGCGCACTACCCGGGCCGGGAGTTCGTACTCCCCGCCGCATTCGGGGCGGTCCTAGCCGGGCTGGGCGCGGCGTTCCTGTGGTCGGGGCTGTGGCGGATCGTGCGTGGGGGCGTGTCCCGGTTGAACTGGCCGTGGCAGACGACGGTGCCGGGGGTGGCCTTCACCCTGGCAGGGCTGGGTGGGGCCCTGGGCGCGATGTTCGCGGTGCATTCGCCCTGGACGATGGCGTGGACCGCGGGTGTCGTGGGTGTGGTGAGCGCGGTGGGCATGGCCTGCTGGGCGTACCGGTTGGTGCGGCGCAGGCTGCCGGCACTGGAGCGGATGGAGCCCGTCGCGCCGGTGGCCGAGCGCCGCTTCCTGGGCACCGTGTGGGGACCGGGCCCGTGGCAGATGCTGTCGATGGGGTGGCTGCGGACCGGCCCGCAGGGACTTGCCGCCGTACCCGGACCGGCCACGGGTACCGGCAGCTTCGGGGTGCGGCCTTTCCCCGGGGCTCTGCGCCTGGTCCGGGTGCGGCCACCGCACCGGGACGACCCGCTGCGGCTGCGGTTCGGCCGCTACCGGCGTACGGACGGGGCGGAGGAGGCACAAATCGCGCTCATCGCCGAGTGCGAGGCCCTGGGCGGACCGGTTCCGGGCGCGCGAGTACTGATCGGCGCGGGCAGCGAGGACCTGCCTTACGTGCTCGGCGCACTGTCTGCTGCCACGCCGTCCCCGCTTTCCGTGCCCTCCGCCCCCGGCCAGGGCAGCCAGGACGGCCAGACGCGTCGTAGGCGGCAGTGAACGTGGGGCCGACTCCTATCGGGGCTGGGAGAAATCGGGGAGAAGATCTTCTCTCGGATGCCCACAGGGACCGAGCTGGACCGAGTCGGGCGGCTGACACCAACGGCTGACACCAACAGGTGCGGCCAGCGTCGACCAACACCGAATGGCAACGGACGATCAGCCGAGGACACCGGCCGGTTGGCCGACGTTGCCGACTCCCCGTGATCGACCTGACAAGGATGAGGTCACAGGTTCAAATCCTGCGGCCGGCCAGGGGCCCTCGCCCTGACCGGAGGAGGGCGTCTGGCCTGCGCGGATGGCTGATTTTCGAATCAGACTCCACCGACCTTTCGCGTAGGTCCTCTGGGCCGGGGCCCCGACCGGCAGCGATCACGGAGCCAAGCCGAGCTGTGTGAGGATGCGCGGAAGATGACCGGCCCTGGGGTGGGACCGGGTACGTGAGAAGGGCGGGGCCCATCGTGGGCAAGAGTGGGGAGTTCATACCGGACGAAGAGTGGGAGCGCTTCCTTCGTGAAGCCGAGGCGGGGTCCAAGGGCGCGCCCGAGGAGCCGTCGGCGCGGGCCCGGATGGTGGGGCGGCGGCTGCGGGAGAAGACCGGCCGACCGGAGCCGTGGCGGAGTCACCAACCGGCCCGGCGGCAAGGAGGTAAGGGCTGGTACGCGATCGGTCTGCTGGTCGCGATCGGTCTGCTGGTCGCGGTCGCCGTGCTGGTCGTGGCGCTGGATCCAGGGCGGGTGGCTGGATGGTTCGGAGGCGGAAGTGGAGACGGCGAGAATGCGCCGCTCGCTGTGGAGTCGAAGCATCCGGATCAACCGCCGCCGACGGAAGCGGCAGCCCAACCTCCGACTCTGGAGCAGCCGTTCAGGGGGTCGCCTGCGGCACAGTGGGGTGACGGGACGGCTGGGATCGGCCTGCCTGAGGCACGGGCGACCGGGTGGATGAGCAAGAGGCAGGTCGCGCAGGCGCTCGAGAAGACCCGGGACTTCCTCGCCGCGTCCAGTCTGGATCCTGGTGTGCTGCGCGGGGAGCGGCCGAGGAAGGCGATCGCGTTGATCAATCCTCATCAGCAGGATGTCCAGGACTACCTGGCGACCGCGTTCCGTACGCCCAGCCGGGAGAACGATCCTCTGCTGCTGTTCAGCCGGTTCGAGAACACGAAGGTCCGGCTTGTCGGGGATGTGGTCAAGACACGAGGGCGGATCACGTACCGAGAAGGTAAGCGCGGTGCGGTCGAGGTGACCACCGATATCACGTACGTATATCCGGCCGTACGCGCTGCAGCGGGAAGCAACGAAGTCGCGCGCACCATCGTGCGCCGCGAGGTCGTGATGAGTTGGGACGACCCGGTGAAGGTCTTCGTCGAACCGGGTACGTTCTCCCTCGTCTCCTACAAGGTGGACACCACCAACGGTGGCTGCGATACCTTCACCGGCTACCTCACCCCCGAGTTCAGCGCAGAGCGCGCGGCCTCGCGCCCGGGAGACGGCCCCGAGGTCGACCCGTACGACCGGAGCACGTCGATGGAAACGCGCATGCGGGAGGCCGGCGATGCGGGCTGCGGAACTGCCACACGGTCGTGAGCGGCAGTTGCAGGGAATCAGAACCGCATGGTCGGGAGCCTCAAGCGTCGCGGGTCGGTGAGTGTCTGACTGCGTGACGACACCCATGCACACCGGCGGACAGGTGGGGACGCCTGTGGACCATCACAGCAGGTGACAGGCACGGCAGCCCGAGGCCGGGCACCCACCCGAGTTGCTTCGGGACGAAGAGGTCGTGGGTTCACATCTCGCCACCCCGACAGAGAAACACCAGGGCAGGCCCGGTGCTGAGAGACCAGCACCGGGCCTGATGTGTTGTCCGGGGTGTTCCTGAAAGAAAAAAGTCCCGGTCGTCGAGCCGTGAAGATCGGTACAACCTCATCCCGGCCTCGCATGTCGTGGTCATGAACGCTCTTTTGCGTCCTGATCCGATCAGAGGACCGAATGACCCCAGCCAGACGCACGACCTCCGCGGCCGCGACCGCGATCGTGCTCGTGCTCGCTACCGCGGGCGGCCTGCTCACCGCCGTCGCCACGCCCGCCTCCGCCGCGCCCACCTGCACCTCGCCGGTCTACAAGCGGCAGTTCTTCGCGAACACCACCTTCTCCGGTAAGCCGAAGAAGACCGACTGCGACTCCAAGATCGACCAGAACTGGGGCACGGGCGCCCCGGCTTCCGGTCTGCCGTCGAACAAATTCGGTGTCCGCTGGACGGTGACCCGCGACTTCGGCTCCGGCGGCCCCTTCTCCTTCCCGGTCGAAGCGCGTGACGGCATCCGCGTCCACCTCGACGGCGTCCGCAAGGTCGACCTGTGGAAGGACGTCTCGACGACGGTGAAGAAGACGGTCAACGTCACCATTCCGTCCGGCAAGCACACCCTGCGCGTCGACTTCGCCAACTGGACCGGTGCCGCCAACGTCAAGTTCGGCTACGCGCCGAGGACTTCGGCCACCGTCGACAAGGTCAAGCCGCGCACCCCGACGGGCGCCGCCGTCACGTACGACACGGCGACCGGCAAGGCCAGGATCACCTGGTCCAAGAACAAGGAGATGGACCTCTCCGGCTACCGCGTCTACCGCCGTCTCAAGGGAAGCACGTACCCCGCCAAGCCACTGGCGACCACGACCTCCACGTCGTACACCAACACCCCGCCCCCGACCGGCCAGACGTACTACTACGAGATCCGCGCGGTCGACAAGGCCGGCAACGAGTCCACCGGCACCGCAGACCAGGCGGTCACCGCCGTCGACCGCACCGCACCGCCCGTGCCGGCCGGACTGAGCACCGCCTCCCAACCGGAGGGGCTGCGGGTCGGGTGGAGCGCGGTCCAGGGAGCGGTGTCGTACCGGGTGTACCGGGCGGCCAGTGCGGACGGGGCCTACACCAACGTGGGCAGTACCGAGCAGGTCTCGTACGTGGACGCTTCGGCCGCCGAGGACACCACCTCCTACTACCGGGTGACCGCTCTGGACGCCGCGGGCAACGAGTCCGCGCGGTCCGCCGTCGTCAGCGGCAAGCGCCGGGACCTCACCCCGCCGTCCGCCGTCACCGGGGTGACCGTCACCCCGACCGAGTACGGCTTCGAGGTGCGCTGGGACGCCAACCCGACCGCCGACCTGGCGAGCTACGTGGTCCGACGGGGCGAGCTGCTGGGGGACGAGGAGGAGCAGCTGTGCTCCCTCTACCCGGGCTATTACGTGTCGGCCGACACCACCTCGTACGCGTACACCGTCCTCCCGGACGGCGAGGAGTCCTGCTTCATCGTCGACGCCGTGGACGACGCCGGGAACTCTTCCTTCCGGGTGACCGGCGAGGCCCAGATCGTGGCCGCGACCGAGCTCGACATGACGCCGAGCGTGGCGACGCCGGGGGGTTCGCCGGTCAGGTTGACGGCGGCTTCCGGAGAGGCGGGCGTCGAGCTGTCCTGGTCTCCGGTGACCGACGCCACCGGCTACCAGGTCTACAGGTGGAACTCGCACGCCAAGGCGTACGAGAAGCTGGCGGCCACGACGGGGTCCTCCTACGAGGACACCGGCGCCGCCAAGGGCACCACTCACTTCTACTGGGTGACCGCCCGGTACGCGGACGGCACCGAGTCCGCGCCCGACGCCGACTGGGTGGTCCTGGCGCCCTGACCTTATTCGGGACGCAGAAGGTCGTGGGTTCACATCCCGCCACCCCGACAGAGTCAGAGACCTCCTGCAGACATCTGTAGGAGGTCTCTTTCGTGCTTGGAGGGCCAAACCGGGGGCCAAACGATTTTGGGTCAGGTCACCGCGTCGCCCTCTCCCTGCCCCTCCCCGCCCACCTCTTCCTGATCTTCGGCAAAGTTCTCATCCATGGCCCGCAGCTCCCGTGCGGGCCTGGAGCCGTTGAGGAGCCCCATCACTCTCAAGGTCGACAGCGATATCAAATTACGGCAGACTTGATATCGACCGCTGGACTGGCGAAGGAGGATACCCATGTCCCGAACAGTGATCGACATCGACGACGAGAACCTCGCTGAGGCTGCGCGGATCTTCGGAACGACCACCAAGGTCGCAACGGTGAACGCGGCACTGGAAGACGCGATCAAGCGCCGCAAGCGGGAATCGTTCCTCAATTGGCTGGCCGAAGGAGGGCTCCCCGACCTCACCGGTCCGGTCCGAGAAGGCGATTCCGACGCACACCACGCGGCCTGAACGTGTCCGAGCACTACCTGATCGACACCTCTGTCCTGGCGCGCTACCCCAAGCCCACCGTACGAGCCGTGCTGTACCCGCTGCACAACGCGGGACTGCTCGCCGTCTGTGGCGCCGTCCAGCTCGAAATCCTGCGCAGCGCGCGCTCCAAGGCCGACGCCGACCGCATTCGCGAAGGAATGCGCGGCTTCGACTGGCTGTCCACACCGGACGAGACATGGGATCGAGCCTTCGAGATCCAGGCGATGCTGATCGGCAACGGAAACTGGAGAGCCCTCTCGGTGTCCGACCTCCTGATCGCGGCCACCGCTGAACGCCACCGGGCGACCGTCCTGCACTACGACGGCGACTTCGACATGATCGCCGCCGCTACAGGACAGCCGACAGCCTGGGTTGTCCCGGCAGGCACAGCCGACTGACCGGAAGCCGTACTCCCCTGCGGGCGGGAGCCAGGTGAGAGCCGAAGCGCCCCCGGCTCCTCTCCGGGGCGCCCAAGGCGCAGCAAAGCCAACGGCTTTCACCAGGGAAATCGAGAGCCTTGGGGTGCGGTCCGGGTCGGCCCCGGCGGTTTCCGGGGGCGGCTGGGATCAGCTTGTTCCCACGGACACCTCCGCCCACACCGTCTTGCCGACGGGCCGGCGAGGTGTCGAGCCCCAGCGCAGGGCCAGGACGTCCACCAGGAGCAGTCCCCGGCCCGACTCGCCCTCCGGGCACGACGGGGGCGGGGCCGAGGGCAGCCGCTTCGCCGAGGCGGCGTCCGCGACCTCGATGCGGACCAGGTCCGCAGCCGTGTCGAGGGCGAGCCGGAGGTGGAAGTCGCGACCGGGGGCCCTGCCGTGCTGTACGGCGTTCGCCGCGAGTTCGCCGACGACCAGAGCGACCGTGCACGACGCGTCCGACTCCGGTGGGTGGCCCCAGTCCTCCATGCGCCGGACGGCGAGGCGTCGGGCGAGCCGCGCACCTCGCGATGAGGAGGCGAACTGTCCGGCCCAGGAGTGGGGTTCGTGTGCGGTGCCGTCGAGTGCGGCGGCGGTCGCGGTCCGGCGCGGCCGTTCTTCCGGGGTGGTCGTTCCTGTCAGCACGGCCTGTCCGTCCTTGTCCGTTCGAGCCGCGACATCTCGCGGCGTGCGCGATGCGTCACGTTCCGTGAACAAGAGTCGTCCGATCGCCCTACGCTCGAAAGGTGACACAGCATTACCTTTCAGGCGGTAAGGAACGGAAGTGACGCTTTGGCCAACGGAATTGATCCGAGTACGTCGATGGCGGCGCTGTTCGGCGCCCGGGTGCGCCGGCTCCGTACGGCGGCCGGGCTGACCCAGGCCGAACTCGGCGCCAGGACGCATGTGGTGAGCACGCGGATCACGCAGATCGAGCGGGCGTCCGGTGCGAAGCCGACGCTGGAGCTGGCACGTGCGCTGGACGCGGCCCTCGGTGCGGATGACCTGCTGGTGGAGTTGTGGCCGTACGTGTACCGGGAGGCGTTTCCGGACTGGTCCCGGAGGTTCATGGAGTACTCGGGGCGGGCGGTGGCCATCCACGAATACGCGGCTCACGTGGTGCCTGGCTTGTTGCAGACGGAGGGCTACGCGCGGGCGGTGCTGAGTGTCGGTCGAACGCTGGGCGGCAAAGAGCAGTTGGAGGAGCGGGTCGCCCTTCGTATGGGACGGCAGGAGCGTCTCGGCACACCCTGCCGACCCGAGCTGTGGGTGGTCCTCGACGAGGCGGTGCTCAGGCGTCCCGTCGGAGGCCAGGCGGTGATGCGCGAGCAGTTGGCGCGGCTGCTCGATACCGCGGCGGAACCTCACATCACGGTGCAGGTACTGCCGTTCGACCAGGGCGAGCACGATGTCATGGGCGGCTCGCTCACGGTGCTCACCCTGCCGGACGGCTCGGAGAACGCCTACACGGAAGGCGCGCACTACGGCCAACTCATCGAGGATCCAGGGGAGGTCAGGAGTTTCGCGCTGACCTACGATCGGCTGCGGGCGGCAGCTCTGCCCCCGCTCATGTCACTCGACATGATCCGATCCGTGAGGGAGGACAACCACCGTGGAGCGAAGGTCCCATCCCGATCCGACCGGCGTCGCCTGGCGCAAGAGCAGCTACAGCAATCAGGAGGGCGGCAACTGCGTGGAAGTGGCCGACGGGTTCCGGGCCGCCGTGCCCGTCCGTGACAGCAAGGTGCCGCACGGTCCGACGCTGTGCTTCGAAGTCGCTTCCTGGGCCGCGTTCATAAGCGAGTTGAAGGGCGACGGGCAGCACCGTCCCTGAGACGGCCGGGCTCCGGCCGCCGTCCGTCCGCCGGGCCCACCGGGTCCTTGTCCGCGAGGGTCCGGCGGGCCGCTGACCTCCTGAAAGAACCGGGGGAAAGAACTACCCGCCCACCCACCCTCCCCGCCGGAAGGCTCGCGTCACTCGTGCGGGTGACCGGCTTGCGGGGGCGGGATACGGGCGGTTACGTTCACCGCAACAAGCTCGACAACCGCAAACAGATACGGCCCCCGGCCGGGACGGCAATCCCGAACGAGGGCCTGACCGATCAGGAAGATGCGACCTTCCCAATGGCTGACTCGCAGTCTAACGCGCGCCTGCGCGCCGACGCCGGAGCTCCGACCTCCGGTGTGATCCACGTACGCACCCGGCTCACCGCCGACTTCACGGTCATCGCCAACGCCCTCGCCCAGCGGCGCGGCAGCGCGGTCACCGTCGGCGTGGGGGTCTACATCCTCTCCCTGCCCACCGGCACCCCCGTGTCCATCGCCGCCCTGTGCGCGCACTTCACCGAGGGCGAGATCCTGATCTCCCGGGCCCTGCGGGAGCTGGAGGCCGCCGGCTACCTGGAACGACGCTGTGAGCGCCTGTCCTCCGGGCAGATCCGCACCCGGACGTACTTCTACGACGTCCCCGGCGGCGGCCCGGAACCGGACCCGGACGGCCCCTCAGACCCCGGCGGGTCCCCGGAACCGCCGAAGCCGCCCCGGCCCCGGAAGTCGTCCGCAACCGGGCCGACCACGCCCTCTTCGGTGACCGCCACGGAGAAAGCGGCGCCCGCCCCCGCTCCGGACCGGCCGGAAGAGTCGGCGTCACTCGCCGACGCCGACCCGCAGGCGGTCGCCGTGCTGGCCTCGCTCCGCCGGGTCGATCCGCGGCTCCTCCTGTCCGAGCGGGAGGCCGTGCGGCTGGCGCCGGCCGTCGGGCAGTGGCTCGCAGCGGGTGTCACGCCTTCCCGGATCACCGCACATCTCACGGCACGGCTCCCCGACCACTTCCTGACCCGCCCGGCGGGCCTCCTCGCCTTCCGCCTCCGGGAAACACCCCTGCCCGCGCCACCCCCGGCACCACTCCCGGCGGTCGCCGAACGCCTGGCCGTCCTGCCGTTCCAAACCTGCGACGGCTGCGAGCGCGCCTTCCGCGCGCCGGAACCCGGACACTGCCGGGACTGCCGAAGCCGTCTCGTCCGGGGCCCTCTTCGTGCGGCCGGCTGAGCCGATGGGCGGGGGTGCGGAGCATGCCCGGCCATGTCCGGAGCAGCTCAGGCCGCGTCGCGAGCGGTGAGAGTGAGGCTCGCGTCTTCCTCGCTTATGGCGATGTTCAGGGAGGCCTCGAGCCCCTTGGCCAGCTTCGCCAGCAGGGGCAGGGTGGGGACGGTGTCCGAGCCCTCGATGCGGGAGATCTTCGCCTGGGTCAGACCGCAGCGGCGGGCAAGCTCCTCCTGGGACAGGCCGAGGGCCTTCCGGCGGTCGTACACCACCTGGGCGAGCGCCATGGAGAGACTGATCTCCCGGTCGAGCTCCTTCAGCTCCGGCGAACGGCTGTCCTCACCGGTGAGAGCCTTCTCACGGGCGAGCCTCCAGCGACTGTGGTTCATTCCAGCTCCTCCTTGTCGACGTCGCGGTCGAACAGCTGATGTGCCGGCCCGTGCTCGGCTTCGCAGTTCTTCTTCATCTGCTTGGCCCTGTCGACCTCCGCTTCCTCCCGCATCCTGGTTTTACGGAACACGGTCAGCAACACCACTGTGCGACGTGAGGTCAGCCAATAAGTAATACGGAAGGCCGCCCCTTCGAGCGTCGGTCTCAGTTCGCGTACACCGTCACCGAGATGGCGGGCGTGTGGTTCTCCCAAGTTCGCCGGGTCGTCGGCCAAAAGCATCACCATCCGCTCCACCTTCCGGTAGTGCCTTGCCGGAAGGGACTCCAACCAGACACGCACCTCGGGCTCGATCTCGACGTCGTACAGATCAGCCATGTCGCCCACGATATATGTCGTTCGCAACATGGCCCATCTCGGAGTTCACACTTCGGGAGCCATGTGGGAGCCGAACCACTCCTCCACCCCGACAGCGGCCAGAACCCGCGTACGGATGTCCGTATGCGGGCTCTGGCGTACTCGGGCGTCCATGTAACGGGGCGAATCCCCATCCTTCCCGGGGGCACCTCCAACGCAGCGACTGCCCTGACGGCGGGTCCTCCCCACCCTGACCGCTTGATCGGCCTCTTTTCCGACAGGCCCTACGCGGATGCCGTGACGATCCAGACGTACCCTGGAATGCGGACGCCGCCGGAGATCTCGAACTCCCTGAAACTGTCGCGCAGTTCGGCGTGAATTCGGGTGGTGGTCTCCGGTTCGGCGTCACGCAGGTTGTGGCGGACCGGGCCCATGGCCAGGAGGAAGTCGGCGGCGTCGGCCGCGTCGGCGCCGAAGGTCATGGGGGCCTCGGCAGGGGTCACGTCGATGTCGGTGTATCCGGCGGCGGTGAGCACCTCGCGGATGCGGGCGGGGTCGAGCAGGGACCCCATGCCCCTGGCGGCGGGGGACGCCTCGCGCAGGAACGGGGAGAGTGCGGCGGTCGCGCGGGCGTAGGCGCTGTCCGGGCCCTCGGGCTGCGGGCCGAGGAACGCGAGGCGGCCGGTGGGCGCCAGCGAGTGGCGCAAGTGGGTGAAGGCCGCGACGTGGTCGGCGAAGAACATGACCCCGCCGCGGCTGAGGAGGACGTCGAAGGCGCGGGCGGGCAGCGGATGCACCTGGGCGTCGCCCTGGACGAAGGTGACGTTGCCGACGCCGTCCGCGGCGGCGTCACGGCGGGCGCGGTCCAGCATGGGCGCGGACAGGTCGATTCCGACGGCCTCGCCGTCGTACGCCCGACGTGCGGCGAGGCGCGTCGTCTGACCGGTGCCGCAGCCGACGTCCAGGACCCGGTGGCCGGCCGTGATGCCCGCGGCGGCGAACAAGGGCTCGTTGAACGCTCCCATCATCGCGTCGTAGCGCTCCGCGTGTTCGGCCCAGTGGGCGCCCTCCCAGTCGTTCCATGCCTCTGCCTGCTGACGGTTGGCGATGGCGTGCATGGCTCACCCCTTCGGTGAGGAGAATCATTCACTAGAGTTGAGCTCTAGTGTCCAACTCTAGATATAGGCTCCAGTCATGGCTGAGGTCAAGGGAAAACGGGGCGACAGGGCCCGGGAGACGCGGCGGCGGATCATCGACGCGGCCGCCGAGCTGTTCGTGGAGCAGGGGTACGGGGCGACCAAGCTGCAGGAGATCGCCGACCGGGCGGGCGTCGCGGTGCAGACGATCTACTTCGTCTTCCGGAACAAGCCCTCGCTGCTCAAGGAACTGGTCGACGTCGCCATCGCGGGTGACGACGAGCCCCTGGCCACGATGGACCGGCCCTGGTTCGAGGAGGTCACGACCGCACCGACCGCGGAATCGGCCCTGGCCGTCCTGGTCGCCGGTGCCCGCAGGACGCTCGAACGCGTCGCCGCCATCAACGAGATGGTCCGGGCCGCGACCGCGACCGACCCGGAGATCCGCGCGCTGTGGCCGGACACGACCGACCCCCGGTACACGGTCGTCTCGACGGCCGCGCGGGCCCTGACCGAGAAACCCGGCGCCCGGCCCGGCCTCTCCGCCGAAGAGGCGGCGGACGTCGTCTACGCCCTGCTCAGCCCGGAACTCTTCCTGGTCCTGACCCGCGACCGCGCCTGGCCGGCCGACAAGTGGGAGCGCTGGGCCCACGACACTCTCGGCTCCCAGCTGCTGGCCTGAGAGCCGAGCCGTCCGGCGCCCCGACCGGGCGGGCACGCATGACGGCGGTCAGGCGGTCAGGCGGTCAGTGCATGCCCCGGTCTTCCAGGGCTGTTTTCAGGCTGCGCAGGGCGTAGTAGACGCGGGACTTCACCGTGCCCTGGGGGACGCCGAGGGCGGTGGCCGCCTGCTGGGTGGTGCGGTCGGCGAAGAAGGTGGCCTCCAGGACCTCGCGGTGTGCGGGCGTCAGGGCCTGGAGGGCGTCGTGCAGGACGATGGACGACAGCATGCGTTCGATGTCGTCGGCCTCGGCGCCCAGTTCGGCCAGCCAGGTCGCGCCGCCTATCTCCAGCGGGCGGGCCATCTTCGTACGGTGTGCGTCGATCACGATGTTGCGGGCGACGCGGAACATCCAGGGGCGTACGGCCATTCCCTCGCCGTCCGCCAGGTTCTGCTTGTTCCAGCAGCGCAGCAGCGTCTCCTGGATGACGTCCTCCGTACGGTGGGTGTCCCCGTTCAGCATGCGCAGCACGTACGTGTAGAGGGCCGGGCCGTGCTCCAGGTAGAGGTCCCTCAGTGCCCGTTCCTCGGGGGACACCGCGCTTGCCGATCCGATCACCGTCACGTTCATGGTGTGCTCCTGCTCCTTGGGACGGCCGGCTCCCTGCCGTGGGACGGGGAGCCGGAACCTCCGGCGGAGTGGAGTGTTGCCAGGCGTGTTCGACGCTCGTTCGATGCTTCATTGACGTTGAATACATCCGCCGTACAACGGGGTTGCACGACCGGGTTGCACGACGGGTTTGTGCAGCGGGTTTGTGCAGCGGGTTTGTGCGACGGTTTGCACGGCGGCGGCGTGCGAGGGCCGGTCAGACGTAGGCGGTCAGGTCCTCCAGTTGGACGCGGACCTGGTGGGCCAGGTGTTCGTCCGCCGGGGACAGGCGGCCGGCGCTGTGCAATCTGCCCCACATGTGCAGCAGTTCGTTGCCGTGTATCTCCGCCGCCCGGTCGTCGTCCAGCCGTTGCCACGCGGCTGCCGCCCTCGCCACCGCCGCCGGCGCCTGCGGGTCGCCGGCCCCGCACAGGATGCGGGCCACGGACAGGGCCAGCACCGTGGCCTCCCGGTGGTCCCCGCGCAGGTGCGCCAGGTACGCCTCCATCGCCCTCGCCTCCAGGGCGTCGGGGTGTTCGGCGCCCACCTCGGCGGTCATGGCCTCGCGCAGCGCGGTCGCGTCGTCCAGCGCCTCGTCCAGCCGGCCGACGGCCGCCAACGCGTTGATCCGGGTGATCCGTTCGATCAGCTCGGGCGACAGGTCCACGGCGGCTACAGGGGCGGACAGTTCCTCGGTGACGCCCCGCGTGGTCCTGCGCGTGGGCTCCGGAGGCGGGCCGGATGCCGGTTCCGGTTCCGGCCCGAGGGCCGGAGACGGAGCCGGGGACGGGGACCGTTCCGCCTCCCACTCCATGGCCGACTCCTGGCCGGGTACGAGCTCCGGCTCGGGGGCCGTGGCCTGGGCCGGGATGCTGATCCGGGCCGGTGAGTTCACGGCGTCGCCGGCGGCGGTGGCCCGCGCGCGGGCGACGGCCGCGGCGATGGCGGACCCGGCCACGGGGTGCGGCACAGGCGCCGGGGCCTCGGAGACCTCCAGGTCTTCGGAGTCCTCGGGTGCCGCCGGTTCCCGCGGGCCCTCGGAGGCCTCCGGGCCTTCGGACACCTCCGGGTCCGTCGGGCCTTCGGGCACCTCCGGATCCTCCGGCTCCTCTGATTCCTCCGGCTCCTCGGGTTCCTCCGGCTCCTCGGGTTCCTCCGGCTCCTCGGGTTCCTCCGGCTCCTCGGGTTCCTCCTGCGCAAGAACCCGGCTCGATCCGTCCGGCGCGACCTCCAGGGTGAAGTGGGCGTCGCCCGGTCCCTCGGTCACGGTCGCCTGCACCGGGGTGCCGCACTGCTCCGCGTACCGCTGCAAATGGTCCAGTACGGCCTCGTGCACGGACTCGTCCGGTGCGGGGGCGACGGGCTCCTGGTCGATGCGGGCGAACCCGTCGCCGGAGATGTACACATCGAAGCGGGTCATGGCTGGCCTCCTCATGGGGCGGGAGTCCCGTCGTCGGCGGAACCGGAATCCGCGGTCCGGGTGTCCACGAATTCGGAGTCGTCCGGTTCGTCCGGGCCGCCGGACTCGTCGGGACTGGGGGTGACGCCCGGAGTGGCGCCGTCGGGCGGGGCGGCCACACCGGCGTATTTGGCGAACTGGGCGCGGATGGCGGCCACATAGCCGACGGCGTCGTTCGACTGCGGGACGCCCCCGGCCTCGATGACGGCGTCCATGCCGATCTTGTAGGCGGCCAGGGTGACGTCCAGAACGGTCCCTTCGACCGTCTTGGCGTCGATGGCGCTCTTCGCCTGTTCGGCCAGGTCACACATGTAGCGGCCCTGCGCCATGATCGAGTCGGCGGTGTCCATGGCGTCGACCTCGTCGTTGTCGTCGTCGTCCTCGCCGTACTTCTCGAAGATCTCGGGTGGCAGCTGGGAGATGCCCTTCTCGCCGTTGGCGCCCTTCATCTCGGCGTTGAAGCCGGAGGCGTTCTCCAGCTGCGACGCGATGACGATCGGGCCGATGTCCGAGCACAGGTCGCCGGCGTCCTTGATGCTGTCCACCAGGTCGTCCGGGACGGTGTTCTCGTCCAGCTCCTCCTTGCCGTCGCCGCCGAAGACGTTCTCGATCTCGTGGCCGATGGCCTCGTTGGCGGAGTCGCTGCCTCCACCCCCGCCGAACAGCAGGATCAGGGCGATCAGCGGCGCCAGCAGCACGCCGAATCCGCCGAAGATGATGACGACGACCGCGCCGATCACCAGGATCACCGGCGACATCAGACAGCCGCAGCCGACACCGGCCGCTGCCACGTTGCGGACGGTGTTCGATGCGTTGTCTTCCGAGTCTGCGCTCATCGGCGCGTGCCTTCTTCCCCTCACCTTGAACCGCTGTGCCGGTCGGCCCGTTGTGCTGTCCGGCGGGCTCGGTAGATCAAACGCGGCCCGGCGCAAAGAAGTTCAAACCGGTGGAAACCAGATGAGCCAGAGCAGCACAGGAACAGGGCAAGAGGGGGGCAGGAAGCACATGGGCACTCCTTCGGCAACGCCGTCGGACCCGCGGGGCTGGGTACGGGGACCGAAACCCGCCCGCCCGCGACCCGGCACGGAGACGGCCGACCCCGAGGAGCAGGGCGCCGGTACGTCCCCCGCGCAGCAACCCGCCACCCGGCCGGCTCCGGCCGCGCAACCGCCGGCCACCCGGCCTGCCTCCGTACAGGCTCCGCCTGCCGCCGACCGCACGGCACCCCGTCCCGCGGCCGGTCACGCGCCCGCCGCCCCGGCCACCGCCGCGGCCCGGCCGGTACAGCAGCAGCCCTCACCGGCGGCCCGCCCCCACCCGGCGCCGCACCCGGCACCGCGCCCGGCCCCGCGGCCCACGCAGCGGACCGAACCGGCGCCCGCGTCCCGGACCACGCCCCCGGCCTCCCCCAGGACCCCGGGTCCGGTCACATCCCCCGGCCCGGCCGGGACTCCAGGCGTCCCGAAGTCCCGGCCGGGCCCGCCCAAGGCGTCCGGTTCCGCCGGGGCCGCACCCGTACGCCGGGCCGCCGCGGACCGGGCCACCACGGACCGGTCCGCCGAAGCCGGCTGGGGCGAGCCCAAACGGCGCAGGCCCCTACGGGGCAAGTCCCCGGACGAGATCGGGTGGGTCAAGGCGCACGGCGGCGCCGGTGCGACCTCGCTGTGCGAGCTCCTCGGCGGCGTGGACGTGGGCGCCCGCTGGCCGGAGCCCGCGAAGGGCGAACCCCGCCGGATCGTGATCGTCGGCCGGACCAGCGCGCAGGGCATCAGAGCCGTGTCGCAGGCGCTGGGCGCACTGCACGAGGGCAAGGCCCCGCAGGGTCTCGACCTGGTGGCCGTGGTCCTCGTCGCCGACGCCCCGAACCGGCTGCCGCTCAGCCTGCTGCGTCGCATCCGGGTCATCCGCTCCGTCGTCCACGTCCACCGGGTGCCGTGGATACCGGCCTGGCGCGTGGGCGGCCGGCCGCGCTCGCTGCCCCGGAAGATCAGCGCACTCGCCCAGTTGGTGGGAACCGACGTCCACCGAGGAAGTACCGCCTCATGAACCGACTGCTGTTCCAGAGCCACCTCGCGGTCGACGCGTTCGACCCGAACATCGGCGGTGGCGCGATGACGATCCTCCGTCTTCTCGCCTGGTGCGCCTCGGCCGCCGGGGTCGCCGGTCTGATCATCATCGGCATCAACATGTCCCTCCAACTGCGCCGCGGCGATCCGGGCGAGGGCGGGGAGCACTTCCGCGGTGTCTTCTTCGTCGTCCTCGCCGCGCTGATCGCCACCTGCGCCGGTCCGCTCGTCGCGTTCCTCGGCGACCTGTCGCTCCACGCGCCGGAATAGCGGCGCCGCCTCTGACCGACAGGCACCGCCTCTGACCGACGCCCCTCCTGACCCGCACCACATCCAGGCCCACACCACATACAGACCAGCTCCACCCCAGACCAGCTCCACATCCAGGCCCGCACCACCCCCAGAACCGCATCACATCCAGACCAGCTCCACCCTTCCCACCCCTCACCACCTGCCCACCCCACCGGGCTCGGGCACCGACTCTCCGGAGATCTCCATGTCCTCCTCACTCCTCCTCAAGGCATCGGTCTTCCTCGCCTCCGACGTGCCGGACCCCGGCCGGGAGGCCCCGGAGGAGCTGACCGAGAAGGTCAACACCGTGCTCGGCATAGCCGCCTGGGGCGGAACCGCCGCCGGTGTGGCCGGGGTGCTGGTCACCGGCGCGATGATGGCCATCTCCCTCAAGCGGGGCGAGAGTTCGGAGCACATGAGCCGTCTCGGCATGGTGCTCGGCGGCTGTGTCCTGGTGGCCACCGCGGGTCCGCTGATCTCCTTCGTCTTCAACTGACCGGCGGTCGTCCGAGATGTTCACACGCAGGCAGCGGCAGCCCGAGGTGTCCGGCCCGTACTGGCGTCAGCGCGGCTGGCAGCTGTCGGCCGGGTTCCTCGCCGGCGCGGTGGTCCTGGGCGGGCTCGTGGCGCTGACCTCCGGCGGCGACGGCTCGGCCCGCGCCCCGGCGGCCGGCCGCGAACCGGTCGCCGCGCACGGTCGGCCCGGTGACTGCCATACGGACGACAGCGCAGGTGACGCCCGCCCCGAGGCCGCGCCGAAGGACGTCACCTGGCGCATGATCGGCGCCGTGCGCGTGCCCGTCTCCCCGACGGCCGGACCGGTGCGGACCGGGGGCACGCCCTGGTGGTGTTTCGCCCACACCGCCACCGGTGCCGTGCTGGCCGCCCATGTCATCACGTCTCAGATGGGCATGGCGGACTGGGAGACGGTGGCGGAGCGGCAACTGGTGCCGGGCCTGGCGCGGGACATGTTCGTCTTCACGCGCCGCACCATCGAGGACGCCCCGTCCGAAGAGGTGGACCAGGCGTCCGTCGCCTCCTACGTCGGCTTCTCGGTGCGCTCGTACGCGAAGAGCGCGGCAAGTGTGAACCTGCTCATGCGCGGCAGCGACGGCTTCACCGGGACCACCGTCAACCTGCGCTGGGAAGAGGGGGACTGGAAGATCCTGCCCTTCGGCGACGGCAGCCTGTATTCCACCCTGAGCCCGGTGCAGAACACCAACGGTTACCTTCTGTGGGAGACCTGACATGGCCTCGTGCAACAGTTCAGGGGTCCCCGTACTGGACGCCCTGGTGGGATTCTTCAAGTTCCTGGGCAACCCCATCGGAACCATCATGGAGGCGGTCGCGGACTTCGTCCTGGGCGCCGCGATCCAGGTGTACGGGTCCCTGGTCACCTCCATCCCGAC
Source organism: Streptomyces incanus (assembly GCF_042656345.1). NCBI lineage: Bacteria > Bacillati > Actinomycetota > Actinomycetes > Kitasatosporales > Streptomycetaceae > Streptomyces > Streptomyces incanus. The sequence goes on from NZ_JBHSPC010000019.1 coordinate 17,937, forward strand.
CCTGACCTGGGAGAAAAGTTCCGGGGCGACGGGCAGCAATCCGACCACGGCCATCAACAACGCCTCGCAGTGGGTCGTGGTCTACCTGGCGGTCGGCTCGCTGCTGTTCGCCTCCGCCCGGATGGCGATCGAACGGCGCGGGGACGCCGGCAAGACCGCCCTCAAGGGCATCCTCCGGGTCGTCTTCGTCTCGGCGGCCGCCACGACGGTCCTGACCGCGGCGGCCGGGCTGTCGGACAGGTACGCGCAATATCTGTTCGACGCGGGAGCGGAGGCGCAACTGGCGCACATCGGCCGCTGCACCTCCGGCAGCACCCTGCAGGCCTTCCTGCTGATGGTGCTCGCCTTCCTGCTGCTCATCGCCGGCATCATCCAGACGATCCTGCTCTACATCCGGCTGGGCGTCATGATCCTGCTACTGGGCACCCTCCCGATCGCCGCCGCCGCCTCCATGACGGACTGGGGTGCCGGCTGGTGGCGCAAGCACATCGGCTGGATGATCGCCTGGCTGCTGTACAAACCGGCCGCGGCCCTCGTGATGTACGCGGGCTCGGTGATGATCTCCTCGGACAACAGCGAGGTCAGCATCCACGAACGCATCGCGGGCATCGGCATCATGCTGCTCTCCGCGGTCTCGCTGCCCGCCCTGCTGCGGCTCGTCATGCCCGCCACCGCCGCTCTCGGCGGATCGGGCGCCGAGAGCGGCGCCATGTCGGCGGTGGGCGGCACCGTGGCCTCCGGTGCCCGCTCCATCGCGGGTGGCAGCGGCAGCGGCGGACGGAGCGGCCCGTCCGGCCCGTCCGGTTCGTCCCGGTCGGGCGACGGCGGCTCCGCCGGGTCGTCCGGTGCGTCCGGGTCGGGCGGGTCGTCCGGGTCCTCCGGCAAGAGCGGCCCCAGCGGTGCCATGGGCACGAAGGGCGTGGGCGCGGGCGGCGGAGGGTCCGGCAGCGGTGGCCCCTCGGGGGCCGGTGGAGGCGGAGCCGGCGCGGGAGCCGGAGCCTCCGGTGCGCTGGGCAAGGCGGCCGCCGCGGCCGGGCCCGCCGGGATGGTCGCCGGTGCGGTGATCACCGCGGCCGAGATCGCGACCCGTACCGCCGCGGGCGCGGTGGACGGCGCCGACGGCGACCAGGGGCACAACCCCTGACTCCAGGAACGGTGTCGCCGTAGGGCCGGCCCCGCCGCCCGCC
>NZ_JBHSPC010000019.1:19141-94963 GCF_042656345.1 Streptomyces incanus
CGTCCGCTTCGGCCTCCGCTTCGGCCTCCGCTCCCGCCGCCGTCCCGCGCCACTCCCCCACCCCTTACTCGACTCCCCACTCCTCGAAAGGAGTTCAGACCCTCATGAGCGCACAAGCCGCCTCCCATCCGACCTACGGGAACTGGCGCCGGCCACGGCGAGCGGGGCTCGGGCCCCTCGGGCTCGTCGGCACCTTCGGCGTCTTCGGCGGGCTCGTCGTCACCCTCCTCGCGTCGCTGATCTCGCTGTACGCCGCGCTGGTCGTGCTCGTACCGGTCGTCGTGTTCCTGGTGCCGCTGGCCATCCGCACCCAGGACGGCCGCAACGTCTACCAGTTGATGGCGCTGCGGATCGGCTGGCGGCAGCGCAAGTCCAAGGGCGCGCACCTGTACGTCTCGGGGCCGCTGTCGCTCCGGCCGGGCGGCCGGTTCCGTCCGCCGGGTCTGCTGAACAAGGTCACCGCGACCGAGGGCCGCGACGCCTACGACCGGCCGTTCGGCGTGCTGCACCACCCAGCGCGCAACCTGTACACGATCGTCCTGGGCTGCGACCCCGACGGCGGTTCGCTCGTCGACCCGGACCAGGTCGACGTGTGGGTGGCGCTGTGGGGCGAGTGGCTGGCCCGGCTGTCCCACGAGCCCAGCCTGCGGGGCGCCTCCGTGATCGTGGAGACCGCGCCCGACCCGGGCACCCGGCTCTCCCACGAGGTGCTGCCCCGCATCCATGCCGACGCGCCGGAAGCCGCCCGTGCCGTGATGGAGGAGGTCGTGGAGCGCTACCCGACCGCCTCCTCCGAGATGCACACCTACATCACGCTCACCTACGGCGTCCCGGCCGGCCAGAAGCGCAAGAAGGAGGACGTCGTCGCCGACCTGGCCATCCGGGTCCCGGGCCTGCTCAGCGGGCTCGTCGCGGCGGGCGGCGGGGCCGCGTACCCGCTGTCGGCGGAGCGGATCGCCGAGGTGGTCCGGGTCGCCTACGACCCGGCCGTGTCCGCCGACGTCCTAGACGCCCGCGCCCAGCACGGCGGTACGGGCCTGGAGTGGGAGGACGCCGGCCCCACCGCCACCGTCGAGACGGTGAACAGCTACCAGCACGACTCGGGCGTGTCCCGCACCTGGCTGATGACGCTGGCCCCGCGCGGCACCGTCCGGTCCTCGGTGCTGCGCGGCATGCTGGAGGCGGCTCCCGGCACCCGCCGCAAGCGGGTCGCGCTGGTCTACCGGCCCATCGACCCGGCCACGTCGGCCCGCATCGTCGAGGCCGACCGGCGCAGCGCCCAGTTCATGGCCACCTCCGGCCGCGGCATGGTGCAGGCCCGCGCCGCCTCGGAGATGCGCGCGGCGGAACAGACCGCGGCCGAGGAGGCGTCGGGCGCCGGCCTCGTCGAGTTCTCGCTGATGCTGACCGTCACCGTCGACGACGTCTCCGAACTGGCCGACGCGAACGTGGCGGTGCGCAACCTGACGGCGGGCTCGCGTGTGCTGATGCGGCCCGCGGACCGGATGCAGGCGGCCGCGTTCAGCTGCACCCTGCCCACCGGGATCCTCCCCTGGGAGCAGACCCTCGTCCCGCACGAACTCCAGGAGGCGCTGTGAGCCGTCGCAGCGAGGAACGCCGGGCGGAGCGCGCCGACCAGCTCGCCGAGGAGCGGGCCCGCGCCGCGCTGGCGGCCGGACAGGGCCCGTACGACCCGTCCTGGGCGGCGGGTCCGCTACTCACGGAGCAGCGGTCCGGCGGGGCGGGGTCGCGGAAGTCGCCGCCCCGCGCCCGGGAGCCGTACATCCCGCCGCGCGGCTGGTACGGGGTCGGCGGCGGGCGCGTCGGCTATCTCGACCCGCCCACCATGTGGCGGGCGACCACCGTGCAGGCCTGCGGCATGTGGCCGTTCGCCGCCGGGTCCGGATCGCCGATGACCGGGGTGCCGCTGGGCCAGCACCTGTACACCGGTGCCACGGTCTGCGGCGACCCGCTGAACTGGTTCACCCGGGCCCGCTACATCTCCAACCCGTCGCTGTTCATGCTGGGCATGCCCGGTCTGGGCAAGTCCACGCTGGTCAACCGGATGCTGATCGGGCTGGCCTCGACCGGTGTCGTCCCGCTGGTCCTCGGCGACCTCAAGCCGGACTACGCCGACACGGTGCGGGCACTCGGCGGCCAGGTGATCTCCATCGGCCGCGGCCGGGGCGGCATCAACGTCCTCGACCCGGGTGCCATGGGCGCGGCGGCGAGCAGGATCGGTGGCGAGTCCGGCGAGGTGCTGAAGGCCGAGACGCACGGCCGGGTGCTGAACATGGTGGCCGCCCTGATCACCATCGTGCGCGGGCGCCCGATGGACGACCACGAGCAGTCCGTGCTGTCGGCGGTGCTGCACCATCTGCGCGAACGCACTCCGGCCGGGCGGGCTCCGCTCCTGCCCGACCTGCTGCGGGTCCTCGTCGAGGGCCCCGACCGGGTGCGCGCCGTCACCCTCGACCGCGGCTCCGACACCCGCTACCGGGACGCCGTCGACCCGCTGCACCGTTCCCTGCTCGGCATCCTCGACGGCCCCCTCGGCGACACCTTCGCCTCCCCGACGTCCACCCGGATCGACCCGAACTCGCCCGCCGTGTGCATCGACATCTCCGGCATCGGCGAGGCCGACACCCAGCTGACCGCGGCGGCGATGCTCGCCGCCTGGTCCGACGGGCTCGGCACGGTGGCCGCCTCGCACGCCCTCGCGGACGCGGGACTGGCACCGCGGCGCTGGTTCTTCACCGTGCTCGACGAGCTGTGGCGTCCGCTGCGCGCCGCCTCCGGCATCGTCGACCGCATCGACGCGCTCACCCGCCTCAACCGGTCCCTCGGCCTCGGCGACGCCAAGATCACCCACACCCTGAAGGACGCCGAGGCACTGGGCACCGACTCCGACCGGGCCAAGGCCCGCGGTTTCGTCGAGCGGGCCGGCATGGTGGTGTGCGCCGGGCTGCCGAAGACCGAGATGGAGGAGCTGGGCAAGGTGGTGGGACTGTCCCGGCGCGAGATCGACCTGGTCTCGTCGTGGTCGTCGCCGCCCGGCTGGGGCGTCTCCGGCGAGCACGAGGAGCCACCCGGCCGGGGCCGCTTCCTCATCAAGGTCGGTGGCCGGCCCGGCATCCCCATCAAGGTCGCCATCACCGACGCGGAACGCCGCCTGCACAACACCAACCTCCGCTGGACGCCCAACGAGCAGGTCGCCGGGCAGACCGTCGAGCAGGCGGTGGCGCAGGTCGCCGCACAGGTCCGGCAGGCCGCCGAGGCGGGCGCGCTGCCGCTCCTCGGCGACGACCCGGCCGGTCCGTCGCATCCCGGCGGTCCCGGCGGCCCGGGGAGGTGGACGGCATGAGCGGCGGCAGCCCTTCGAGCGGCGACCACCACGCGATGATGTCCTGGGCCGTGGTGGGCATCGCCGCCACGGTCCTGGCCCTGTTCACCTTCGTCTGGGCCGGCGGCACCCTCGGTGCCGGTGTCACCGGGCACGGCTGGGACGCCCCGCCGTTCGCCCTGTCCACGGTGGGCGAGCTGGTCTCCTCCGGGGCGGCGGGACCGTGGCCGGGGGTTCCGGCGTCCGCCGTGTACGGCGGGATGCTGGCGCTCCTCGCGCTACCGGCGATCCCCGTCGCGCTCGGGATGCGGCACCTGCTGGGGCGGGCCGGCAGCCAGAAGGGCCTGGCCGGGCGGCGCGAACTGGCCGCGATGTGCCCGAAGGGCATCGAGTCCCGCGCCCGCGAGCTGCGCCCCACGCTCGAGGGCCGCGACCGGGTGCACCCCGACGAGACCGGCAACCTCCTCGGCGACCTGATGCCCAACGGTCCGGAGCTGCGCAGCAGTTACGAGGACGTGGAGCTGGACCTGATGGCACCCCGGGCCGGCAAGTCCACCGGGATCGCCGTGCCCCGCGTGCTGCGCGCCCAGGGCGCGGTGCTGCTCACCTCGAACAAGTCCGACGTGTACGCGGTGACCCGCGCCGAACGGGAGAAGGCCGGCACGGTGTGGACGTTCGACCCGCAGGGCATCGCCCACACCCCGCGCGGCATGTGGTGGAACCTGCTCGGCGAGTGCCACACCATCGAGGGCGCCCGGCGGCTCGCGGGCCACTTCGTGGCGTCCGTCAACGACGACACCACGAAGAAGGACTTCTGGATCTCCGCCGCCCAGAACACCCTCACCGCCCTGTTCCTGGCCGCCGCCCGCGGCCGTGCCTCGGTGCAGGACCTGCTGGGCTGGCTCGCCGACCCGGCCGACCGCACCCCGATCGACCTGCTCCGCGACGCCGGACTCGTGGCGATGGCCGAGCAGTTGCAGGGCACCATCCGCGGCGCGGTGGAAACCCGTGACGGCATCTACGAGACGGCCCGGCAGACCGTCTCCTGCCTCCTCGACCCGGAGATCCTCGCCTGGGTGACGCCCGACCCGCGCATGCCGGAGTTCCGCCCGGACCGGCACGTGCTCGGCAAGGACACCCTGTACCTGCTGTCCAAGGACGGCGGCGGCTCCGCGGCCGGGGTCATCGCGGGTCTCGCCGACGCGACGATGCGGGCGGGCGTGGTGGCCGCCGAGCGGATGGGCGGCCGGCTCGACCCGCCGCTGACCGCGGTCCTCGACGAGGCGGCCAACGTGTGCCGCATCTCCGACCTGCCCGACCTGTACTCGCACTTCGGTTCCCGCGGCATCAACGTCGTGACGCTGCTGCAGAGTTACCGGCAGGGCGCGCGGGTGTGGGGCGAGATCGGGATGGACGCGCTGTGGAGCGCGGCCACCGTCAAACTCCTCGGCGCGGGCCTGGACGACGCGGACTTCGTGCAAAAAATCTCCACCCTGGTCGGCCAGCACGACGTGCGGACGCCGACCATCTCCCGCGGCAAGGAGGGCACGTCCCGTTCGTACTCCTACCGGCAGGAGTCCGTGCTGCCGCCCGACCGCATCCGCGCCCTGCCCAAGGGCACCGCGCTCCTGCTGGCCACGGGTGTCAAGCCGGCGCTGATCCGGCTGCGCCCCTGGTACAAGGAGCCGGGCGCGGGCGCCATCTCGGCGGCGGCGAAGGCGGAGACGGCGGCGATCACGGAACGGGCCGCGGCCCGTCTTGTGGGCGGCGTGAGCTTCCACAAGCCGGCTCCGGCCGGCCAGGACGCCGCGCCAGCGTGAGGGTGCGCAGCAGCCACTCGGCCGGCCCGTACCGCGTGCGCGCCGCCAGACGGGCGCCCAGCGCGAGCTGGGCGGCGTACAGGGCGAGGCAGCCGAGCAGGACGGCGGCGCCGCCGACCCGGCCGTACAGGCCGAGGCCGTAGCCCGTGAAGACCCAGGCGAGGACCAGCGACTGGGTGAGGTAGTGGGTGAGCGCCATGCGCCCGGCAGCGGCCAGGAATCCGGCCGCCGCCGGGCGCACCGCGTCCAGCAGCAGGAGCAGCCCGCACGCGTACGCGGCGGCGAGGGCCGGACCGGTCAGCACCGCCACCGCCTTCCCGGCCAGGAACCAGCGGTCGTCCAGCGGGCCGTTGGTGCAGCAGGCGGACAGCACCCCGCCGGCCAGACCGACCGGCAGCCACCGCACGACGACCCGCCGCAGCCAGACCCGGTCCCGGCCGCGCCGCCGGGCCAGTGACGTCTTCGCGGCGGCCAGCCCCGCCAGGAACGCGGCCAGCTTGTTCGGGGCGTACAGCAGGGCCGTGGCGAACGCCGACGGCAGCTCCCGCAGGTGCTCGGCCGGCACCCGGGCGGGGCCGCCGCGACGGGCGGCGAGGGTCTCGGCGGCCCGGGGCGCGTGCTCGCCCGCGGTGGCCGGGTCGGTGAGGGCGACGATCAGCAGCCCGTACCCGAGCAGCAGCGCCGCGAGCCCGGCGATCAGGCCGGCCGCCAGGCGCAGAGCGGTCCGCGGGTCGAGTCCGCGCAGCCCGTACAGCACCAGCGCCAGCACGGCGTACGTGGTCAGGATGTCGCCGGGGTACAGCAGCACCGCGTGGGCGAGTCCGATGCCGAACAGGCCGAGGACGCGCCGCAGATGGCGGGGGGTGAAGTCGGCGCCCGCGTGCCGGGCGGAGCGCGTCTGGAGGGCGAAGCCGTAGCCGAACAGGAAGGAGAACAGCAGGGAGAACTTGGTGGCGACCAGCGCGGACACCAGCCAGGCCGCGATCCGGTCCGGGGCCGGCGCCCCGGGGCCGCCGCCGGACACCGTGTACGGGCCGGCCATCAGTTCCGCGTTGACCAGCAGGATGCCGAGGAGGGCGAAGCCGCGCAGGACGTCGAGTTCCCGGAGGCGCCGGCCGTCTCCCGCCGGACGTCCGCCCGCGGTCACCGCGCCACCACGACCCCACTGCCGAACGCCAGCGTCGCGGTGAGGAACCAGCCGAACGACGGCGCCAGCAGATGGCACATGTGCCACAACCGGGCCACGGTGGGCCGCTCCCGCCGGTAGACCACCGGAACGTTCCCGCCGACCGGGGGCAACCCGCACAGCGGCCCGTACCGGCCGGGGTCGAGGACGAGTTCACGGCCGAGGTGGTCGGAGAAGCGGACCAGGCCGCCGGGGCGCGGATCGGCCGCCGAGCGGTGGGTGACCACGCCCATGACGCGCAGTCCGCGCGCCCACAGACCCAGAGCGGTCAGGGCCGCCTTGAGCGCCGCCAGCAGGCAGCCGACACCAAGGCCGAGACACAGCGCGAGCAGCAACAACTGAGTGAACATACCGCTCCTTGGCCGGCCGACGCCCTCGGCAGCACAACGGGAAGCGCACCGCGCCCGGTTCACCCGCCGCTTGAACCGCGGCACTTCGCCTCCCGTTGTGAGGATGCCCCGCCCCCGCAACCCCTGCGGGGCACACGAAAGGAGCCCCGGCCCCGATGACCCGGACCCCGCGCGCACCCGGCAGGCGGACGGCCGCGGCCGTCGCCCTGGCCTGCGCCCTGACGGCGACGGTCCAGACGCCCGCACGGGCCGACCCCGAGCCCGCCACCCTCACCGAGGTGAGGGACCGCATCGAGCGTCTCTACCACCACGCCGAGGCCGCCACGGACCAGTACAACGCCGCCGGCGAGAAGGTCACCGCGAAGAAGAAACGTGTCCGCGGGCTGGACGCCCGGGTGACCGCCACCGAGAACCGGCTGACCCGTCTCACCTCGCTGGCCGGGGCGGCGGCCCGCGCCCAGTACCGGGGCGGCGGACTGCCCGCCGAGGCACAGTTCGTCCTCACCGGCGACCCCGAACGCGCCCTGGACACCGCCTCCGTGGCCCGCCAGGCGCAGCAGGCCACGCAGCACGTGCTGACCGCGCTGGCCGAGACCCGCGGAAAACTCGAGAAGCAGCGGGCGTCCGCCGAGGACGAGTTGCGGGAACTGCGGTCCGAACGGAAGAAGATGGCCGCCCATCGCAAGACCATCGAGAAGCGCATCGCCGCGGCCGAGGCCACGGAGGCGCGGCTGTCGGAGGAGCAGCGCCGCCGGCTGGCCGCGCTGGACAAGGAGAAGGCCGACGAGGCGCAGGCGAAGTGGGTGGAGACAGGCGTCCTCGACAAGGCCGACAGAGATGACAGGGACGACAGGGACGGCAGGGACGGCACCGGGGAAAACAGCGCCGGCCGCAAGGCCATCGCCTTCGCCGCCCGCCAGCTCGGCAAGCCCTACGTCTGGGGTGCCGAGGGCCCCGACTCGTACGACTGCTCCGGCCTCACCTCGCAGGCCTGGCTGGACGCGGGAGTGGCCATCCCGCGCACCTCGCAGGAACAGTGGCGCCTGCTCCACCGCGTCCCGGTCGAGGACATACGCCCCGGTGACCTGATCATCTACAACGCCGACGCCACCCACGTCTCCCTCTACATCGGCGCCGGCGAGATGATCCACGCCCCGCGCCCCGGCCGCTCGGTGACGGTGGCGCCGGCGGCGTCGATGGAGATCCTCGGGGTGGTCCGGCCGGACGCGTGAACGTGACGCCGGGCGGGCCGGGTCCGGCCGACTCCCACCGTTGAACCGTCCTCTCCGGCCCTCCGTTGTGCTGATCGGCATCGCAACGCATGGAGCCACCAGGCAGGCTGCTCCGCGTCAACCAGGAGGAGGTCCGAAGATGGCGGGTAAGGAAGGAGAGGGTCGGGGCTCGCCCGATTCCTCGAACAGTGACGGCTCCGGTTCCCAGGAGAGCTGGTACTCCGCGGCTTCCAGCCAGACGGACCCGGCAACCTGGGAGGCCATGCAGCGGCTCTTCCAGCTGCCGGACACCCCTCCGAGCACCGACCGCGTCCAGCGCACGCCGCGGGTGACCACACAGGCAGCAGTGGACGTGGAGTCCCTCAATCCGCTGCCACAGCGGGACCCGTGGTACTCGAGCGCCGCGAACACCTGGCTCTACGTGCGTGACGGCAGGATGCTCGCCTCCGTCTACGACCAGACCAGGCAGGCCTACCGCTGGACTGCGGCGAACAAGCACACGGTCGTCGGGGCTGTTGCCGCCGGGGGCGGCGCGTTGTCGCAGGGGGCCGGCATTCTGGGGCAGGGCGCTGCCGCGCCGTCCAACACCGCGGGGCAGGCGGCCTACGGCATGGGCACCACGCTCAGCACGGGGCTGGCGGCCTGGCAGACGGTCGAGGGGGCGATAGAGCTCTACAACCGCTACTTCACGCGGAACCACACCCCCAACCGCGAACGCAACCTCGCGAACACGGTGTGCCAGGGCGTCCAGACAGCCGCCGCGATCGGGTACGGCGTCGGGGCCAGCGGGGCACTGCAGGATCCGCGGGTGGCACAGCTCACCCAGGGAATCAGTGCCGTGGCCCTCGGCGGCTCGACACTGGTCCAGCCCTTCCTCCAAGGTACGAACCAGCAGCCGACCACCGCGCCACCGGCCACCGCGCCGCCGCCGGCACAGGAGTGGCAGACGTACGACGCGGGGCGGTGGAGGGACGCCGGGACGGACCAGGACCGGGGCGAATCGTCCCGTGAAGCAGCGCTCCGCGGAAACGAAGGGCGGAGCCGGACCACCGCCACCGATCTGCTGCCCCACACGAGCGGTTCGTCGTCCCGCCGGTCCGCACCCTCCGAGTCCTCCCACACCCGGAGTCGGCACACCGACCGGCGGGACGAGGGCAAGGGCAAGGGGCGGAAGGGCTGACCGGAGGCTCCGGTGCGGGGCGCTGTCCGTCCGGCCGGCGGATTTCACGCCGGCCGGACGGCTGCCCGCCGCGCCCCTCCCCGCCCTCGCCTCGCCTCGCCCAGGCCACCTCACCCACGTCACGAAGGAACACCATGTCAGCCGACGTCGCCGGCACCGGGCAATGGACCGACGCGCCCGCGGAGCAGTCCCCCGACGACGAGCCCGCCCCCCGGTTGATCATCTACCTGGAGGGACCCGAGTACGCCCAGACCCTGCGGCAACTGACCTTGTGGACCCATCACATTCTGCTGCCGGTCTACGGCAGAGAGGTCACCTCCTCGGCTCCTTGGTGCCCCCGCTGGTGGGAGCATCCCGAGGCGGTCACCCAACTGCACGCACTGTGGCTCGCGTGGGGGGACCTCACGGGCCCCGGCTCCGGGATGTGCGGCCCCGCCAACTGGCACCGCGACTACCTGGGGCCGGTGATGAACAGTCTGAGGGACCCGTCGGGCCCTTTCGCGGGCTGCAAGCCGGGCAACCACCGCCCGAAGGAGACACCGCCCATCGACATCGTCGACCCGTTCGCTCCACCGCCCCCGCCACCCCCTCCACCGCCCTCGCGTGTCTGAGGGGGCGGTGTCGGCGACCGCTCGCGAGCCCTCGTTCCCGCGGTGCCGTGTCGTGCCACGGGCTGAACCCCTGTCCCCGGTCGACCCGTTCCCGATTCGTGTCAGCATCTCCGACCTGAAAGAGGGGCACCGTGGCGTATGACAACGCGGCCTCCCCGGCCCGGAACCGGTTCTCCGATGAGCCTCACATCTTCGGGCTGGCTCGTGACCTGGTCACGGCCGAGTACCGCCTCCAGGAGGAGCATCGCACCGTCGGGCTGGCTCGTGACCTGGTCACGGTCGAGTACCGCCTTCGGGACGAGCGTCGCGACAACAGGCGGGATCGGACGAACCCGGAAAGCCGCTGGGACCGTCTGACGACGGCGCTGCGACGTTTCATGGACCGCCTGGTAAACCGGACGCGGCCAGGCCCGTCGCCGGACGGAGAGGACTATTCCTCCACCGCCGGAGGGGAGGCCGACCGGGGCGGGCCGCAGCAGCCGGACCAGGTGGACCAGTCCGCCGTCCCGGTCGCCCAGAAGCCGCCCGAGACGGCCCCGGAGCAGTTGGCGCATCCGGACATGGCGCACATCGAGAGCAGGATCCGTGAGCTGTCGCAACGCCAGCACAAAATCCTCGAGGACGCGGTGCTGCATCTCGTCAGGACCGACGAGAACGTCAAGAGGGCGTTCGAGGAGTCCCCCGAGAGCATGCCGACCGTCGCCCGCTACGCCACCAACGCGTACAGGCGGGAACTGCAGCAGGAGAACGGGATTGCTCCCGCGAACGCGGCCACGGAAGCCTTGAGCAACGCCAGAGACCGCTGGGAACGTACGGCGCCCCAGGAGCAGTCCGTCGCCGTGCCGGACAGGAGCGGCTTCGGAGGGCCGGACAAGAACGACATGACCGACGGCCTTGCCTTCCAGGAGGCCGAAAGGGCGCGGTCACAGTGGGAAAGTGCTGCCTCCTCCCGGACTGTGCTCCCGGACTACGCCGTCGGGGCCCAGGAGTTCTTCGCCGCCGAGCGGGCCGCGTGGGGGGAGCAGGCCGAACAGGCTGATCGGTCACGCCCATCACGCCAGTCGTCCGAAGGAACCCCGGCACCCGCTCCGGTGAGCCCGGTGTCGCCGGGCTCCCTGATCAGCCCGGTCGGGCGCGAGGTGCTCACGAACCAACCCTCCCGCAGTCCCTCCCCGGCCTCCGGTTCCTCCACGAGGTCTTCGAACCCGACAGCGCAGTCCAGGGCGGACACCCGTACGTCCAAGTCCCATTCCACCCCCCTAGGGAGAAATCGCCGATGATGTACGTCACCCGACCGGGAGGCGCAGCCCGTGCGTAGACGCACCTCGTTCCTCCTGGCACTCCTCCTGGTCGTCGTCGGTGTCACCGGCACCGCCCTGCTGATGCAGAACCAGCGCTCCGACGGCGTGAGCATCGCCGGCACACCGGCCGCCGAGGCCGGTGCCGCCGAGCACACCGTCACCTTCCGGAACACGACGGACAGCCGCATCTGGATCGGCAGCACGGTCAACGCCGACGGGTCGGCCGAGCTCACCGGGCTGCCGACGCTGGACCCCGGCCAGTCGGCCGCCGTCACGATCCCCGAGCACTCCGGCGCCGGGCACTGGCGCGGCAAGTTCTTCGCCCGGGAGGGCTGCACCGGCGAGGAGGGCAGTACGTTCCACTGCGCGGTCGGTGACTGCGGACCGTACGCCGACCGGTGCTCGACCGGTGAACAGCCGACCGGACTGGCCGAGTTCAACTTCGATCCGAAGGACAGCCTGGCGCCCTGGTACAACGTCAGCTACGTCAACGCCGTCGCGTCGCCGATCACCATCACGCCGGACGGCGTGACACCGCCCGAGACGGGCGAGTGCGCGTCGGCGGGCTGTGCCGAGGAGCTGCTGGCCGCCTGCCCGGCCGACAACCTGGTCAAGGACGAGGCCACCGGCCGGCCGCTGGTGTGCGTCAACCCGAACCGGGACGCGAAGACCCCCTACAGCGACGCGCTGGCCAAGAAGTGCCCGACCGCGTACAGCTGGTCCAAACACGACGCCGAGCAGGGCAACCAGGTCGTGTACCAGTGCCGGCAGTGCACCGGCATGACCGTCATTTTCCACGGCACCGGCGACGCGGCCACCCCGTCCGACGGCAACGCCTCGCCCCCGCCCGGCCCCGCGGTCGTCGAGCAGCCCGGCGAGGGCGGCGGCACCCCGGCCGCCTCGCGCAAGGGCGTCGCCCTCAACCCCGTCGCGGGTGCCTCCGAGGCGCTGGCCGACTCCGGTTCGTCCTGGTACTACAACTGGGCCTCCTCCACCAACGGCGTCACCAGGCCGGAGGGCGTCGAGTACGTCCCGATGATCTGGGGCCCCGGCTCGGTCACCGACGCCGAACTGGGCCAGGCCGCCAGGGAAGGAAAGGCGCTGCTCGGCTTCAACGAGCCCGACCATCCGGGCCAGGCCACCATGTCGCCCGAACAGGCCCTGGATCTGTGGCCCCGGCTGGAGTCCACCGGCCTGCGCCTGGGCGCACCCGCGGTCGCCTCCGGCGGTGACGTCGCGGACGGCTGGCTGGACCGGTTCATGAAGGGAGCCGAACAGCGCGGCCTGCGCGTCGACTTCATTCCCCTGCACTGGTACGGCGCCGACTTCGGCCCCGACGCCGCCCACCAGCTGCGCGGCTATCTGCAGGCCGTGCACGACCGCTACAAGAAGCCGGTCTGGCTCACGGAGTACGCCCTGATCGACTTCTCCCGGGGCACCCCCCGCTATCCGAGCGAACAGGAGCAGACCGCCTTCGTCCGGTCCTCGACCGAGATGCTGAACGGCCTGGACTTCGTGGAGCGTTACGCCTGGTTCGCGCTGTCCGCCGAGACCAGCCCGACCGGCCTCTACGACGGGGCGGCCGCCAACGCGAGCGGGCGCGCCTACCGCGAGGTGCGTTGAGGCGCCCGGGCACCCGCCGCGAGCACGGGGACGGTTCGGCTCCGGAAACGGCACCGGAGTTGAACCGTCCGCACCTCGCGCCCGTTGTTCGGGTGCACCCGGCAGCTCCCCGGCGGGGCTCATGATCGAAGGAGATCCATGTCAGGCGGTCCGTTTCGGCGCAGCCCTTCGGGTACGGGCGTCGGCCGGGCCGTCCTGCAGGCGGGCGAGCCGCTCACGGACCTTCTCGGCGTCCGGATGACCGAGTTCCATGAAGATTTCCAAAGCTTCCCGCCAGCTCGTCCGGGCGGCCTCCGGTTCCTCGGCGTCGAGATGGGCCTCGCCGAGGTTGCCCAGCGTGTGGCCCTCGCCCCACCGGTTGCCGATGTCCCGGTGCGTCGCGAGCGCCAGACGGTAGTACTCGACGGACTCGTCGTAGTGGCCGAGCCGATGGTGGACCGTGCCGAGGATGTCGAAGGCGACGCCCTCGACCCAGCGGTTGTCGCTGGCGCGCAGGACGACCAACGCCCGTTCGAGGCAGTCGAGGGCGTCGTCGTACCTGCCGAGCCGCTGGTAGGCGTCGCCCAGGTTGCACAGGGCGATGCCCTCCCCCCACACGCTGCCCTCGACGCGGTCGAGGGCCAGCGCCCTGCGGGTGTACTCGACGGCCTTGCCGAGCCGGCCGGCCTGCAGGTAGGAGTCGCCCAGGTTTCCGATCACCGCCGACCTGCCCTTCATGTCCCCGAGTTCCTGGAACAGGGCCAGCGCCAGGTGCAGGTGCTCGATGGCCTCGTCGAGGCTGCCGGAGCTGCGCAGCGCGGCGGCCACGTCGGCGAGGCCCTGGGCCTCGCCCTCCCGGTCGCCGGCGTCGCGGGCGGCGGCCAGGCCGGTACGCGCGGTGTCGAGCCAGTCCTGGATATGGCTGCGGAGGTAGAAGAACCCCCACAGGACGGCGGGCAGCCGCCACGCGACGCCCGCATGTCCGGACGCGGCGGCCCGGTGCACCGCGGCGACCAGGTGGGGCCGTTCGGTCTCGCACCAGTCGAGCGCCTGTTCGTGCGTCGTGAACTCCAGCGGCCGGCACCCCTCGGGCAGCGGTTCCAGGGGGACGCGGCGGCGCTTCGGGGTGATGTGCGGGTAGGCGGCGTCAGCGGTGTACAGGTACCAGGCCAGCAGCCGCCGGCCGGCCAGGTCCCGCTCCTCGGGTGTCTCCTCGGCGTGGACCCGTTCGGCGGCGTACACGCGCAGCAGGTCGTGCAGGGTGTAGCGGCCCGGGAAGTGTTCGGTGAGCAGGTGGGCACGGGTCAGCTCGGAGAGGAGGCCTCGGGCCTCTCGCGGGGGAAGTCCGGCGAGACCGGCCGCGGCGGGCACGGAGATGTCCGGCCCCGTGTGCAGGCCCAGCAGCCGGAACAGGCGCGCCGCCGGGGCGGGCAGCGCCTTGTACGACCAGGAGAAGACGGCCCGTACGTCGGTGCTGATGCCGTCGCCGCCGGCGAAGGCGTCCAGGCTGCCGTGGCTGTCGCTCACCTCGTCGGCGATGGCACTGAGCGGGAAGGCGGGGTGGGCACTGGCGTGGGCGGCGACGATGGCGAGCGCCAGCGGCAGCCGGCCGCACCGCGTGATGATCTCCTCCGCCGCCTCCGGTTCCGCGGCCAGCCGGTCGGTGCCGAGGCGCCGGGCCAGCAGGTCGTACGCCTCGGCCGGCGTCAGCTGGTCCAGCGTCAAGGGGTGCGCCCCTTCGCAGGCGACCAGGCCGGTGAGCTGATTGCGGCTGGTGACGATGACCAGGCAGCCCGGGGAGCCGGGCAGCAGCGGGCGGACCTGCTCGGTGTCGCGGGCGTTGTCGAGGAGGATCAGCACCCTGCGCTGCGCGAGCATGCTGCGGTACAGGGCCACCTGCGCGTCGAGACCGGCGGGAATCCGCATCGGGGGGACGCCGAGCGCGTCGAGGAAGATGCGGACGGCCTCGTCCGGCGTCACCGCCGAGCCGGTCGGGTCGAAACCGCGCAGGTTGATGTAAAGCTGGCCGCCGGGGAAGCGGTCGGCGATCCGATGGGCCCAGTGCACGGCCAGGGCGGTCTTGCCGATGCCGCCCATGCCGCCGATCGCGCTGATCACGACGGTCGTCGGGGGACTTCCGTCCTCGGGCAACAGGGCGCTGGTCCGGTCGAGTTCGGCATGCCGTCCGGCGAAGGTGGGGAGATCGGCGGGCAGTTGCGCGGGGCGGGTGACTCCGGGCGGGGGGTCATTCGGGTCGGAACGGCCGGTGTGGCCGGTGTGGCCGGACCCGTCCGCCTGCCGGTCGGCCGGGCCGTCCGACTCCGGCTCGTCCGCCGCCATGCCACCGTCCACCGTCCCGTTCGCCGACCCGTTCGCCGGGACGGCATCGGACGCCTCGGATATCACCGAGGGCCCGGACGGCCGGACCTGCCGATGCGGAGCCGGTGCCGGGACCGATGCCGGGGCGGAAGTCGCACCCGGGGCCGGGTCGGGTATCAGGGCCGGGTCGGCCGCCAGAATGCGGTCGTGCAGATCCTGCAGCGAGGCGCCGGGCTCGATGCCCAGCTCCGTCACCAGGGCACTGCGTGCCCCGCGGTACGCGGCCAGCGCTTCGGCCTGCCGCCCGGACCGGTACAGCGCCAGCATGAGTAGCTGACACAGTTGCTCCCGCAGCGGGTGTCTGCCGGAGAGCGTGATCAGCGGGCCGATCACCTCGTGGTGACGTCCGAGCTCGATGTCGAGGTCCAGCCGCGTCTCCAGCACCGTCAGCCACTCCTCGCCCAACCAGGAGCGCGCCGACTCGGCCAGCGGGCCGTTGAGTCCGGCCAGTACGGCTCCCTGCCATCCGTCGAGCGCGGTGTGCAGCAGTTCCGCGGCGCCCAACAGGTCTCCGGCGGCACGCAGCTTCTTCGCCCGGGCGACCCGCTGCTGGAACACGGCCAGGTCCAGGGCGTCGTCCGCAACGTGCAGCACGTATCCGTCCCCGACGGAGACGACCGTCCGGGGCGGCCCTGCCGCATTCCGGTCGGGTTCCAGGACCTTGCGCAGGCGCGACACATAAGTCCGCAGCACGGACACGGCGGCCGCGGGCGGCTCCGCACCCCAGACGGCGTCGATGAGCTCACCGAGCGGTACCGGGCGTCCATGGCCTAACAACAGGGCCGCCAGCACGACTTTCTGCTGCGGCGAGCCGAGGTCCAGTTCCTGTTTCCCGCGCCATGCCCGGACCGGCCCCAGCACAGCGAAACGAACGGAATTCTCGTAGGCGTTCACCCTCGGACTCTAATAAGTCAAGACTCCGTCGCAGCCCACTTTGGCGGAACATGTCGTTCCGTCCCGTGTCATCGCTGATTTCGCTGTTATCCCGCTTGTCACCGAGGGGGTTGAACCATTTTTCCCCGGCACCCGTTGCGGTACGCGGGCCATGCCGACACGTTCCCGGCCGCGCCGTGCGGCCGGGAACGTCAGAGAGGAATGCTGATGAGCCGTGACGAAGCGGACGAGCCGGTTGACGGAGGGGAACACACCGAGTCGGGGAGGACGCCCGATCCGTCCCCGCACTTCACGGTGGTCATCTCCGGTGACGGCTCCGCCGCCATCGACGGAGAACCCGTACAGGTGGCGGAGGGGGAGGCGGTCGACGCCGCGATCCTCGACACCCTGCACAGACACGCACGCGACCGGGGCATCACCGTCACGGCGGCGATCTCCGACCCCGCCGCGGGGTACGTGGCGTTCGTCGAGGTCTCCCCGGACGGCTCGAGCTCACTGCTGGAACAGCAGCAGGAGCCGGAGGCATCGGCCCCGGCCCCGGTGCCGGCACCAGCACCGTCCCTCGTGAAGGGGGACGCCCTTGACGATGCCGACGACGACGGGCCCGCCGGTGACACCAGTCCCGCGGTCGCTCCGGGCGTCGACGCCCACGAGGATGCCCACGACGACTTCGACGAGGCGGCGTACGCGCTTCCCGAACCCGAGGGACCGCCGCCCCCGCCTCCGTCCGATGGCCCGGGATCAGAATCAGGGTCGGGACCGGAGTCCGGGGCCGGGCCGGGTTCGGGCGTGGGTGTGGGTGTGGGTGTGGCCAGGGGTAGAGGACTGGGCTGGAATTCGGGCTCCGGGTCGGCATCCCGGTCGGAGCCGGCCGCCCGCCCCGTACCGCCGCCGAGGCCTGCCCGCAGGACCGCCTCGCGGCAGTCGGACGACGAGTTCGAGGGCCCCGGGCTGCTCAGCAGGCCCCTGGTCGTCGGGCCGGTGGCCCTCGGTGTGGCCGCGCTGGTCGTCGTACCGCTGGTGATCCTGGGCAGCGGCGGATCGGACGGCGGCGGGAACCAGGAACAGGCCGCCGCCCGTGCGAGCAGTTCGCCTTCGGCCGAGGGGTCGCCGACCCTCGAGACGCCCCCGCGGCCGATCCCGCCCCCGCCCAGCCCGACGTCCGCCTCGCCGTCGGCCGAGCCGAAGGACAAGGACAAGAGCAAGGCCAAGGACAAAAACAAGCCGCAGCCGAAGCCGAAGCCGACGGACATTCCGGGGGCGAAGAACGGTGGGGGCGTCACCGTCACCGTGACCGCGACGCCCCCGAAGGACACCACCACCGTCACGGCCAAGCCCCCGCAGGACACCACCACCGTCACGGCCAAGCCCCCGCAGGACACCGCCGCCAGCGCCGTGAAACGGCTCGCCGGGAACGACCCGTCCGGACGGCACATCTGCTACCGCGCCTACGTCGCCGGGCAGGGCTGGCAGAAGCCGGTGTGCGACGGCACGATCGCCGGTACGTCGGGCCAGAACCGGCCGATCAAGGCTCTGAACATCGCGGTGCACGGCGTCGACGGGTCGGCCGCCAACGCGTTCCGTCACTCGTCGAAGCCGGTCGACGGCCGGGGTGAGTGGCAGCCGAGCTGGACGGCCATCACCGGCGACGGCAAGAACTTCTACATCGGCAGCTCGAAGCGAAACGCCCCGAACATGCTGGGCTTCGCCATCAACGTCGGCAGCGGCGAGGTCTGCCACACCGTCCGCCTCCGCCAGGGCGACTGGGCTCAGCGGACGTGCAGCAAGCCTCGCCCCGACTACACCTTCGGCGGCACCCTCGACAACGACGTCTGGCTGGAAGCCGTGAAGTTCACGGTGTGAACCGCGCGGTCGCGGCGGCCTCTGCCGACGGTCCCGACGAGGATGCCGTCGCCCGCCCCGGCGTGAGGTGCCGAAGGATCCGGGAGGGCCCGGAGCCGTACGGCAGTCTCCGGCCCGCCGCACTGCCGACCGCCCACTGATCACTCGCCGATTGCCCACCGACGGTTTATGGCCAGTACTTTCGTAGTAGTGGCAGTGGCAGTGGTAGCGGCAGTGGCAGTGGCAGTGGTAGCGGCAGTGGACGGTTGGGCGGTGGCCCGGAACAGGAGCGATGACATGATCATTTTCGGCACCAAGGGATATCTCTACCAACTCGCGATCCTCACCTTGGTGTGCTCCCGGTGCGGGAATCCCTCCGCGCACACGCTCAGGAAGCGGGTCACGAAGTTCACGCTGTTCTTCGTGCCGCTGTTCCCGGTCTCGACGAAGTACGCGACGCAGTGCACCTTCTGCGGCGCCGAGTCAAAGGTGACCGCGGAGCAGGCCGAGCAGTTGCAGGCGCAGGCCGCGGGCGGCCCCGGTGGCGGTCAGGCGTACGGACAGCCGTACCAGCAGCACCAGCAGCCGTACCAGCAGTAGTGCCGGCAGTACTGCCGCAAGCCGCGGGCCCTCAGACGTACGGGCCCGCGAGGACGGCCCACGGCACGGCCACGGCGACGGGGACCAGAGCCAGGGTCCAGCGGGGCTGGTGGCGGGGCGGGCGGGTGAACGCGAGGGCCAGGGCCGCCGCGCCCAGGACGAGCGCCGCGTAGCCGGCGTACCAGCCGCGTTCGAGGGCACCCCACGCCGACAGGCTGATGCCGGCGCCCTCCAGCTCCTCCTCGAGCGCGCTGCCCGTGTACGGATCGCCCCACCCGGCCGCCACGGACGCCACGGACGCCACCTGACAGGTCACCAGAGCCGTGAGGACGAGGAGGAAGGGCCGTGTGGAACCGTTCCTCCACCGTGTGCCGTACGCGCCACAGCAGGTAGAGGGCCACTTCCGTGACCGCCGGGGCGACCGGCACCCCGTACGCCGCCGTGCAGAGCTTCGTGTACGCCCCGTCCCCGCCGCTGCCGCGGGCGTGCCCGAGGTCGCCGCCGCTCCCAGCACCTCGGCGCGGTCGAGGAGGCTCCGGATCTCCGGGATCGCCACGTACCGCGCCGGCACCCACAGGAGCACCGGGGTGCCGGGGGTCAGCCACGTCACCCTGGTGCGGAAGCGGCCCGCGTCGAGGACACGGCCGGGCACGGCGATGACCGGATGACGGTCACAGCGGCTTCACGGACACTTCCGGACAACCCATCTATGCTCCACGCGGTTGTTCCCTGTGCGCAGATGCACGCAGGTGTACGCAGCGGGTGTACGCAAGTGACAGGTAAGGAGCGGATGCCTCGATGGTGTTCAAGCGGCTGCTCGGTTCGCCGGGTGTGGGCGGGCCCTCGGTCGAGACGGTTCTGGAGCCGGGGCCCGTCCGGCCCGGCGGGACGCTCGCCGGGCAGGTGCGGCTCGTGGGCGGCGACACCGTGTTCGACGTCGAGCAGGTGGCCCTCGAGCTCGTGGCCCGGGTGCGGGACGGGGCGGGCGGGAGGGGGGTCGCCGTGTCGTTCGAGCGCTTCGCCATCGGTGGTGGATTCCGGTTGGACGAAGGTGAGACGCGCACCGTGCCGTTCGGGGTGACGCTGCCGTGGGAGACACCCGTCACCGAGCTGGACGGCCGTGAACTGGGCGTCCAGCTCGGCCTGCGGACCGAGCTGGCGGTCGCCGGGGCGCGGGCCCCGGACGTCGCCCTCGACCGGGACACAGGACTCGACCCCGACCCGGCCCCGGACCCCGACCCGGACACGGACCCCGACCTCGGCCTCGGCCTCGATCCGCTCGGTGTCGGCCCGCTGCCCGCCCAGGAGGCGATCCTAGGCGCGTTCCGGCGGCTCGGGTACGGGCTGCGGTCCGCCGGTCTCGAGCACGGCCGCATCGGCGGCACCGGGCAGCGGCTGCCCTTCCACCAGGAGATCGGGCTCACCCCGGCGCCCCCGTACGCGGACCGGGTGGAGGAGATCGAGCTGACCTTCCTGACCCACCCGGGCGGCATCGACGTCGTCCTGGAGGCCGACAAGCGGGGCGGCGGTAACGCGAACGGCGACGACTCCGGGCACGACGCGCTCAGCCGGTTCACCGTGGGCCACGACGATGCCCGCGACTGGGCCACCGAGGTCGACGGCTGGGTGCGCGAGCTGGTCGAGCACCGGGAGGCGTACGGCAGCGACAGTACGTACGGGCACGACGGACCGCACTCCGGGCCGGGTACCGGCTGAGAGCCCGGCCCCGCCACCGCATCACAGCGGCGTCATTGCAGCGGCGTCGCCGTCCACAGGATCCAGAACAGGGTCACCGCCGCGTTGGCGGACGACATCGCCGACGCGGCCGTACCGGCGGCCGCTCCCCAGGCCGCCAGGCCCGCCGAGGTGAACACCTCCGGCCAGGGCCCCGTCGCCGGAGCCGGGGCGAGCAGCGCCGCCACCCGGCGGGGGATCGGTCCCGGCGCCGCGAACGCGGGCAGGGGCGGGCGGCCGGCCCGGGAGGCGAGGGCCGCCTTGCCGATGGCGGTGGCGACGGTACGGCGGTCGCCGACCGTACGCGCCGCCTCCTCGTCCGCCCAGCGCTCCGCCGCGTACGACACCGCCGTGTGCAGGGGGCGCAGGAACGGGTTGGCGTGCGCGGCCAGCCGTACGGCCAGCAGGAACCGGTGATGGCGCGCGACGAGGTGGGCGCGCTCGTGGGCGAACAGCGCGCGGCGTTCGGCGGGGGCGAGGTGGTCCAGGAGCGCGGTGGTGACCACCACGCGGTCGCGGCGCGATCCGGTGCCCGGAAGGGCGTACGCGTACGGGGTGCCGTCGGGCAGGACCGCCACCTCCGTGTCCGGCAGGCCCTCCAGGGCACGGTGGGCGCGGCGGCGGGTGCGGACGTGCCGCCACAGGATCCGGGCGCAGGCCAGCAGCACCGCGCACAGCGCCGGGATGGCGGTCTTCCCCACGACCTCGTCGTACGGGACCGCTTCCCGTACCTCCGGGTCCGACCAGCCGTCGGGCAGCGGGTTGCCGGGCAGGGTGGCGGTGCCGACCACCATCACCAGGCACAGGCACACCGTGCTGCACACCGCCATCACCGCCGCCACCCAGGTCAGCATCCGCGTCGCGGTCCGCGGGTGGAGATGCTGTGCGGCGAGCCGGGCGATCGGCCACGCCGTCAACGGCAGGACGAGCGGCAGGAAGACGAACACCCCCATGAGGCTTCAGTTTTCCCCGTCGCTCCGGGGCTGACGCAGCAGTTCCCGCAGCAGCCGTTCGTCGTCCGGGCCGAGGCCGGTGACGAAGCTGGCCAGGACCGCCTCCCGGTCGCTCTCGGCGTCCAGCACCCTGCGCATCCGGTGGGCGGCGAGGCCGGCGTGGTCGGAGG
Organism: Streptomyces incanus; assembly: GCF_042656345.1. Taxonomy (NCBI): domain Bacteria; kingdom Bacillati; phylum Actinomycetota; class Actinomycetes; order Kitasatosporales; family Streptomycetaceae; genus Streptomyces; species Streptomyces incanus. The sequence continues at coordinate 40,339 of NZ_JBHSPC010000019.1, forward strand.
CAGGGGTCCAGACGAAGGAGCGGCCGGCGCGTTCACGGGTGACGGCGCCCTTCGCGAGCAGCCTGGTGAGGATCGTGATGACCGTCGTATAGGCGAGGTCCTCACCCAGGCGCTCCTGCACCCGGCCGGCCGTCGCCGGGCCGTCCGCCTCCCGCAGCGCCGACAGCACCAGCGCCTCCAACTCGCCCTGCGCCCGCCGCCGGTGACGCCGACTGTGTTCGACCACGGCCTGTCTCCCTTCCGTCGCCCTCCCGTTGCCGGGCGGTCATCGTATAGACGAGCGGACACCGTCAAATTCTCTACATTGCTGTAGATTCTACGGGCGGCATCCGGCAACGGCTCATGAGAAGGACGGACGGACCCCCAATGTTCGGACTGAGCGAACTCGCGATCATCCTCATCGTCGTCGCAGCCGTGCTCGCGGCGAAAAAGCTGCCCGAGCTGGCCCGCTCGGCCGGAAAGTCCGCCCGCATCCTCAAGGCCGAGGCCCGCGCGGCGAAGGCGGAGGCGCAGGAGGACGAGCGGCAGTCCCCGTCCCAGCAGTCGCACCAGCCGCAGGGGAAGCAGCCGGACACCCCTCGTGTCATCCAGGGCGAGACCGTCATCCAGGGCGAGACCGTCACCCGGGACACGGCCGCCGACGGCAGCCGCGCCCAGCAGCAGCGGTAGCGCGCCTGCTCAGCCGTTCCAGACCTCGTCGTACGGGTCGTCCGGGGTGGGGACCGGCTTCGCCGACGTGACCTCGAAGTAGGGGACGGGACCGTCGTTGACCGGATCCTTCGTCCGGCGCGGGCTGTAGGTGCCGCTGACCTCCAGCCAGGCGTCCGGTTGCAGCACCGGGGGGACCTCGCCGGTCAGGGCGATCTTGACCGGCTGGCCGTCCGCGGCACAGCAGTTGAGGGACACGCGGACCAGGTAGGGAGTGCCGGAGGGGTCCAGGGCGACGAAGCCGGTGATCTCGATGGGCCGGTCGCGGAGGTCGCGGCCGTCGTCGTAGACCGCGCGGGCCGCGTACTCCCCCACCCCGAGGTGGAGCGTGCCCCCGGCGGGGAGTTCCGGGAAGCCGAACGGCTTCTGCAGGGCCGTGCCCGTGTGGGTGGCGCTGTACGCCCCGAGGGCCGGCGGCGCCACCAGGATCAGGGCGAGGACGGGAAGGGCGAGGAGCCAGGAGATACGGGGCTCGTGGTGCCCCTGGTCGTGATCGCGCTCGCCGCCACCGCTCCCGCTCCCGCTCTCACCACCGTCGCCGTCGCCACTCCCGCCACCGTCGCGGTCACGCTTTCGGGACACTCCGCGCCACTCGTACCAGACCGTCGCCGTCGCCGTCACGACGAGTACGGCTCCGCACAGCAGGAGCAGCGGGCGCAGGCCCCCCTTGACGTAGCGCAGGTGGAGGTCGGTCAGCCCGGTGTGCAGCACGGTCGCGCCCAGGAGGAACAGCAGGGCCGCCTGCGCCTGCCGGTTCGGATTCAGGTTTCGACGCAACCGGTTCACAGCAGCACCACTCCTGTCAGGACCGAGACCGCCACCGCCAGGACAAGGGTCGCCGGGGCGAAGCGCAGGGCGAAACCGCGGCCGAACGTGCCCACCTGCATGGCGAAGAGCTTGAGGTCGATCATGGGGCCCACGACGAGGAAGGTGAGCCGGGCCGTCAGCGAGAACTGGGTCAGGGACGCGGCGACGAACGCGTCCGCCTCCGAGCAGATCGACAGAAGAACGGCCAGCGCGGCCAGCACCAGTACCGACAGCACGGGGTGATCGGCCGCCAGCTGCAGCCAGTCGGCCGGGACGACCGCCTTCAGCGTCGCCGCGGCCATCGCACCGACCACCAGGAAGCCGCCGGCGTGCATCACGTCGTGCCGGACCGACCCCCAGAAGGCCGCGCCCCGGCTCTGCCCCTCGTAGGACGAACGGGACGGCGGGCGCAGCCAGTCCGCGCGGCCGTGGCGCTGCCACAGCCAGCCCATCAGGCAGGCCACCAGCAGGCTCGCCACGAACCGGGCGAGGACCATCATGGGATCGTTCGGGAAGGCGACCGCCGTCGCCGTCAGCACGATCGGGTTGATCGCGGGGGCGGACAGCAGGAACGCCAGGGCCGCCGCCGGGGCCACTCCCCTGCGCACCAGCGCCCCCGCCACCGGGACGGACGCGCACTCGCAGCCGGGGAGCACCGCGCCCGCCGCGCCCGCGACCGGGACCGCCAGGGACGGGCGCTTCGGCAGGGCGCGGGCGAAGAAGGACGGCGGGACGAACACCGCGATCGCCGCGGACAGCAGGACGCCGAGCACCAGGAAGGGCAGCGCCTGGATCATCACCGCCACGAACACCGTCGTCCAGTTCTGCATCACCGGGGCGCCCAGGGCGCGGCGGATCGGGTCCTGGAACATCACGGCGGAGAGCAGGAACAGGACGAGGAGAAGAGGGGAGTTGAGATGCCGGGACTCATGGGCCGACTCCTCGGCCGTCCCCTCACCACCACCGCCGGTCCCCGTGCCACCACCGGTCCCGCTCCCCGGCCCGGATCCCGACCCGGTCGGCCTGTTCCGTGCCCCGCTTCCCCGCGGAGTCGGCTTGGTCATGGCCACGGGCCGGGTACCTCCGGAATCGCGCGCGGGAGCGGGGGCGCCGGCGGGGTGGGGGCGCGCGTCTCCCCTCCCTTGGATACGGGGCGGACGGCGGGCGCGTTCAGCACCGTTCAGCACGGTTCGCACGCCGGCTTCCGCATGCTCCTGGAACCGTCTGCATGTATACGGCAGTCTTTCCTCTTGTGGTGAGCCTTCCGAATCAGACCCCGCCGGACGATCCCTATGCGCACATGGTGGTGTGCGGTGACGACGGACTCGCGCACCGCCTCGCCGCCGAACTCCGGGGCGTGTACGGCGAACAGGTCACACTCGTCGTACCGCCCTCCGGACTCCGGGTACGGGCACCGGTGGTGGGGCGGGCCCGTGCCGCGTCGGCCGCGCTGCTCGACCGGTTCGTGAACGCCACCGTCAACCGCGGCGGTGGCGGCACCGGCGTTGGTGACAACGGAGGTTCGGACGGCATGTCCGACGAACGGCTGGTGGAGGCCGCCGAACCCACCGACGCCGTACTCGTCGAAGTGGGTGTGGCGCGGGCCGCCGCACTGGCTCTGGTGTACGACGACGACGAGACCAACATCCGCGCCGCCCTCAACGCCCGCCGGATCAACCCCAGGATCCGCCTCGTCCTGCGCCTCTACAACCGGCGCCTGGGCCGGCACATCGAGGAACTGCTCGACCAGGCCGCCGAGTTGTCCGACGGTGACACGCAGGGGCGTGGATACCCCAGGGCCGACACCTCCACCACCGTGCTGTCCGACGCCGACACGGCCGCCCCCGCCCTGGTCGCCACCGCGCTCGTCGGCACCAGCAAGATCGTCGACACCGACGGGCTGATGCTGCGCGCGGTGGAACGGCATCCCCCGCGCCCCGGCGAGGTCGCCGATCCCGGGCTGTGCACGCTGGCGTTGCTGTCCGCGACGAGCAACGACCCGGCCGGCTCGGACGGTTCGGAGGACAGCGGCGACCAGGGGCCGCAGATGCTGCCCGACGCGGCGGCCGTCGCGGCGGCGACCGGACGCGGCACGATGGTCCTGGAACAGGTGTCGTACTCCGGGCCGCCGTTGTCCGCCGTACGGGCCGGGGTTCCGCCGTTCGCCTCGCTGTTCTCACAGCGGCTGCGGTGGTCGCTGGCGGGTCTCGCGGCGGCGGTGGTGGCGCTGGCGGTCGTGCTGACCCTGGTCACGGAAGACCACCCGCTGCACGCCACCTACGTCACCCTGCTCGACCTCTTCGCGATCAACGACCCCGCGCACAACGACTCCATGGGCCGGCAGATCCTGCAACTGCTGTCCGCACTGGTCGGGTTGCTGCTACTGCCGGTGATGCTGGCGGCGGTCCTCGAGGCGCTGGGCACCTTCCGCACCGTGTCGGCGCTGCGGAAGCCGCCGCGCGGGCTGAGCCGGCATGTGGTGCTGCTCGGTCTCGGCAAGATCGGTACGCGGGTGCTGACCCGGCTGCGCGAACTGCACATCCCCGTGGTGTGCGTCGAGGCCGACCCTGAGGCGCGGGGCATGGCCACGGCACGGCGGCTGGGCGTCCCGGTGGTGCTCGGGGACGTCATGCAGGAGGGCGTCCTGGAGGCCGCGAAGATCCACCGGGCCGACGCGCTCCTCGCCCTCACCAGCGTCGACACCACCAACCTGGAGGCCGTACTGTACGGGCGGGCCCTGCGCGCCGACCTGCGGGTCGTCCTGCGGCTGTACGACGACGAGTTCGCGACAGCCGTGTACCGCACCCTGCGGGCCGCGCACCCCGACGCGGTGACCCGGAGCCGCAGCGTCTCCCACCTGGCCGCGCCCGCCTTCGCCGGGGCGATGATGGGCCGGCAGATCCTGGGGGCCATCCCGGTCGAGCGGCGGGTGCTGCTGTTCGCGGCGCTGACCGTGGGCGGGCATCCGCAGCTGGAGGGGAAGACGCTCGGCGAGGCGTTCCGGGCCGGGGCGTGGCGGGTGCTGGCCCTGGACACGGCGGCGACCCGGGCGGCGCCGGGCGCGAACGGGAGCGGCATCTGGAACGGCTCCGGGAACGCCGCCGGCACCGGGACCGGCGGCGTCACGGCGGCCGGTGAGCCGTCGGGGCTGGTCTGGGACCTGCCCGACACGTACGTCCTGCGGAACGAGGACCGGGTGGTGCTGGGCGCCACCCGGCGCGGGCTGGCGGAACTGCTCGGGCGCAGGGGAAGGGGACGGCCGGGGAGGTGACCGGCCGGGGGCGACGGCCGAGGACGCGACCCGGACGGCCGAGGACGCGACCTGCCGGTGCCTCCCGGGCCGGAGCCCGGGAGGCATCCGCGCCGGAATCCCTCAGCCCTGCTTCCCGGCCTCCGTCTCCGTCTCCGTCTCCGTCCCCGTCTCCGTCTCCGTCCCCGTCCCCGTCCCCGTCCCCGTCCCCGTCCCCGTCCCCGTCCCCGTCCCCGTCCCCGTCCCCAAGTGACGTTCCGCGAAGTCCAGTTCCAGGCGGACCTGCTTGATCCGCTCGTCGACCACCAGGGAGCCGTGCCCCGCGTCGTAGCGGTAGACCTCGTGCGGGGCTTCGCGGGACTGGAGACGGTGGACGTAGTTCTCGATCTGCCGGATCGGGCAGCGGGGGTCGTTCACCCCGGCCGAGATGTAGACCGGCGCCTTCACCCGGTCGACGTAGGTGATCGGGGAGGACGCCTCGAACCGGTCGGGCACCTCCTCGGGCGTGCCGCCGAGCAGCGTGCGGTCCATCGCCTTCAGCGCTTCCATCTCGTCGTGGTACGCCGTGACGTAGTCCGCGACCGGGACCACCGCGATGCCCAGCGTCCACGCGTCGGGCTGGGTGCCCAGGCCGAGCAGGGTGAGGTAGCCGCCCCAGGAACCGCCGGTGAGGATCAGGCGGTCCGGGTCCGCGAGGCCCGAGCCGATCGCCCACTCGCGGACCGCGGCGATGTCCTCCAGCTCGATCAGCCCGACCCGGTGTTTCAGCGCGTCGGTCCAGGCGCGGCCGTAGCCCGTGGAGCCCCGGTAGTTGACGCGGACCACCGCGTACCCGTGATCGACCCAGGCGGCCGGACCGGCGGCGAAGGAGTCGCTGTCGTGCCAGGTGGGGCCGCCGTGGATGTCGAAGACGGTGGGCAGCGGGCCGGTCGCGCCCTCGGGCTTCTGGACCAGGGCGTGGATACGGCCGCCGGGGCCCTCCACCCAGACGTCCTCCACCGGCACCGAACCGGGCGAGCGCATCCCCGGCGGGTCCAGGACGACCTCGCCGGTCGTGGAGCGGACCGTCGACGGCCGGGCCGACGACGACCACAGGTACTCCACGCTGCCGTCCGGCCGGGCCGTCGCGCCCGAGACGGTGCCGGGCGGGGTGTCGATCTCCACCAGTTCCGGGCCCGCCAGGTCGTAGCGGAACAGCTCGCTGCGGGCCTCGAAGCTGTGCGCGATGAGCAGGCCCGTGCCGTCCGGGAACCACTCGGCGCTCACGTCGCCCGGCAGCTCCAGGGAGAGGTCCGTCTCCTCGCCCGTCGCCACGTCCCACACCAGGGGCTCCCAGCGGCCGCGCCGCTGATGACCGATGAGCAGACGTGTGTCGCCGTCGACGGGGGCGAAGCCCAGCACCTCCAGGCCCAGCTCCTTCGTGCCGCCCTTGGTGTCGTCCAGCTCGGCGACCGTGGTGCCGTCGGGGCGCAGCACGCGCAGCGCGGAGTGCATCGCGTCGCCGTGCTCGGTGTGCTCGACGGCGATCAGTGAACCGTCGTGCGAGAGGTCCCCGACGCCCGCCGACTCACGGTGCCGGTAGATCTCCACCGGCGCCGCGGGCGCCTCGGCTCCTTCGGCTCCTTCGGCTCCTGAGACGATCCGCACCAGATAAATCGTCGTACCGTCCTCGTCCGTGGAGCGGCCCACGACGGCCGTGCTCCCGTCCCGGCCGAGGGCGAGACCGGCCGGGTACGAGGCGTCCAGCCCCGGAGCGGCGAGCTCGTGGGGGCCGCCCGCGAACGGCTGGCGGCGCCAGACGCCGAACTCGTCGCCGTCCTTGTCGTCGAACCACCAGATCCACTCACCGTCCGGCGAGAGCACGCCGTCCGTGGTGCCGTTGGGCCGGTCCGTCACCTGGCGCTGCTCACCGGTCGACCGGTCCCAGGCATACAGCTCGTACGTCCCCGTCGCGTTCGACACGAACAGGGAACGGTCGGGGGCGTCCTCCGCCCAGTCGGGCAGGGACACCCGGGGCGCCCGGAAGCGCTTCTCCCAGTCGGGCATCTGCTCGCCCTGATGTACTCGCTCGGTCCGGTCCGTCCGCCCCGCCGCTGCGCCGGACCCGTGGCTCTCAGTCATGGCCCCATACTGCCCGTCCCAGCGGGTATCGCGCCGCAGAGGCCCCCAACCTGTGGACAACCGAGGCCCCCACCCTGTGGACAACCGGGTTCCTCGGCCTGTGGACCACCGGCGGAATCGCGGGCTTCCCAGGCGGCCCCGCGGGCCGGTTCCCGGGCGCGGCACCGTACGGTGGGAGTGTGTACCGGTTCCTGCTGACGCCCCGATGGTGGGGAATCAACGTCTTCGTGCTGCTCGCCATCCCCTTCTGCATCTTCATGGGTTCCTGGCAGCTGGGCCGGTTCGAGGCCCGCGTCGAGGACCATCGCGGCGCCGAGGACAACGTCGCCTCCAGCCGGCAGGAGGAAGCCCGGCCGCTGGACACGCTGCTGCCGGTGACCAAGGAGACCTCCGGCAAGCAGGCCGCCGCGAGCGGCCGCTACGAGGAACAGCTCCTCGTGCCCGACCGCGACCTCGACGGCGAGCCCGGCCACTACGTCCTGACGCTGCTGCACACCGACACCGGCAAGGTGCTGCCCGTCGTACGGGGCTGGCTGCCCGGCGACCCGCAGCCGGCCGACACGCCCGCGCCGCCGGCCGGCGAGGTCACCGTCACCGGGGCGCTCCAGGCATCCGAGACCCCCGGCAGCAACGGCGTCCCCGCTCTCAGCGGCCTGCCCGAGGGACAGACCGGCGCGATCAGCTCGGCGTCCCTGGTGAATCTGGTGCCCCACGACGTGTACGACGCGTGGATCACCCTCAACCAGGGCGACTCGGGGATGCGGGCGGTGCCCGCGGTCGCGCCCGGCGGTACCGGGCTGGACCTCAAGGCCTTCCAGAACCTCGGCTACACCGCCGAGTGGTTCGCCTTCGTAGGCTTCGTGATCTTCATGTGGTTCCGGTTGGTGCGCCGCGAGGCGGAACTCGTCCGGGACACGGAACTGGGCCTGGTCCCGGACGAGGATGCGCAGCCCGGACCGGGCCGGCAGCAGGAGCAGCCGAGCCCGTCAGGGGTGTGACGGGCAGGCTCGGTCAGCTCGCCGTGGCCGGCAGCAGTCCCGTCCAGTAGACGGTTCCCGCGCAGGCGTTGGACACCGTGGCGGTCGCCGTGCCCGCTCCCGACGCCGGGGTGTACGTCACCGTCACGCTGCCGTCGGCCGTGCCGTCCGCCGTGAGGAGCTGGGTCACCGCACCCGTGTCACCGCCCGTGGACGTGCCGTCGCCGACCGTCGGTTCCTCGGAAGGGCTGGGGTCGGGCGAGGGGTCGTCGGTGCCGCCGGTCTCGCCGCCCCCGCCGTTGGTCGGACAGGGCTCGGAGGGCACCCAGGCGAACTTCACGTCGTAGGACTCACCCGGCTTGAGCACCAGCTGCCCGGCCTCCAGGGACGGGTCCGGCAGACCCGCCGCCGCGTCCCCGGCCACATGCCGGGCCGAGCCCACCTTGGCGGTGTCGGCCGCGCCCAGCGGCGTCACGCTCAGGCCTCCCGGGCCGCCGACCGTACAACCGGTGGTGGACACGTTGGCCACCCGGAAGGAGCCGTAGACCGCGCCGGTGGAGTCGGGCGCGCCGCTGCTCGCGACGGCCGGACCGAGCTGGGCGGCCGTGCAGGCGGGTGACCCCGTGGCGGCGCTCGCCGAGGGGTTCGCCCCCTCCGTCACGCCGGCGCTCGCCCCGGTTTCGGCGTTCTTCTCCTTGCCCTTCCCGCCGTCCTTCCGGTCCTTCTCGACCTGGTCCGAGGTGCCGCCCGCAGTGTTCTCGCCACCGTCGGGGCCCACGCCCTCGCCGGTGCCGCCCTGTGCCTGCGAGGCACGGCCGACGGCGGACGGGTCGGCGTCGAGGCCGACGGACTGGGAAACGTGGACGAGAGCCGGTACGGCCGTGCCGGCGAAGAGGACGGCGGCTGCCGCGCCGACGAGGATCTGCCGCTTGCGTGCCCGGCGGGCCGGCACGGCGCGCCGCAGGTAGTCCAGCGAGCCCTCACTCGGCTCCACTACGCTCACCGAGCTGTGCAGCAGGCTGCGCAGCTCCAGCTCGTCCGGGTCGAGCAGGCCGGATCCCTGCCCAGCTCCCTGCTCGGGCCCCTGAGTGTCCAGGCCTCCGTTGCGGTCGCTGTCGTCGTTCACAGTTCCGTTCCCAGCGTGCGATTGCTTCGTCTGCTGCCCGAGCGGCGACGCCGGCCCACGCGGCACGCGCGGACCGTCCCCGCCGGACGAACCCGGGCCGTCGGCTCCGGTCATGTCCCCGGACTCGGACGCACCCTCGGACGCATGCGCCTCGGCCGCCCGCTCCCCGGACACGCCCTCTTCAGGCTCGCGCTCCCCGGACACGCCCTCTTCAGGCTCGCGCTCCCCGGGCTCGCGTTCCTCGGGTTCCCGCTCGTCGCCCTCGGGCTCGCACTGCGCACCCCCGGGGGCGCGCTCGGGTGTGCCTTCCTCCGCCCCGCGCCCCTCCTGCTCGCGCTCCTCGCCGCGCACGTCCTGGCCGCGGGCGTCCTTCCCGCCGCTCATACCGGCGCCTCCATGGCCACCCGCAGCGCCGCTATCCCGCGCGAGCCGTACGCCTTCACCGAGCCCAGCGAAATGCCGAGCGTCGCCGCCACCTGTGCCTCGGTCATGTCGGCGAAGTAGCGCAGCACCAGCACCTCGCGCTGACGGCGCTGGAGCCCCTTCATCGCCTTGATGAGGGAGTCGCGTTCCAGCAGGTCGTACGCGCCTTCCTCCGCGCTCGCCATGTCGGGCATGGGCTTGGAGAGCAGCTTGAGGCCGAGGATGCGGCGGCGCAGCGCGGAACGGGAGAGGTTGACGACCGTCTGACGCAGATACGCCAGGGTCTTCTCCGGTTCCCGTACGCGCTTGCGGGCGGAATGGACGCGGATGAACGCCTCCTGGACGACGTCCTCGCAGGAGGCGGTGTCGTCGAGAAGGAGCGCGGCGAGGCCCAGCAGCGAGCGGTAGTGCGCCCGATAGGTCTCGGTGAGATGGTCGACGGTCGTGCCGGCTGCCACTACGTCGTCGGCACCGCCGTCACGCTGACTGGGTATGCGGGCAGGCCGCGCTGTGGGCATCGGCGCGATCACCGGCATGCCACCGGAAGCACCGGCCTTACGGGGTCGGAGAGCCTGGCGGGGCGGGCGTAGAGCCGGGCCGCGCGGCGTTGCGAAGACGAGTACCTCAGCCACGCCAGTTGGACACGCTTCCCCCCGTGAGGGTTGTACGTGCCGGACGTCACGTTTACGGCGCCCGGTGCGGACCGCTCGGCATCGTCCGGGCCCTGCCGATCACCGCCCCGTGCCGGCCGTACGCCGCCCCGTGCCGGCCGTACGCCGTCCCGCGCCGACCGCTCCCCGTTCACGCCGGGCAGCACCACCGACAGCACACCGAATGCCCTCATGCGTCCCGCTCTTCCCCTATGCCTCATATGAACGGACGTCCCCACGTCCGGTTCCGGACGTCCCCACGTCCGGAAAAGACCGCCTCGTCCCCGAGCACGCCCCAAAGGGGGTGCCCGCAGAGACGCTCTCCGCCCGGCACGCGGTTGCGTGGGGGCGGAAGGTAAATCCTCGACTGCGGGCCGGTCAGGATCAAGAGACCCGAGACACATGACCCGTTCACATCACTTTCGTAGATCTTACAAAAGCACATGCTGCGACCAGGGTTATTTACGGTGCGGCAGGTCAGGGCCGGTCCGGCACCGCCACCAGCTCGGCGATCTGCGCGGTGTTGAGGGCGGCGCCCTTGCGGAGGTTGTCGCCGCAGACGAAGAGCTCGAGCGCCGTCGGGTCGTCCAGGGCACGACGTACCCGCCCCACCCAGGTCGGGTCGGTGCCGACGACATCGGCGGGCGTGGGGAACTCACCCGCGGCGGGATTGTCGTACAGCACGACACCGGGGGCGGTGGCGAGGATCTCGCGGGCCCTGTCGACGGTCACCTCGTGCTCGAAGCGGGCGTGCACGGTGAGCGAGTGCACGGTGATCACCGGCACCCGTACGCAGGTCACGGCGACCGGGAGACGGGGCAGACCGAGGATCTTGCGGGACTCGTCGCGGACCTTCATCTCCTCCGAGGACCAGCCGTCCTCGCGCAGCGACCCGGCCCACGGCACCACGTTCAGCACGACCGGCTCCGCGAACGGCCCGGTGTTGTCCCCCACGGCCCGCCGTACGTCACCGGGGCCGGTCCCCAGCTCCGTGCCCGCGACCAGGGAAAGCTGCTCCCGCAGGGTCCGCACGCCCGCGTGCCCGGCGCCGCTGACCGCCTGGTACGAGGAGACGACCAGCTCGCTCAGCCCGAACTCGGCGTGCAGCGCACCCACGGCGACGATCATCGACAGGGTGGTGCAGTTCGGGTTGGCGACGATCCCGCGCGGGCGGATCCGCGCGCTGTGCGGGTTGACCTCGGGGACGACGAGGGGCACCTGAGGGTCCATGCGGAAGGCACCGGAGTTGTCGACCACCACCGCGCCCCGCGCGACGGCGACGGGCGCCCACCGTGCGGCGACCTCGTCGGGGACGTCGAACAGCGCGACGTCGATCCCGTCGAAGGCCCCCTCGGTGAGCGCCACGACCTCGGTCTCCTCGCCGCGCACGGACAGCTTGCGGCCGGCCGAGCGCGCGGAGGCGATCAGTCTGATCTCGCCCCAGATGTCCGCCCGGTGGGACAGGATCTGGAGCAGGACCGTGCCGACTGCTCCGGTCGCTCCCACGACCGCGAGCGCCGGTCGCCCGGACCGCGTCATCAGCGGCCGGTACCCCCGTAGACGACAGCCTCGTCGCTGTCGGAGTCCAGCCCGAAGGCGGTGTGCACGGCGTTGACGGCCTCGTCCACCTCGTCCTTGCGGGTGACGACCGAGATGCGGATCTCGGAGGTCGAGATGAGCTCGATGTTCACGCCCGCGTCGGACAGCGCGGTGAAGAAGTCGGCCGTGACCCCGGGGTTGGTCTTCATGCCGGCGCCGACCAGGGAGATCTTGCCGATCTGGTCGTCGTAACGCAGGGAGTCGAAGCCGATGGCGCCCTTGTTCTTCTCCAGGGCGTCGATGGCCTTGCGGCCGTCGGTCTTCGGCAGCGTGAAGGAGATGTCCGTGAGGCCGGTGGAGGCGGCGGACACGTTCTGCACGACCATGTCGATGTTGATCTCGGCGTCGGCGATCGCGCGGAAGATCGAGGCCGCCTTGCCCGGCTTGTCCGGCACACCGACGACCGTGACCTTGGCCTCGGAGGTGTCGTGCGCGACACCGGAGATGAGCGCCTGCTCCACCTTCTTGTCCCCTCGCTGAATCGGCTCACTGCTGACCCACGTGCCCGGCAGTCCACTGAAGGACGAGCGGACGTGGATCGGGATGTCGTACCGGCGGGCGTACTCCACACAGCGGTGGAGCAGCACCTTGGACCCGGAGGCCGCCAGTTCGAGCATGTCTCCGGTCGAGATCCAGTCGATCTTCCGGGCCTTCTTCACCACCCGCGGGTCTGCGGTGAACACGCCGTCGACGTCGGTGTAGATCTCGCACACCTCGGCGCCGAGAGCGGCCGCCAGGGCCACCGCGGTGGTGTCGGAGCCGCCGCGGCCGAGCGTCGTGATGTTCTTGCCCTGCTGGCTGACGCCCTGGAAACCGGCGACGATGGCGATGTTGCCCCCGTCCACCGAGGTCTGGATCCGGCCGGGCGTGACGTCGATGATGCGGGCTTTGTTGTGGACCGAGTCGGTGATGACACCCGCCTGGCTGCCGGTGAAGCTCTGGGCGTTGTGGCCCAGGTTTTTGATCGCCATGGCCAGCAGGGCCATGGAGATCCGCTCTCCCGCGGTCAGCAGCATGTCGAGTTCGCGCCCGGCAGGCATCGGGGATACCTGCTCGGCGAGATCGATCAGCTCGTCCGTCGTGTCGCCCATCGCGGAAACCACGACGACCACCTGGTGGCCGCTCTGCTTGGCTTCCACGACCCTCTTGGCGACGCGCTTGATGCCTTCGGCATCGGCTACGGAGGAGCCTCCGTACTTCTGCACGACAAGGCCCACGTGCGCTCCTCGTTCATTCCGTCGTTGTCCCACGCTGTGCGCACAGGTGTGCTCAGCCCGGTCGGCTCATTCTATCGAGCGCCCGGAAAACGCCTCCGCGATATCGCATCGTGAGACTTCCGGGCACCCGCGCAGGAGGGCTCATGCCCAGCCCGACGCCGACCACTCGGAAAAGCGACCTGCGTCACATGCTCAGGGACGCTCGACGACAATGCCCTCCCGGCCCGCGCAGGCGGTCAATGCCCTGATGTCGCCCAAGTCGTCGGTGAGGATCGGCGCCTCGTCGTAGGTGATGGAGGCGAGGACGACGCTGGCGTCGATGACGTCGGAGGTCTTGTTCTTCTGACAGAGGACGGCGGCGGCCTTGGCCAAGGCGGCGGTCAACGGCAGCACCTCGCAACCGTGCAGTACGCGATGCAGGCCCGCCGCCTTGGGACGCGAGTCCCAGCCCTGCGCCAGAACGCCCGCCGGGACAACGGGGGTCTTCCCCCTTCCGAGCGCCCTGTAGTGCTGGTGGAGGAACGCTCGGTCGTTCTTCACGGCGGCGATCAGCGCCCCGGCGTCGTAGATGATGTGGCTCATGCGCTTCGACGCTCCTCCGACGTTTCTCCGAAGAGGGCGTCGATTCGCGCATCCGCCTCGGCCATCTCCCCAGGTGTCGGCCATCCGTACTCGTCGAAGTACTCCTCCATCGCACGCTGCCCCTCACGGAGAAGCCGACGGTTGCTGAGGTACTGCTCCAGTGCTCGGCTGATCACCGCCGAGATCTGCTCGTCCTCGGCGGCGGCGTACTGCCGCAGCGCCGTTCCGAGCGCGGCATCCAGACTCACGCTGAACTTCACCTTCTCTGCCATATTACGAACGTAATCCACTATCCTCGTCGGCGCCACGGGCGCGCGGAGGCGCACGGGCGAGCGCGGAGAGGCACCCGGAGCGGGCCGGGGACTACGCGCGGATCGTCGACGCCCTGCGTGCCGCCAAAGCTCCCGACGCCGGAGAGCAGTGAACCACCGGCCCCGCCGTTCGGTCGCGGTATTCGATCGTCACCGTGATCCTGGCCCGGGGGCCCCGGCCTGGGAAATTCACGCGCCAGCCCGCGCTCCTCGCGGATCTCACGCGGAGGGGGGTCCGGCCACGTAGGCCTCGGTCGCCGTGCGTGCGGCCTGCCGACGGGACTCCCCCCTCGGCGTCGGACACCTCGGGCCGGCCCTCCCGGAGCCTGCGCTTGACCTCTGCCCAGGTGCTGTATCGGCTCCTCAGGTCTTCCCGTCCTCTGCCGCCGCGTAGCCGGGCACCGATGGCCACCGGACGGTCAGCACCACCGAGTCCTCCTCCGCGAACCAGGAATGGTCGACTCCCCGCCCCCATACGACGTAATCGCCCTGCTCTTCCAGCAGGACGCTGCGGCCGGGGAGTTCCACCCGGAAACGGCCGCCGACGAGAACCAGGAGAGCCGTGCGTTCCTCGCCCTCGACCCACTTCGACCGCTCGTCGCCACGAGGGTGGACACCCCACTTGATCTCCACGACCTCGCTGTGGCGCGGATCGTCGACGCCCTTGAAGTGCCCGAGGATCCAGCCCCGGTCCAGCACCGCGTCCTTGCCCGCGTTGCCGACGTAGACGCTGTCGTTCACGTGGCACATCCACCCGACAACATGAGCATCCCGGCCACCATTGCCCCCATAGCGCTCATCTGAGCACTTAAGTGTCATTTGCCCGCCGAATGCTCACACCTTTCAGCAAGGCACCCGCCGGAGCGGGCCGAAGCCGCTCGGTTCGTTACGCGACCGGGGCGTCACATGGCCGTGCGCAGGCCCAGCGGACCGCCGATCTCCTCGACCATGACCCTGCCCGCCTCGATCTCCAGGGTGTCGTCGCCGAGGCCCTGGTCGGTGTCCAGGCCGTCCAGGGCGGCGAGGGGCTGGTTGAGCCGGACGTGGGCCACGACGGACTGCAGGGCGCGCAGGGCCGCGGAGGCGGTGGAGCCCCAGTTGGAGAAGTAGGAGAACTGCCACCACCACAGGGCTTCCGTGGTGCGGCCCGCGCGATAGTGGACCATGCCGTGGCGGAGGTCGGTGATGACGTCGGTGAGGTCGTCGGAGATCCGGGCCGGGACGGGCGCCGTACGGGGCTCGTACGGGTCGAAGACCTCGGAGTAGACGTCGACCGGCTCCAGGAGGCGGGCGAGGTTCTCACGGAGTTCGTCCACGTCGCCCTCGGGGCCCGGATCGGGCTCGTAACGCTCGTCGGGGACGATGTCCTCGTGCGCGCCCAGCCGGCCGCCGGCCAGCAGGAGCTGGGAGACCTCGAGCAGGAGGAAGGGGACCGCCGAGTCCGGCTCGTCGCCCTTGGCGACCTCCGTGACGGCGACCAGGAAGCTCTCGACCTGATCCGCGATCTGGACCGAGAAGTCGTCCGGGTCCCGGTCGGTCGCGTGCAGCGTGGCATCAGACATCTAGGAGTCGTCTCCCCTCGAAGGCGCGGCCGAGGGTGACCTCGTCCGCGTACTCCAGGTCTCCGCCCACCGGAAGGCCACTGGCCAGGCGGGTGACCTTCAGGCCCATGGGTTTGATCATGCGGGCGAGGTACGTGGCCGTGGCCTCGCCCTCCAGGTTCGGGTCGGTGGCCAGGATCAGCTCGGTGACCGTGCCGTCCGCCAGCCGGGCCAGCAGTTCCCGGATGCGCAGGTCGTCGGGGCCCACCCCGTCGATCGGGCTGATCGCGCCGCCCAGGACGTGGTAACGGCCCCGGAACTCGCGCGTGCGCTCGACGGCCACGACGTCCTTGGGCTCCTCCACGACACAGATGACGGCGATGTCGCGGCGGGTGTCACGGCAGATGTTGCACCGTTCCTCCTGCGCCACGTTGCCGCAGACGACGCAGAAGCGGACCTTCGCCTTCACTTCCATGAGGGCGTGGGCGAGACGCCGTACGTCCGTCGGCTCCGCCTGGAGGATGTGGAAGGCGATCCGCTGGGCGCTCTTGGGACCGACGCCGGGCAGCCGCCCGAGTTCGTCGATGAGGTCCTGTACCACGCCTTCGTACAACGGACTGCCGTCCTTCCTGGGGTTCCTTCAGTACGTACCGTAGAGGCCCGCGGCCCGTCTTAGAAAGGCAGACCGGGGATGCCGCCGCCGCCCAGCCCCTGGGCCAGCGGGCCGAGCTTCTGCTGCTGGAGGTTCTGCGCGTTCTCGTTGGCCGCCTGGACGGCCGCGACGACGAGGTCCGCGAGGGTCTCGGTGTCCTCGGGGTCCACCGCCTTCGGGTCGATCTTCAAGGCGCGGAGCTCACCGGCGCCGGTGACGGTGGCCGTCACCAGACCGCCGCCCGCCTGGCCGTCGACCTCCATGTGCGCGAGTTCCTCCTGCGCCTGGGCCAGGTCCTGCTGCATCTTCTGGGCCTGCTGGAGCAGCTGCTGCATGTTGGGCTGGCCACCACCGGGGATCACGATTCAGCTCCTTGGTCGGTCCGTCCGTACGGGACTTTCCCGTTCGGCACGAGCCTACGTGGTCCGGGCGGCCGTCGCCCCAGCACTCTTTCGAGTGATTCACGGGTCGGGCCTTATACCTGATCACAGCCTCCTTTTGGGCGGAAGTGACGCCCGAACCCCCGGCGCGGCCACCCGTTGGGCGGTAGGAAGGGGGCCGGCACGTCCGCGTCCGGCGCCGAGCAGGCGCCCGAGCAGGCGCCGAGCAGGGATCCAGTAGGGGTCCGGTAGGGGGCAGGTCAGAGTCGGGGTCGGGTCAGAGTCGGGATCGGGTTCGGGGTCAGGTTCCAAGGTCAGTAGGGAGTACCGGGTGGTTCAGCCGGAGATGCAGCCCGAGGGCCGTCCGCAGGACGGGTTCGGCGAGGGGGCGGCCGGGCTGCGGCCGGGCGATCTGGCCGGGCGGGTGTTCCCGCTCGGGGACTGGGGTGAACCCGCGCCCCGGCTGGACGAGCTGTACCGGTGGGTGGAGCGCGGGGCGCTGGACACCGCCGCCTGGTATCTCGCGGACCGGGCCTGGAAGCGGCGGTGCGCGTGGGCGCTGCGTGCGGGGGCCGCGGCGGGGGTGGCCACCGGGGCGGCGCTGCCGCTGCTGGATCTGACCGGAGCGACCGACGGCATCGCCCCATGGGGATATATGGCGCTGCTGCTCGCGGTCGTCTGTGTGTCCGCGGACCGGTTCTTCGGGGTGACGTCCGGCTGGATGCGGGACGTGGCGACCGCGCAGGCCGTGCAGCGGCGGCTCCAGGCGTTCCAGTTCGACTGGGCGTCGGAGTGCGTCCGCGAGGTGCTGGGCCCGGCCGAGGGCACCGCGAGCGAGGCGACCGAGCGGTGCCTGTCGGTGCTGCGGCGGTTCTCGGAGGACGTGAGTGAGCTGGTGCGGGTCGAGACGGCGGACTGGATGATGGACTTCCGTACGAGCGCGAGCGTACCGCCGGGCATCCAGGGGGCGCCGACGGGCACGGGCCGGTCCGAGTCGGCCGGACAGCCCCACGGCCGCTTCCCGTCCGCGCCCGGGGCCACCCGCCCGAACATGCCCCGGCAGCGGCCGCCGGAGCCGAGGTGAGTGCTCCCCGGCGTGCCGGGGCCCGGAGTTCGAGGCCGGCGCAGAGGCACCGGCCTCCCGGGCCCAGGCAGGGGAGACGCCCGTGGGTGTGGATCACGTCCTGACCGATGCCCCGGGTCAGGTACGTCAGGAAGCTCGACGCCAGGGAGTTCGCCGGCGGCCGCCCGGAGGTGCGGGCGTACTCGACCTCGCGGAACGGATAGGAGTGGAACGGATAGGGGTGGTCCCCCGTTCCAGGGCGCCGACGGACGGGGCGTTGCCGTCCGGGCGCAGCCGGTTCACACCCTTCGCGCCGACGGCCCGGTTGAAGGCGGTCACCGTACGGCCGTATGAATGCGGCGGGCGAGCGTCGCGGGGCGAAGTTCGCCGAACGTTCGACAGCGGGCCGCGAGTGTGCCGTTGGTGTGCCTTGTCAGTCCCGCGTATAGGTGAGCTGGTCGCCGTTGCCGGTGTTCACGCGGTGGAGGGTGTCGTCGGGCAGGAGGGTGATGTCGGTCGCGGCACCCGGGGTGCAGGCGCTGCGCGGCTGGCCGACCGTCACGGTGGTCGGGCCGATCTCCAGCCGCCCGCCGGAGCCCGGGGCACGGGTGAGGTCGCCCTCGAACACGCAGTGGTAGGTGCCGTTCCCGGTGGGTCCGTCGGCGACGAGGGACATGACCGTGTCACCGGCCTCGCCCTGCCGGATGGTCAGCCTACGGGTGTGCAGTCCGCTCGCGTTGTCGATGGTCGTCGACCAACTGCCGAGATATCCGGTCGGGATCGCTCCGTCGGCGGGCGGCTGCTCCGTCCCGGCGACGCCGCCCGTTCCGCCCGTTCCATCCGTCCCGGTCGAGGACTTCCCGTCGGGCGAGGAGTTGGTGCCCTGGGACGTGCCGTCGGTCGGCGTGCCCGAGGGATTGCCGCCGGCGGTGTTGCCGTCGCCGCCGTTCATCAGCACGTACACCGTGCCGCCCGCGGCGAGCGCGACGACCAGCGCGACCACGACGAGCAGCGCGGTGGAACGGTTGTTGCGCGGGGACTGCGCCGGGCCGTACGGCGGCGGATGCGTACCGAAGGGCGGCGGGCCGTAGGGAGGGGTGGCGCCTGCGGCCCCGTAGCCGTTGTAGGGGTAGCCGTAGCCGGGGGACTGGGGATGCGGCCGGGCGTGCGGCTGAGGGTGCGGCTGGGGATGGCCGTACGCGGCGGGACTCTGCCCGGCCGCCGGGGCGCCCGGGGCCGGGGGCGCGGTGGGGCCGTTCGGGCCGGCGACCAGGGTGGGCAGGTGGTTCACCGGCGCACCGTCACCGGGCGCGCCCGGCGCGGGCGGCACGGGTAGGGCGGAGCCGTCGGCGGCGGGGGCGTGTTCGGGGGTGGCGGCGGGGGCGGGGCCGTCCGGCACGGGCAGCGGTGCCTGAGGGTCCTCCGCGTCCAGGAGCCGCACGGCGTGCCGGCCGAGCTGGGCGACCAGGGCGCCCGGCAGCCAGGGCTCACGGGAGCGGCCGCCGGCGACGGTTTCCTCGGCGCCGGTGCGCAGCAGGATCTGGTCGAGGGTGGGCCGCTGGGCGGGGTCCTTCCTGAGGCAGTCCTTCACGAGGTCGGCGAGGTCCTCGGGGACCCGGCCGAGGTCGGGTTCCTCCTCGGCGATGCGGAACATCAGGGCGTGCGCCCCACTGTTGGCGGTGCCGAAGGGAAGCTCGCCGGTGGCGGCGTAGGCGAGCACCGAACCGAGGCAGAAGACGTCGCAGGCGGGGGTGATGCGATCGCCGCGCACCTGCTCCGGTGCCATGAACCCGGGCGAGCCGACCAGCGCCCCGGTGCGGGTGAGGCCGCCGTCGGTCACGGTCTCCAGGGCCCGCGCGATCCCGAAGTCGATGACGCGCGGCCCGTCGATGGTGACGAGCACGTTGGACGGCTTGAGGTCGCGGTGCACGATGCCGGCGGCGTGGATGTCCTTCAGCGCGTGCGCGAGACCGACGGCGAGAATGCGTACCGACCGCTCGGGCAGCGCACCGTGGTCGTGCCCGACGACCTGCTGGAGACTGGGCCCGGCGACGTACCCGGTGGCGACCCAGGGCACCGGGGCCTCGGTGTCCGCGTCCAGTACCGGCGCGGTCCAGTCGCCGCCGACCTGCCGGGCGTTCTGCACCTCCTGGCGGAAGCGGGCCCGGAACTCCTCCTGCTGGGCCAGTTCCTCGCGCACCAGCTTCACGGCGACGGTGCGTCCCCGGTCGGAACGGGCGAGGTAGACCTCCCCCATGCCGCCGGCCCCGAGCCGCGCGAGCAGCCGGTACGCGCCGATTCTGCCGGGGTGCCGAGCGCCCCGGCCCCCCATCGCGTCCCCCGGTCCGTGCTTCTCCATCGTTGCGCCGCCTTCCCCCGCCGTGAGCAACAGCCTGAGGATAAACCGGGCGCGGTCCGGGGTGAGCTGGGCGTCGTCTACGGTTCCGTAACAGGCGGACCGAGGTCGTCGAGCACCGCGCACAGGCGTTCCAGTGTCTGGATCGCCTGTGCGAGTTCGGTTTCACCGAACGCCTCCGCGAGCCGTTTCGCGAAGGCGGCGTGGCCGGGGCCGATCCCCGCGACGGCCGCGCGCCCCTGCTCGGTGGCGGCGAGGAGCTTGGCTCGGCGGTGCGCCGGGTTGGGCCGGTACTCGGCGAGACCGCGCTCGACCAGCAGGTCGGCGATGCGCTGCACGCTCTGCCGGGTGATGCCCATGACGCGGGCGATGCCGGAGACCGGCAGGGGTTCGCGGAGGACCGCGCCGAGCACCTGCCACCAGGCGGCGGTGAGCCCGGCGGGCCTGGCGAGTTCCTCGGCGACCGCGAGGAACTCGCCGTTCAGCCGGAAGGCGCCGAGCGCGCCGCGGCTGAGCAGATCCTGCTGTTCCCGGCTCACCGGCTCAGGGCCTCCTCGAGCTCGGCGTACGCCTGGGGGTCGGAGTCGTGGAAGAGCCGGTACCAGGCGTCGATCGCCGGTTCGTCGTAGGCGCCGAGCAGCCGGAAGACCTCGCGGGCGAAGGCGACGGGTTCGGTGGGTCCGGCGGTGACGAGTCCGCCGTCGGTGACGGCGTCGGCCTCGACGTACCGCGCGCCGCCGGCGTAACCGGTCGCGGCCAGGTAGAAGGAGGCGGCGCCGGTGTGCGCCCGCTCGTCGAGCAGGCCTTCGCGGGCGAGTCCGGCGGTGGCGCCGCAGAGGGCGGCGACGGGCACTTCGGCGTCGAGGAAGGCGCGGGCGGTGCGGGCGAAGGGGGCGAGGTCGTCGCCCTCGTCCCAGAGACCGGCGCCGGGGAGGATCAGCAGCGCACTGTCCTCGGGCCGCAGCGCGTCGAGGGCGAGGTCGGGCAGCACGCGCAGCCCGCCGACGCTGGTGACGGGCGCCCCGGTGGGGGCGACGGTGCGGACCTCGTACCCGGCGAGGGCGAGGTGCGCGGTGGCGTGACCGGTCTCCCAGTCGGCGAAGGTGTCGTAGACAGCTAGATGGACGGGATCGCGGGTCATGACCGCTCCCTGGGGGCGCCGATGGATGCCGATGAGTATCGATGGATACCGATTGAACGCAGTGGACGGAGGACCAGGGACGGAGGAGCCTCCACCCCCTTTGACAGCACGCTGCCATACATGCAGCACACTGTCAAAGGAGGGGAGGAACGACCTACGCTCGCCCGTATGACTGCACAGCCGAACCCCGAGGCCGGGGCCGCCGTGAAGGCCGCCGACCGTGCCCATGTCTTCCACTCCTGGTCCGCGCAGGAACTGATCGACCCGCTCGCCGTCGCCGGAGCCGAGGGGGCGTACTTCTGGGACTACGAAGGCCGGCGCTACCTCGACTTCACCAGTGGGCTCGTCTTCACCAACGTCGGCTACCAGCACCCCAAGGTCGTCGCCGCGATCCAGGAGCAGGCCGGACGGATGACGACGTTCGCGCCCGCGTTCGCCGTCGAGGCGCGGTCGGAGGCGGCGCGGCTGATCGCCGAGCGGACGCCGGGTGACCTGGACAAGGTCTTCTTCACCAACGGGGGCGCGGACGCCGTCGAGCACGCCGTCCGGATGGCGCGGCTGCACACCGGGCGGCCCAAGGTGCTCTCCGCGTACCGCTCGTACCACGGCGGCACCCAGCAGGCCGTGAACCTCACCGGCGACCCGCGCCGCTGGGCCTCCGACAGCGGCACGGCCGGGGTCGTGCACTTCTGGGCGCCCTTCCTGTACCGCTCCCGCTTCTACGCTCAGACCGAGGAGCAGGAGTGCGCGCGGGCGCTGGAGCACCTGGAGACGACGATCGCCTTCGAGGGGCCGTCGACGATCGCGGCGATCATCCTGGAGACCATTCCGGGGACGGCGGGCATCATGCCGCCGCCGCCCGGTTATCTCGCCGGGGTGCGGGAGCTGTGCGACACGTACGGGATCGTCTTCGTCCTGGACGAGGTGATGGCCGGGTTCGGCCGGACCGGCACCTGGTTCGCGGCGGACCTGTACGACGTCGTTCCGGACCTGATGACCTTCGCGAAGGGCGTGAACTCCGGGTACGTGCCGCTCGGCGGCGTCGCGATCTCCGGTGCGATCGCCGAGACGTTCGCGAAGCGGCCGTACCCGGGCGGGCTCACCTACTCCGGGCATCCGCTGGCCTGCGCCGCCGCCGTCGCGACGATCAACGCCATGGCCGAGGAGGGCATCGTCGAGAACGCGGCACGGATCGGCGCGTCCGTCGTCGGGCCGGCGCTGCACGAGCTGGCACAGCGGCACCCCAGCGTGGGCGAGGTCCGCGGGGTCGGCATGTTCTGGGCGCTGGAACTGGTGCGGAACCGGGAGACCCGGGAGCCGCTGGTCCCCTACAACGCGACCGGTGAGGCGGGCGCCCCGATGGCCGCCTTCGCCGCCGCCGCGAAGGCGGACGGGCTGTGGCCCTTCGTGAACATGAACCGCACCCACGTCGTCCCGGCGTGCAACGTGAGCGAGGCCGAGCTGAAGGAGGGTCTGGCCGCGCTGGACTCGGCGCTGTCGGCGGCGGACGAGTTCGTGGACCGGCCGTGAGGAGGTGACCTGAAGATTCGAACAAGCACAGGTCACTCGAACACATAAGGTGGCGTGACCGTGGACGGACGCGTGCGCCGGATGCACGCGGCCGGCGCGTGGGACACACGCACGCCTTGCACGGTCACGCCACTCGAACGCAAAGGGGAGACGCCCGACCATGCCCGGCATCAGCGGCAACGGCGCGGTGACGCGCAGCACGCTGCGGCAGCAGATCGCCGACGCCCTCCGTGAGGAGGTGCTGGCCGGGCGGATGGAGCCGGGGCAGGAGTTCACCGTCAAGGAGATCGCCGACCAGTACGGGGTGTCCGCGACCCCCGTACGGGAGGCGCTGGTCGACCTGTCGGCGCAGGGGCTGCTCGACGCCGACCAGCACCGGGGGTTCCGCGTGCACGAGTACTCCGTCGACGACTTCCACGGCATGATCGAGGCCCGCACGCTGGTGATCGACGGGATGTTCCACGCCCTGACCGACGCCGACGGCCGCCTGGCCCGCATCCGGCCCGAGGAGCCCCGGGTCGCCGCCGCGCTCGCCGGGGTCCGGCGGCGCGGCGAGGAGGCCCAGCGTTCGGCCCTCGCCGGGGAACTCACCGTGCTGATCGGCTACGACCTGCGCTTCTGGCGCGAGTTCGGAGCCCTGTTCGGCAACCCCTTCCTCACCGCCTTCCTGCACCGGCTCCGCGTCCAGACCTGGGTCTGCGTGGTCCAGCATCTGCGGCGACTGCCCGATCTGCGGGGGCAGCTGTGGTCCGATCACACCGATCTGGTGGACGCGCTGGTGCGCCGTGACATCGATTCCGCCCGCGCGGTCGTCGCGTCGTACAACGCCCACTCCCTGGCCTTCGTCGAACGGCTCCCCGCGGGCCGGACGGACCGGACCGGGCGGCCCGGACCGGACGGCCCGGGGTGAGTGCGGGGTGGAGCCCGGGGGCCGGGTCCCGCGTCGTCTGTGTTGGTATGGGTAGAGGACCTGCACGAGGGGAGTCACCCTCGCGCCGCGCCGATACCCTTCCCTGACCGCCGTGCTGGACGCGCCAGACGTACCGGATGCAGTGGACGTGCTATGCGAGGAGCTTTCTTTGGCCTGTGACCTGTGGCTGGTACCGCTCGTCGACGTGTTGTGCCACACCCCCGAGAATCCGTTCGCCGAGGAACTCGCGCAGTACAACAAGGTACTGGCCGAGGCCGGGCTGCCGCCGGTGCCGGTGTACCAGTACATGCCGGGACTGTCCGGCGAGGTCGCCCCTGTCGCGGGCTTCGACTACGACGCGCTGCACTTCCTGCGGCGCACGTATCTGCTCCAGGTGTGCGGACTGCCGGTCACACCGGTGGGCGAACTGGGCGGCGACTACGAGCAGTTGCTGGAGATGTTCGAGACCACGGCCCAGCAGTCGCACCTGGTGTGGCATTACGACCACGCCGGGGCCTACGTCCCCGTGGACTTCCCGCACCCGCTCTCCAGCGACGAACTCCTCGCGGGCGGCGGCCCGCTGGGCTCCTCCCACGCGCTGCTGCGTGAACTGGAAGTCGTCGCCCCGGCCCTCGGCATCGACCCGGCGAACCCGCCGGCCGCGCCCGAGCCCCCGCAGGGGCCGACCGAACTGGAGGAACCCGCCGTCCCCGCGCCGTACGACCCCAGTCCCTTCGCCCGGGAACGCCACGTCTGGCTCGGCCTGCACGCGGCAGCCACGCGCAGCCTGGCCCAGGGCTCGATGATCGTCTTCAGCTGAACCCCGGGCGGGGCCGGCTCGCCCCCACACACCCCGGGTGTCCCGGACACCCCGGACGTGAAAACGTCCCGGTGGCCCTGGACGGGCCACCGGGACGTCGGGGTGCGGCGGACTACGGCGGGGCCGGACTAGAGGAACGAGTTGATCTCGATCGTCTCGTCGCGGCCCGGACCCACGCCGATCGCGGAGATCGGGGCGCCGGACATCTCCTCCAGGGCCTTGACGTACGCCTGGGCGTTCTTCGGGAGGTCGGAGAAGGACTTCGCGCCGGTGATGTCCTCGGACCAGCCGGGGAGCATCTCGTAGACCGGCTTCGCGTGGTGGAAGTCCGACTGGGAGTACGGGAGCTCCTCGACGCGCTTGCCGTCGATCTCGTAGGCCACGCAGACCGGGATCTGCTCCCAGCCGGTGAGGACGTCGAGCTTGGTGAGGAAGAAGTCGGTCAGGCCGTTCACGCGGGTCGCGTAGCGGGCGATGACCGCGTCGAACCAGCCGCAGCGGCGGTCGCGGCCGGTCGTGACGCCCCGCTCGCCGCCGATGCGGCGCAGCGCCTCGCCGTCCTCGTCGAACAGCTCCGTCGGGAAGGGGCCGGCGCCGACGCGGGTCGTGTACGCCTTGAGGATGCCGATGACCCGGCTGATCTTCGTCGGGCCCACGCCGGAGCCCGTGCAGGCGCCGCCGGCGGTCGGGTTCGACGAGGTGACGAAGGGGTACGTGCCGTGGTCGATGTCGAGCAGGGTGCCCTGGCCGCCCTCGAAGAGGACCACCTTGTCCTGCTCCAGCGCCTGGTTGAGGACCAGGACGGTGTCGGTGACGTACGGCGCCAGCTTGTCGGCGTAGCCCAGCAGTTCCTCGACCACCTGGCCCGTGGCGATCGCACGCCGGTTGTAGAGCTTGGTGAGCATCTGGTTCTTGGCGTCGAGGGCCGCCTCGACCTTCTGGGTGAGGATCGACTCGTCGTACAGGTCCTGGACCCGGATGCCGACGCGGTTGATCTTGTCGGCGTAGGTCGGGCCGATGCCGCGGCCCGTGGTGCCGATCTTGCGCTTGCCGAGGAAACGCTCCGTCACCTTGTCCACCGTCACGTTGTACGGCGTGATGATGTGTGCGTTGCCGCTGATCAGGAGCTTGGACGTGTCGACGCCTCGCTCGTTCAGCCCGCTCAGCTCGGAGAACAGGACGGAGGGGTCGACGACGACGCCGTTGCCGATGACGGGAGTGCAACCGGGAGACAGGATTCCGGAAGGGAGCAGGTGGAGGGCGTACTTCTGGTCGCCCACGACCACCGTGTGGCCGGCGTTGTTGCCGCCTTGGTAACGCACCACGTAGTCGACGGATCCGCCGAGCAGGTCCGTCGCCTTTCCCTTGCCTTCGTCACCCCACTGAGCACCGAGCAGCACAAGTGCGGGCACGCGCGTACACCCCTTCCGGGCGGGGCATGTCCAGGGTCAGGGGCGTACGCGGAGGATCTCCGCCGCGCCCACACCGCGACCATCGTTGGCCGCCAACCGTCGGACCGGATGCCCCGGAATAGACGAAGCCCCTGCGCAACAGCGCAAGGGGCTCTTGCACAAAGATGCTACCCGAGGAAGCGAGGCATGGCCGAGGTGGCGACTTCCCCGACGTCCGATCAGCTCCTGGTGGTCATCGATCCGGTCGCCCGCCGCTGGGACGGCGAGTCCGTGCGTATCGCGAAGGACGTGCTCAGCGCGGGTGCGACGACGAAGGTGTGCCTGCCGGACGGGCCGGAGGAGTTCGCCCGCGCGCTCGCCCGGCGGGGCTCCCGGCGCCCGGTCCTGGTCGGCGACGACCGGGCCCTGATGCAGGCGGTGGGGCTGCTGCACCGGCAGCGGGAGCTGACCGGCTGCGCGCTGTCCCTGGTGCCGGTCGGGAACGCGCTGTCGCTCGCCCGGTCGCTGGGGGTGCCCACGGGGGCGGTGGCCGCGGCGCGCGCCGTGCTGGACGGCGCCGAGCGGCGGATGAATCTGCTGGTGGACGACAGCGACGGCGTGGTGCTCGGCGCGGTACGGATCCCGCCGGCCGGTGCCGCCCAGGTGCGGGAGGAGGCCGCCGAAGAGGCCGAGAACGCCGACGGGGGTCCCGGGGCGGGGCCGCATCCGTGGCTGCGGACCTGCCAGTCCCTGGTACGGACCCTGGTGCCGGTCCGGCCGCCCCGGGTCGCCTACGCCCCCGAGGGCGGACCGGTCCGGCTGCGGGTGGAGGTCGACGGGAAGACGCTCGTCGACCTGCGCCAGCCGGTGGAGTCCGTCTCCGTCGTCCCCGGCCCCGGCGGGATCGCCCGGGTCGAGGTGCGGCCGGTGTCCGTCGGCGCGGAGGCGTCGCCGCTGCTGGCCGAGGGGCACACGGTGACGGTGTCGGGAGCGCACTTCCGCTACCGGGCGGACGCCCTGGTGTCGGGGCCGGTGGGCACCCGGACGTGGGTGGCGCGGGAGGGCGCCTGGGGGCTGACGCTGCCGGTGTGAGTCAGGTTTCAGTGCCCTCGTGGGGCCGGTGGAACCCGCTCGTGTCGAGGAGGCAACCGAAGGGATCGGGGATCAGGAGCTTTTCGCCGAACGGCTTGTTGATGCGGATCTGGTAGCCCTGCGGCGACGGGGAGCCGTAGACGGTGGCCCGCTGTTCCTGCATGTCGAGGATGAGATACACGGGGATGCCCGCCCTGCCGTAGACCTCGACCTTGTCGGTCAGATCGTCGTTCCGGGTGGAGGGAGAGGTCAGTTCGGCGACGAAGGACAGAGCCTCGCCGTCCAGACGGTTGCCCTCCGTCTCGAGGGCCTGCTCGTGCACCGCGTGAATGCCCGGCCCATAGGCGCATGCCTCCCCCGGGAAGACATACAACGTCGGTGCCCGGTCGATCAGGTGTCCTTCTGGAAGGTACGGCTCGAGCTGTTTGCACACCAGGTGCGTCACACGGCGGTAATAGCCCTTCGATCACGGCGACACAACGATGTCCCCCCTGATGATCTCGGCTTTGAAGCCGTCGCGCAGGTGCAGCTCGTCGAGAAGGTCCAGCAGTTCCTCGAAGTCGCCGAGCTCGGTGCCGCTTGCCGTCGGTCGCTCTGCCATGGCTGTCATGATGCGCCCTCCCCTTGAAACGGACCGTCCGTCACTCATCGCATTCGATCAGTCACGCGGACGCGTCCGGCTTCAGGATCGCCCCTCACCCCGGCCGAAAGTCTCGTCCCGGTGGGCGCGCCACCGGTCCATGATCGTCTCGATCTCCTTCTCCACGAACTCGAAGAAGGCCAGCGTCTCCCCCAGCCGACGGCCCGCCGGGGTGTCGCGCCCCAGGCTGGTGACGCCCTCGCGCAGGGCGTTCTCCCAGCGCCGGATGACGGCCTCACGGTTGGTCAGGGCCTCGTACCACTGGTCGCCGTGGACGCGGTAGCGCTCACGGCGCGAGCCGGGTTCCCGCTCGCGGGAGACGAGGTGCTGCTGGTCCAGGTAGCGCACGGCTCCGGACACCGCGGCGGGCGAGATCCGCAGCGTCTCCCCCAGCTCGGCGGAGGTCCTGGCCCCGGTGTCCGACACCAGCAGGGCCGCGAAGACCCTGGCCGGCATGCGCGGCACTCCGGCCGCCACCAGCTGCGCGGCGAAGTGCTCGACGAACCGGGAGACCGCCTCGGGGTCCCGCTCCGGCCGCCCGGCTCCTTCCTCCGTCATGATCCACCCATCTCCGTCCTCGGCCCCCGCGCATTCCGTCCGTCCGCCGCGCATCCGTATCCGCAGCTCAGCGACATCGGCCAGTCTAGTCCGAAGTTTATACGCTTCCTTAACTTCACAAATTTGTGGAACCACCGTACGTTCCGAAGCATGACGAAGGCCATCACCGTGTCCGGACTCCACAAGTCGTTCGGTCGCACGCGCGCACTCGACGGTCTCGACCTGGACGTCGAAACCGGCGAAGTCCATGGCTTCCTGGGCCCGAACGGCGCCGGGAAGTCCACCGCCCTCCGCGTCCTGCTCGGTCTGCTGCGTGCCGACTCGGGCGCCGTCCGGGTACTCGGCCGCGATCCGTGGGCGAACGCCGTGGAGCTCCACCGCCGCCTCGCCTATGTCCCCGGCGACGTCGAACTGTGGCCGCACCTCACCGGCGGCGAGGCCATCGACCTGCTGGCGCGGCTGCGTGGCGGCCTGGACCGGAAGCGGCGCGCCGAGCTCGTCGAGCGCTTCGACCTGGACCCGTCCAAGAAGGGCCGCGCCTACTCCAAGGGCAACCGGCAGAAGGTCGCCATCGTCGCCGCGCTCGCCTCCGACGCCGAGCTGCTGCTGCTCGACGAGCCGACCGCGGGACTGGACCCGCTCATGGAGGTCGTCTTCCAGGACGTCATCGGCGAGGCCAAGGCGGCCGGCAGGACCGTCCTGCTCTCCAGCCACATCCTGGCCCAGGTGGAGAAGCTCGCCGACCGCGTGAGCATCATCCGGCTGGGACGCACCGTCCAGTCCGGCACGCTCGGCGAGCTGCGCCACCTGACCCGCACCACCATCGAGGCGGAGACCGAGCGGCCCCTCACCGGCCTCGGTGAGCTGCCCGGCGTCCACGACCTGCGGATTCTCGACGACGCCACCGGCCGGGTCCATTTCGCCGTCGACGGCGGCCGGGTCGACGCGGCGGTCCGCAAACTCACCGAGTTCGGCATCCGCAGTCTCGTCAGCCACCCGCCGACCCTGGAGGAGCTGATGCTCCGCCACTACGGCAGCGAACTCGCCGCCAACGGGCACGGTTCGAAGGGGCACGCCACGGACGGGCACGCCACGGACGGGGACCTGCGATGACCACCGCGACGGCCACCGCCAAGGCGCCGGCACCGGCCGGGCCGGTCGCCGGCGGCAACGCGCTGGCCGGGACCCGGACGCTGGTCCGCTTCGCCCTGCGCCGGGACAGGATCCGGCTCCCGGTGTGGGTCCTGGCCCTGTTCCTCGGCACGCTCATGACGGCGAACAGTTTCAGGACGCTGTACAGCGACCCGCAGGACCGGGCGAACGCCGTCAGGAGCGTGGACAGCCCGGCCGGCCTGGCCATGTCCGGCCCCCGCCACTACCTCGACGACGACGGCTTCGGCTCCATACTGAGCCACCAGATGCTCGGCTTCACGACCGTCCTCGTCGGCCTCATGAGCGTGCTGATCATCACCCGGCACACCCGTGCCGAGGAGGAGACCGGCCGCGCCGAGCTGCTGCGCTCCACCGTCGTGGGCCGCCATGCCCACCTCGCCGCCGCCCTGTCCGTCGCCGTCCTGACCA
The DNA here is from genome assembly GCF_042656345.1 of Streptomyces incanus. Classification (NCBI taxonomy): domain Bacteria; kingdom Bacillati; phylum Actinomycetota; class Actinomycetes; order Kitasatosporales; family Streptomycetaceae; genus Streptomyces; species Streptomyces incanus. The sequence goes on from NZ_JBHSPC010000019.1 coordinate 69,765, forward strand.
ACCTCGCCCTCGCCCTGCTGCTGGCCTTCGGCCTGGCCGGCCTGGGAATGGAGGGCATCGGCACGGCGGGCTCGCTGCTCTACGGCTTCGACCACGCCGCCGCCGGCCTCGTCTTCGCCTCCGTCGCCGCGGTCACCGTCCAGTTCACCGCGCACACCCGTGGCGCGTCCGGTACGGCGCTCGCGGTCATCGGCGTCGCCTACGTACTGCGTGCCGTCGGCGACAGCGGCGAGAACGGCACCCTGTCCTGGTTGTCCCCGATCGGCTGGGTGCAGCGCAGCTACCCGTACGTCGACAACCGCTGGTGGCCGCTGCTGCTCTGCCTGGTGTTCGCGGTGATGTGCGCGGCGGCGGGGTTCGTGCTCTCCACCCGGCGGGACGTGGGCGCGGGCCTGCGTCCGGAGAAGCTGGGCAGCCCCACGGCCTCCAGTGTCCTCACCACACCGGTCGGCTTCGCCCTGCGACTGCACCGCGGCACGCTGATCGGCTTCGGCGCGGGCCTGTTCCTGATGGGGGCGATGTACGGATCGATCCTCGGGGACGCCGAGGACATGCTGAAGGGCATCGACGAGATCCAGGAGGCCCTGGACCGCATCGGAGGTGCCGGCGTCGTCGAGTCCTTGGCCTCCATGGTCATGGTCGTCCTGACGGTCGTGGCGGCGGTGTACGTCGTCATGGCGGCCCTGCGACCCCGTTCCGAGGAGACGGCGGGCCGCGCCGAACCCCTCCTCGCCACCGGCCTCTCGCGCGCCCGCTGGGTCGGCGGCCACCTGGCCGTGGCCATGGGCGGCGGTACGGTCGTGCTGCTGCTGGCCGGGCTCGGCTTCGGCATCGCGGGCACGGCCTCGACCGGTGACGGTTCACTGCTCCCGAAGCTGGTGGGGGCGGCCCTCGCCTACGCGCCCGCCCTGTGGGTCACGGTCGGCGTGGCCGTGGTGCTCTTCGGCTGGTTCCCGCGGGCGAGCCAGGCGGCCTGGATCGTTCCGGTGTACGCCTTCGTGGTCGGCTACCTCGGTCAGATCCTCCAGTTCCCGGCCTGGATGAACAACCTCTCCCCGTTCGGACATGTCCCCCGGCTCCCCGCCGCGGACATGAACTGGACCCCACTGCTCCTGTTGTCCCTCGTCGCCGCCGGTCTGGTGTGGCTGGGCCTGGCGGGCTTCCGACGACGGGACCTGGAGACGAAGTAACCGTGCCGCAGCCCTGCCCGGCGGGACGCGCCCCCGACGGGCAGGGTCGGCGCGGCGTGGGCCGGCGGGATGGTGCCCCTGCGGACGGTGCAAGGGATCTGAAGGTGGCGTCACGGGTCGGGGCCGGTGGTGCCGCTCGGCGGGCGTGAGATCGAGTGACGGCGTATCGGGCCCTGCCGGGGGCGGTCAGCTGCTCGTGCGGGCGGTTTTGCGCGACCGCCCGGTGGGACGGCGGTCGCGACGCGTGCGACGCCGGAAGACGCGCCCACGCCCCGGGGAGGACACACCGTCCCGAAGGCGTGAGCACTTTGGCCACCACTGTCCTGATGCCGCTCGTTTGAGCGCTTACGTGACACACGCCCGCCGACTGCTCACGCTTTCCGCACGGCGTCCGTCTCCGGCCCCGCGGCACCGGGACCGCGGAGATCCCCTGCACCACCCCCCCCCAAGATCCCGCACTGGGGCGGTGCTGGTGCGCCGAGCTCCGGTGGCTACTCTCGTCTCTCCGTCGACCTGGAGTGCAGGGGAGCAGACTGTGCGCAACGCCGCCGTGACGCCCGAGGGCGACCGGATCCGCTGGGTCGAGCTGCCGGGGCAGGAACCGTCACGCGTCTATGTCCATGGTCTGGGTGCCACTTCGCCGGCTTACTTCACGGAGGTCGCGGTCCATCCTCTGCTGGCCGGCCGCCGTTCACTGCTGATCGACTTGCTCGGGCACGGCATCAGCGACCGGCCGACGGGCTTCGACTACACCCTGGAATCGCACGCCGATGCCCTCGCCGCGGCCCTGACCTCCGCGGGTGTCACCGGCGCCGAGTTGATCGCGCACAGCATGGGCGGCTCGGTGGCCATCGTCCTGGCCACCCGACACCCCCGGCTGGTCTCCCGCCTGGTCCTGGTCGACGCCAACCTCGACCCGATCCCGCCCAGCCCCACCTCCGCAGGCAGCAGCGGCATCGCCGCGTATTCCGAGCAGGGGTTCCTGGCGGGCGGCTGGGAGGACATCCGCGACCGGGCCGGTTCCCACTGGTGGTCCACGATGCGTCTGACCGGCCGGGAGGCCCTGCATCGCAGCGCTGTCCACCTCACCCGCGGCACCGTCCCCACCCTGCGTGAGCTCCTGCTGGACCTGAGAATTTCCCGCACCTACCTGCTGCCCGAGGCCGACGGCCCGCTCCCGGGCACCGGTGCGCTCACCGAAGCCGGGGTGGCCGTGGTCCCGATCCCGGACTGCGGGCACAACGTCATGCTGGACAATCCGGAAGGCTTCGCCCGCGCCACTGCGGCGGCGCTGGCGGACTGACACCGGCGACAGGCAGGCCCTCCGCTGAGGTCCCGTTCATGAACGGGCCCGGTGCCCCGCCCTCCCAGGGATGACGTGGCCCGGGCCCGCGGACTCAGACCTCGACCACCAACCCCTCCAGCCCTCTGATCACGAAGTTCGGCTTGCGCTTCGGCTCCTCCGCCAGGCGCAGCGTCGGGGCCTGCTCCAGCAATGCCGTCATGGACGCCGCGAGTTCGATACGGGCCAGGGGTGCGCCGATGCAGTAGTGGATGCCGGCGCTGAAGGAGATGTGCGGGTTGTCCGCGCGGGTGAGGTCCAGGCGGGCCGGGTCGGCGAACACGGCCGGGTCGTGGTTGGCGGAGCCGAAGAGCAGGGCGATCTCCGCGCCCCTGGGGATCACCGTGCCGTCGATCTCGATGTCGTCCAGGACCCAGCGTTCGAAGAGCTGGAGCGGGGTGTCGTAGCGCATCAGCTCCTCCACGGCGGAGGGGACCAGGGAGTGGTCCGCGCGGAGGGCGGCCAGCTGGCCGGGGTGCCGGAACAGCGCCCACCAGCCGTTGACCGTGGAGTTCACCGTCGCCTCGTGGCCCGCGTTCAGCAGCAGCACGCAGGTGGAGATCATCTCCTGCTCGGTGAGCCGGTCGTCGTCCTCGTCGTGGGCCGCGATCAGCCCCGAGATCAGGTCGTCGCCGGGCTTCTCGCGACGCTCGGCGATCAGCTCCCGCAGATAGTCCGAGAACTCGACCGACGCCCTGACGGCCTTCGCCGCCGACTCCCCCGACGGGTTCAGCTCGTACATCCCGCAGATGTCCGCCGACCAGGGGCGCAGCGGAGCCCGGTCGGACTCCGGGATGCCCAGCATCTCGGCGATCACCGCGACCGGCAGCGGTTCGGCGACGTCCCGCAGCAGGTCACCGCCGCCGGCGTCGACCAGCGCGGCCACCAGGTCGGCCGCCAGCCCCTCGACGTACGGCTTGAGCCGCTCCACCGTGCGCGGGGTGAACGCCTTCGACACCAGGCGCCGGATCCGGGTGTGGTCCGGCGGCTCCAGGTCGAGCATGCCGTGGTCGTTGAGGGTGTGGAACGGCTCCTGCTCGGGCGGCGGGGCCGTCCGGCCGAACTCCTCGTGGGTGAAGCGGTGCTGGTACGTCCGCCCCAGCCGCCGGTCGCGCAGCAGCGCCGAGACGTCCGCGTGGTGCGGTACCAGCCACTGGTTCGTCGGCTCGAACCAGTGCACCCGCCCCCGTTTCCGCAGCTCGGCGTAGGCGGGGTACGGGTCGGCGACGAACGCCGGGTCCCACGGGTCGAACGTGAGGGCGAGAGGAGGTGCCATGGACGGACGGTAGCCCGGCGGGCCCGCACTGACCAGAGACATCCGTCACCCCACCCGGGCGCCACGCGCCCGGTGCCCCGCAGGGCACCTGCGGGGCACCGGAGGCCACACACCCGGTCACCCAGGGGACGCGTGCCTCAACACCCGGGCGCCGTGCGCCCGGTCACCCGGGGGTCACCAGGCGGGCCTCGTAGGCGAAGACGGCTGCCTGGGTGCGGTCGCGGAGGCCCAGTTTCACCAGGATGCGGCTCACATGCGTCTTGATCGTCGACTCGGCGACCACCAGCCGTCCGGCGATCTCCGCGTTCGACAGGCCCTGCGCGATGAGCACCAGGACCTCCGTCTCGCGTTCGGTCAGGTCGCCGTACGCCGCCTGGGCGGCCGGCATCAGGCGCGAGGCCCCGGACAGTTTGGAGAACTCGGTGATCAGCCGTTTGGTCACCGTGGGGGCGAGCAGCGCCTCTCCGGACGCGACGATCCGTACCCCGTCGGCGAGTTGGCGGGCGGAGGCGTCCTTGAGGAGGAAGCCGGAGGCGCCCGCGCGCAGCGCCTGGTAGACGTACTCGTCGAGGTCGAAGGTGGTCAGCACCAGCACCTTCGCGGCGCCGTCGGCGGCGACGATCTCGCGGGTCGCCTCGATGCCGTTCAGCTCGGGCATGCGGATGTCCATCAGGACGACGTCGGGGGCGAGTTCGCGGACCCGCTCCACAGCCTCCCGGCCGTTGACGGCCTCGCCGACGACCTCGATGCCCGGCATCGCGTTCAGCAGGACCGAGAAGCCCTCGCGCACCATCATCTGGTCGTCCGCGATCAGGACGCGGATGGTGCGGTCGTCGTCGCTCATGCGTCACCTTCGTTCACCGAGGCGACCGGCAGGAACACCGCGACCTCGTAGCCACCGTCGTCGGTCGGGCCGGCCGTCATCTCGCCGTTCAGCATGGTGACCCGCTCGCGCATACCGGTGACGCCGTGCCCGGCGCCGGGCGAGGGCTTCACCAGGTTCGGTGCGGGCACCGGGCCGTTGACCACGCGCAGGCCGAGGCCGCCGAGGACGTACCCGATCTCGACGCGGGCACTCGCGCCGGGCGCGTGCCGCAGGCTGTTGCTGAGCGCCTCCTGCACGATCCGGTACGCCGACAGCTCCACGCCCTGCGGCAGTTCGCGCACCGCCCCGGTCACCACCTTCTCCACGTCCAGACCGGTGTCCCGCACATTGGCGAGCAGGGCGTCCAGGTCGGCGAGGGTGGGCTGCGGGGCGTCGGGGGCCTCGTAGTCCTCGGCGCGGACCACGCCCAGGACCCGGCGCAGCTCGGTGAGGGCGGCCACCGCGTTCTCGCGGATGGTGGCGAAGGCGCGCTCCAGCTCGGGCGGCGGGTTCTCCACCCGGTAGGGGGCGGCCTCGGCCTGGATGGCGACCACCGACATGTGGTGCGCGACCACGTCGTGCAGCTCACGGGCGATGGTGGTGCGCTCCTCGAGGAGCGTGCGCCGGGAGCGCTCGTGCGCGGTGACCGTCTGCTGGGCGGTCACCTCCTGCTCGGCCGAACGCCGGATGTGCCAGACGGCCACGCACAGCAGGATCAGCGCCGAGAGGACCAGCATGGGGGCGGTGTTGACGCCGCGATAGTACGGATCGACCGGGCCGACCAGGGCCTCGGCCAAGCCCCCGTACAGGGCCGTGAGCGCCCACATCCAGGCGGCGGTGCGGGGCCTGGTGCGCAGCGCGACGACGGTCAGCACCGTGAGGTGGCAGACGAAGGAGCCGGCCGGCCACGGCCAGTCGCCCCAGGTGTTGCCGAACAGGGCGGAGATGGCGGTGGCCCCCATGGACAGCCAGAACGCGCCGACCGGCCGGACGAGGGTCATCAGGATCGGGACCCCGGCGAGCAGACCGAGGATCACGCCGAAGGGGCCGTCGGAGACGCCGAACGCCAGGAGGGCGATCGCGACGATCAGGGCATGCGGTGCCCAGCCCGCGTACTCCCGCAGGCGGCCGGGCAGCAGCCGCACCAGGCGGCCGTTCGTCTCGCGGCGCGGGAGCGGGCGATAGTCGAACGCGTTGTGGATCAGGTCCTGGCGCGGCCCGCGCAGGGCCTTCTGGGCCAGCTGGTACTCCGGGCTGCGGCTCTTGGTCCCGTCCCCGGGCGGCGGGGCCGCGGAGTGGGCGTGGGTCGTCTCGGTCACGGTCCCACGTTAGGCCGACCGGGTGGCCGGGGGCGTCCCCGCTGAGAGGGGTTCCCGGGCCTCCGTCTCAGGTACTACAAGGGGCCGTACGGGGTGTCCGGCGGTCCGTGACGCTCCCGGACCGCCGCCGGGCGGGCCGCCCCCTCACGTCAGTACCCCGACGGCCGGACCAGCCCCGACTCGTACGCGAAGACCGCCGCCTGGGTGCGGTCCCGCAGGCCCAGTTTCACCAGGATGCGGCCCACATGGGTCTTCACGGTCTGTTCGGCGACCACCAGCCGCACCGCGATCTCCGCGTTGGACAGGCCCTGCGCGATCAGCCCCAGTACCTCGGTCTCCCGCTCGGTGAGAGCGCCGACGCGCTCCCTGAGCGGGGCACGGGGCCTGTCCTCCAGGCGGGCGAACTCGACGATCAGCCGCCGGGTGATGCCCGGCGCGAGCAGCGCGTCGCCGCCCGCCACCACCCGTACCGCCTCGGCGAGCTGGTCGCTGGAGGCGTCCTTCAGCAGGAAGCCCGAGGCGCCGGCCCGCAGCGCCTCGTACACGTACTCGTCGAGGTCGAAGGTGGTCAGCACCAGCACCCGGATGTGCGGGGTGGCGGCGGTGATGCGGCGGGTGGCCTCGATGCCGCCGAGTTCGGGCATGCGGATGTCCATCAGGACGACGTCCGGGGCGAGGTCGGCGACCTGCGCGACCGCGTCCAGCCCGTCGACCGCCTGGCCGATCACCTCGATGTCGGGGTAGGTGTTCAGCAGCACGGTGAAGCCCTGCCGGACCATCTGCTGGTCGTCGGCGACGAGTACGCGGATCATGCGGTGCCGTCCTGGGGAAGGAGGTCGGTGGCGGGCTGGGCGGTGGCCGGGAGGTAGGCGTCGACCTTGTAGCCCCGGCCGGTCCAGGGGCCGGCCGTCAGTCTGCCGCCCAGCATCACGGCCCGTTCCCGCATGCCGAGCAGCCCGTGCCCGGCGCCGGCGGACGGTGGTGCCTCCCGGGCCGGGCCGGTGTTGACGACCTCCACCCGCAGCCCCCGCGGATCGTAGACCAGGGTGACATGGGCGGTCGCGCCGGGCGCGTGCCGCAGCACGTTGCTCAGCGCCTCCTGCACGATCCGGTACGCCGAAAGCTCCACGCCGGGCGGCAACGGCCTCCGCTCACCGGTGACTTCGGTGGTCACCGCGAGTCCGGCGGCCCGGGTGTTCTCCACCAGCGCCTCGAGCCGGTCCAGGGTGGGCTGCGGGGCGTGCGGGGCGGTGCCGGAACCGTCCTCGTGCACGGGGGAGGCGGGGTGTTCGGAGCGCAGTACGCCCAGGACACGGCGTAGTTCGGTGAGCGCGTCGACGGCGTTCTGCCGGATGCCGGCCAGGTTCTCCCTGAGCTCGTCGGACGGGTTGTCGACGAGGTGCGGGGCAACCTGGGCCTGGATGGAGATGACCGACATGTGGTGGGCCACCACGTCGTGCAACTCGCGTGCGATACGGCTGCGTTCCTCCAGCAGGGTGCGCCGGGCCCGCTCCTCGGCGGTGAGGGTGGTCTGCTGCCGCAGTTCCGCGCGGGCCTCGCGACGCCCGCGCAGGGCGATGCCGAGCAGGACGGCGACGGCGAACAGGACGACGGCGACCATGCCGGTGGACTCGTAGTCCGGCCCGCCCCACAGGCCCTGGAGGAGGTAGGTGACCAGCGCGGTCAGGGCCAGCGTCTCGACCGCGACACGCGTGGGCACACGCAGCGCGACGAGCAGCAGGACGAGCAGATGGCAGATGATGCCGGAGACGGTCCAGGGCCACTGGGACCCGGCCGCCGGGCCATACAGCAGGTGATGGACCACGACCGCGCCCAGCACCGTGGCCGCCAGCGACATCCACCAGGCGGCGACCGGCCGGCGCAGCGCGACGACCACGGCGCCGCTCTGCCCGATCATGATCGGGAAGGCGTATCCGGCCACGACGGAGGCGTGGTCCTGGAGTTGGGCCATGCCCCCGAGGAACGTCCCGAACGCGGCCAGGCACAGCATCCCGTGCGGCAGCCAGCGCAGCCATACGGACAGGGGCAGCGGGTCGACGCGGGCGGTGCCGAGGTCGTCCCGCAGCACTCCCCAGGTGCGCCGTACCCGGCCGGCCACCACCCGCACGACCCCCGATTCCATCATCCGCGCCAGCCTAGATCCTGTCCTATACATGTCGTACTCCCTTGCGGGTACTCCGGTCCGCCGTCGGCCGGTGAGCGCGCACCACCCGGGTCCGCCCGCGCCGCCCGTCGTCCTGCTCCCAGGCCCGGAACGCGGTCCAGCAGACCGCGAGGGCGACGGTGAACACCGGCAGCCAGGCCAGCCGGGCGGCGACCCAGCCGAGGCCGTCGGGGACGGTGTGCAGTCCGGGGAGGCGGCCCAGGAGGAGTGCGGTGGCGGTGGTCGCCATGAGGGCCGTCTGGTGCCAGAGGAAGACCGTCATCGCGGAGAGGTTGACCAGCGCCACCGCCGCCCACGCGACCGGCCGGCGCATGGCGCTCCGCAGCCGCTCCCGCAGCAGCAGCGCCAGTCCGCACTGGGCCAGGCCGAAGGTGACGGCGGCCAGCGTCGGCGGGTTGAGGTTGGAGAGCCCGGCGCCCGGGACGCCGACCATGGAGGCCGGGTAGCCGGCCCAGGCGACGAGCGCGACCGTGGCCGCCGTACCGGAGACGAGGAGGATCAGGCCCGAACGGCGGTGTTCCAGCTCGCCCCGGGTCCAGGCCGCGCCCAGGGTGTAGGGGACGAGCCAGCCGGCCGCGAGGTTGATCCAGCCGAGCCAGGCGGGGCCGCCGAGGCCGAAGCGCAGCACGTCCACGTGCAGGACGACGGCGAGCGGCCACAGCGGGTGGAGCCGGGTCAGCAGCGGGGTCGCGGCGGTGAGGGCGGCGAAGACCAGCAGGAACCAGAGCGGGGACAGGGCGAGTTTCACCAGCGTGCGGGTGGTCGCGAGGTCCGTCCCGGACAGCAGCAGCGCGACCGTGACGGCGGTCCACAGGCCGAGGAGGGCGGCGACCGGCCCGAACAGCCGGGCGAGACGGCCGCGCAGCCAATGGTGGTACGGGATGCCGCGGGTGCGGGCCGAGGCATAGCCACGGGTCGCCACATGACCGCCGACCAGGAAGAACACGGCGAGGGTCTGGAACAGCCAGGAGACGGGGGCCAGCCAGGGCAGGTGCTGCAGCGGACTGGCCGTGCGCAGGGTCCGGCCGTCCGCGACCAGCGCGGTGACCAGCCAGTGGCCGAGGACGACCCCGAGGACGGCGACGGCGCGCAGGGCGTCCACGGCGCGGTCGCGCTGGGCGGGGGTGGCCGCGTCGATGCGCTCGGCACCGCGTCGCATGCCGCGTCGCATGCCGTGCCGCATGCCGTGCCGCATGCCGTGCCGGAGGCTCCGGAGGGTCGGGTCAGTCATGGGTCACCGCCTCGGTCTCGCCCAGGACGATCCGGGTCAGGTTGGCCAGGGAGGGGGAACCGGGTGCGAAGTAGTCGCTGTGGCCGCCGTCGCCGGCCGCGAAGACCCGGGCGCCGAACGCCGGGGAGACGGGGTCGGTGCCGAAGCCGACGCGGGTGCCGAACAGGTCGACGGCGAGGTGCGGAACGTTCTCCACCCAGTCGCCGGCGCCCCGGGCCGCCCAGATCCGGGCGCGGGTGCGCAGGGCGGCGGCGCTGTCGGCGCCGGTGCCCGGGCTGCCGACGACGGCGATGTCGTCGACGTCCAGACCGGGGGCGGCGCGGGCGCAGACGACCGAGCCATAGGAGTGGCAGAGCAGGGAGATGTGCGGGCGCGGACCGATGACCGCCCGTAAGTCCGCTATGAGGGAGCGCAGTTCGGGTGCGGCCCGGTCCGCTCGGTCGGTGGTGGCGACGGCGATCCCGATCGTGGGGGGCGTCTCGTAGCCGAGCCAGGCGACGACCGCCGCACGGGTGCCCGCCGGGGCCTCACGGGTGAGCCGGGCGTGCAGGGTCCGGGCAGCGGCGCGGAACCGGCCGTAGGTGTCGATACCGGTGTCGGAGCCGGGGACCAGGACGGCGACCCGGTCGGCGTGGGCGAGGTCGCCCAGGACCTCGGTCACCAGCCCGGCGCCGCGGCCGTCGAAGAAGAACAGCTGCCGGGCGGGGTCGGCCAGGGCGCGGTCGGCCGCCGCACGCCGCCGGTCGCCGTGGTCCGCGGCCGTCCGGGCGGCCTTCCCGGCGCCCGCGCGGTGGGCGGTGTAGGTGGCGTCGAGGGTGGCCGCGGTCGGCGGTACGAGGGTGACCGGTGGCGGGGCGGGGACCCGGGGCCGGGCCGCCCCGACCACGGGAAGCGTCACCGCCGATGCGACCAGCACAGCGAGTGCGGCGCGGCGCCACCGGTACCCCATGGTCGGTCCCCCTGTCCGTTCGCCCGCTCATCGGGCCCGTCAGGGAAGGAAGTTACGGATCGGCGCAGGTAGTCCGCGTCCCACCGGGGAGCTCACCTCCGGGGTGGCTCTCAGGTATGACGGGTATGACCGGAGGCACTTGGGAGAGGGCCCCACCAGACGCCGTCAACGGACCTGGATCACCAGGCGAGTTGGGAGATCTCCTCCGCCACCACCGCGCAGGCGTCCGCCGCCGGGTCGATCAGCGGGAAGTGGCCGACGTCCTCCAGCAGCGTCAGCCCCACCACCTCACCGGCCTTGGCCGCCGCGTCCGCGTACGCCTCGGCGACCGCCTGCGGGACCTCGGCGTCGGTACGCCCCTGGACGACGGTGGTGGCGATGCCGGTGGGCAGCAGCAGCGCGGGGTCGGCGTACGGCTGTCGCTCGGCGAACCCCTGGTCGCCGCCCAGGAGCTGGCGTATCGCACCGCCGCAGACGTCCAGCTTGTCGGCGACCGCGAGGTCGGCGATCGGGGCGAGGGCGACCACGCCCCGCAGGGGCGCGGGACGGTCGGTGCGCCAGGGGGCGTCGGCGGGAAGGAGGTGGCGGGCGGCGGCCCACAGCGCCAGCTGGCCGCCGGCGGAGTGGCCGGTGACCACCGTGCGGCGCGGGTCGGCACCGGGCAGGTGCCGACGGGCCAGCTCGGGCAGCGCGTCGAGCGCGGCGGCGACGTCGTCGAAGGTGCAGGGCCAGCGCCCCGCGACCGGGTCCCCACCATCCGCCTCGCCCGCCCCGCGCCGGTACTCGACACTGGCCACGGCGAAGCCCCGGCGGGCCAGGAAACCGGCGAACGGGCTGATGTGCCGCCGGTCGTAGGGTGCCCGCCAGGCACCGCCGTGCAGGACGACGACCAGCGGGGCGACCCCCGCGACCTCGGCAGCACCGCCGGGGCCGCCCGCGCCACGCGGGGTGAAGAAGTCGACCACCTGATCCGGGTCGTCGCCGTAGGCCGCCGTGGCGTCGGGCTCGACCGGTGGACGGGAGAAGAGCGACTTCTCCTCGGCGGCGGACCGGGCGGCTGCGACGTCGTCCGTCATGCTCAACCTCTCAGCGATCAAACGTACTTGACGGTCGAGAGAAGAATTCGGCCGTTGGCCGGGACGGTATCAGCCCGATGACGGGCAGGGACATGGGGATATCACGCTCGGTGAACACCTCACGAGGCTGCCACTCCCCACACCACGTGCACCACATGCACCACGTGCACCACGTGCACCACGTGCACCACGTGCACCACGTGCACCACGTGCACCACGTGCACCACGTGCACCACGTGCACCACGTGCACCACGTGCACCACGTGCACCACGTGCACCGGCAGATACCGTCCCGCCGTGGTCCGCTTCCTAGGGCCCGGTCTCCGCCAGCACCACCGCCAGCATCCCGGCCGCCCGCTCCGCGTCCGCGAAGCCGACGTACAGCGGGGTGAAGCCGAAGCGCAGCGCGTCCGGGTGGCGGAAGTCGCCCACCACACCGCGCTCGATCAGCCGTCGCATGACCTCCCCGGCGTCACGGCAGCGCAGGGTGACCTGGCTGCCCCGCTCTTCGTGCGGGGCCGGGGTGAGGCACTCGACCCGGCCTTCGGGGACGTACGCCTCGACGCACTCCAGGAAGAAGTCCGTCAACGCGAGGGACTTGGCCCGCACCGCCTCGACCGGGACGCCGTCCCAGACGTCCAGGGCCGCCTCCAGGGCGAGCATGGACAGGATGTCCGGGGTGCCGACCCGCCCGCGCAGCGCACCCGGCGCCGGTTCGTACCCCGGGCGCATGCCGAAGGGCTCCGCATGGGAGTTCCAGCCGGGCAGCGGGGAGTCGAAGCGGTCCTGCAACTCCGCGCGCACATAGAGGTACGCCGGTGAACCGGGGCCGCCGTTCAGGTACTTGTAGGTGCAGCCGACCGCCAGGTCCACACCGTGCTCGTCCAGCCCGACCGGCAGCGCGCCCGCACTGTGGCACAGGTCCCAGACGACGTACGCCCCCGCCGCGTGCACGGCGGCCGTGAGCGCGGGCAGGTCGTGCAGCCGGCCGGTGCGGTAGTCGACGTGGTTGAGCAGCACGGCGGCCGTACGCTCGCCGAGCGCGTCCGGGACCTCGGAGGGCGGCACCGGACGCAGGGTGCAACCGGTCATCCGGGCCGCCGACTCGGCGATGTAGCCGTCCGTGGGGAACGTGGTCGCGTCGACCACGATCTCGTCACGGGCGAGTCCGGCGGCGCCGTCCGCCGAGCGGGCCAGGCGCACCGCACCCACCACCGCCTTGAAGACGTTGACACTGGTGGAGTCGCCGACGACGATCTGCCCGGCCGCCGCACCCACCAGCGGAGCGATCCGGTCGCCGATCCGCTCGGGCGCCGTCCACCAGCCGCTCTCCGTCCAGGACCGGATGCGCAGCTCGCCCCACTGCCTGCGGACGACGTCCTCGACCCGGCCGGGGACGGCGACGGGCAGCGCGCCCAGCGAGTTGCCGTCGAGGTAGACCGCCTCGCCGCCCTCGTCCAGCACGAACTCGGCGCGTTGGGCGGCCAGCCCGTCGGCCGCGTCCAACTCCTTCGCCCTGAGCTTCGGTTCAGACATATGATCGCGCCGTCCACAGCTCGGGGAACACGTTGTTCCGCGCCCGCTTCTCCAGCCAGGCTACCCCGGCGGAACCGCCCGTACCCGCCTTGGCGCCCATCGCGCGGCGGGTGGCGACCAGGTGGTCGTTGCGCCAGCGCCACACCAGCTCGGCGACATCGGTGAGCGCCTCGCCCAGCCGGGCGACCTCGTCCCGCTCGTCACCCGAGTAGACGGCCGCCCAGACCTCCTCCACCCGCGGCGACGGCTCGTACCGCCGGGACACGTCGCGGCGCAGCACCTCGCCGGGGACGGCGTGCCCGCGGCGCGCGAGGAGGCGCAGCACCTCGTCGTACAGGCTCGGCTCGTGCAGCGCCTTCTCCAGCTCGGCGTGCGTCCGCGGCGCGCCCCGGTGCGGGACGAGCATGGACGCGGACTTGTCGCCGAGCAGGAACTCCATGCGCCGGTACATCGCCGACTGGAAGCCGGAGCCCTCGCCGAGCGCGCCGCGGTAGGCGTTGAACTGCGCCGGGGTGAGCTGCCCGAGCGGCTTCCAGGAGGCGTTCAGCGCCTCCAGTTCCCGTACGGACCGCTTCAGCGCGTCGATCGCGGTGGGGATGTCGTCGCCCCGCAGCGCGTTCGCCGCCGTCTCCCACTCGTGCACGATCACGGTGAACCACAACTCCATCACCTGGGTGGTGACCAGGAAGACCATCTCTCCGGGGTCCTCGGAGAGGGTGTGCTGGAGGTGGGTGAGGACGTCGGCCCTGACGTAGTCCTCGTAGGGGGTCGTGCCCTCGAAGTCGAGATGCGGGGTCTCCGGCTCAAAAGCCTCGTGGGACATCGCTGTCTCCTGAATTGTGCTCCGGGTAGCGGTCCGCCCCTGCCGTTACCGGCACGGGGGCCCCGGTCCCCACGCTGCATCCTCCGCAATGGTCCCCCGGAATCGCAAGGTCCGCCCGATCACGGACGGGCCATGACCCATGGGTCATGGGTCATGGGTCATGGGGATGCCGTGGCCCATGGGCCGTGGGGACGCCGTGGCCGCCGGTTCCGGTCCGTGCCCACGGAGATCCTCCGGTAGCCGTCGCCAGGGGCGTGTCAGAGACTGGGTGTCGGCCGCACCGACAGGACGACCACCTCAGGAACGCAGAATCGAATGCGAAACGGGCGCAAGGAAGCGGGGGAGCGCGAGCGGCGGCTCCGGTGGCTGCCCGCCGCGCTGCTCGTGAGCGCCTTCGTCCTCGACCTGATCTTCCTGAACAACGTCAGCACGTTCCCCCTTCTCGCGGCCACCCCTGTCCTGGCCGCGCCGATCCTCACCCTGCGTGGGACGATCGCCACCGGCGTGGCGGCGAACCTCGTGGGACTCTTCCTGGTGGACCTGGAAAGAGAGCCGACCCGCGCCGACATCACCGCGTTCAGCAGCCTGGTCCTGCTCACCGTCGTCGCGGCGGGCCTCAATGTGCTGCTGGCACGCGACCGGCAGAAGCTGAGAACGAGCCGCGAGGTGGCCGCAGCAGTGCAGCACGCGGTGCTGCCGGACCCGCCGCGCCGGGTGGGACGGCTGACCGTGGCCTCCCGGTACGAGGTCGCCCACGAGGAGGCGGCCATCGGCGGTGACCTCTTCTCGATCCACGAGACGCCGCACGGCATCCGTATGCTCATCGCCGATGTGCGGGGCAAGGGGCTGAAGGCGGTCCGCACGGTGAACGGCCTGCTCGGATCGTTCGACGAGGCCTGCCTCCACCGGCCGGATCTGCCGGGCGTGGTCCGGCAGCTGGAGGAGCGGATGCGGGTGATCATCGAAGAGGCGAGCGGGGTGGAGGCCGAATCGTTCGCCACGGCTGTCGTCGCGGAGCTCGCCCCCGACTATGCCGAACTCCGTATCGCCGTCCGGGGCCACGCGGCCCCCCTGCTGGTACACGACGGCCGGGCGGTCCCGCTGGAACCGGCCGTACCGTCACTGCCGCTGGGCCTGGGCGCTCTCGGCGGCGGTCCCGGTGACACGCTCGACAGCGACGAGGTCCCGGTCGACCTGTTCGAGCTGCCGGCCGGAGCAACGCTGGTGCTCTACACCGACGGCATCAACGAGGCCCGCGACACGGACGGCGCCTTCTTCGACCTCGTTCCGGTGCTGTCCCGGCGCTTCCCACCGAACCCGGACGTGGTG
The DNA here is from genome assembly GCF_042656345.1 of Streptomyces incanus. Lineage (NCBI taxonomy): Bacteria > Bacillati > Actinomycetota > Actinomycetes > Kitasatosporales > Streptomycetaceae > Streptomyces > Streptomyces incanus. Next base: position 84,886 of record NZ_JBHSPC010000019.1, read on the forward strand.
CTCGACGCCGTGGTCGACGCCGTCAACCGGCACACCGGGGGCGCGCTGCAGGACGACGCCGCTCTCTTCGCCGTCACCCGGGACGCGGACACCGCCGCCCCGGCGGCACGCGCCCCGGCAGGTGGCAGACTGGCGTCATGACCACTCAGAAGAACCTGTTCGGCGGCCCTGACCCGACCCATCTGCCGGAGAACGAGGAGGCGTACCGCCTGCTCGGCGAGGAGTCCCTGCCGCCCGCCGAGGTGGTGGCGAAGTTCCCGACGTTCTCGCTGGCCTGGGCCATGCTCGCCGATGACGCCTTCGAGGCGGGGCGAGTGGTCGAGTCGTACGCGTACGCCCGGACGGGTTACCACCGGGGGCTCGACGCTCTGCGCCGGGCCGGCTGGAAGGGCCACGGCCCGGTCCCGTGGAGCCACCGCGCCAACCGCGGCTTCCTGCGCTGCCTCGCCGCCCTCGCCCGCGCCGCCGAGGCGATCGACGAGAAGGACGAGGCGGAGCGCTGCAAGCAGTTCCTCCAGGACAGCAGCGCCGAGGCGTACGAGGAGCTGAAGCGGGCCTAGCGTCTGCACCAGGGCCTGCCCCGGGAGGGGCCTAGGTTCCGGATTGCCGGGGCTCGGGCGGTGGTGTTTCACGTGAAACACCACCGCCCGAGCCCGCTTCGGTCTCGGGTTCCAGCGGGGGTACGGCCACGCTGCCGTGCGTACGGCATTCGGGGCGGCGACAGCCCGGCGCGGGACGCCGTACGGTCGCGAAGGCGATGACCGAGCCGACCACCAGGACGGCCGCGCAGAGCACCATCGCCCGGCCGAATGCCTCGTCGAAGGCGTCCGGCACCCGGTACGCCTCCGGTCCCATCCCGACGAGCAGGGGCAGCGCGGCCACCGCCATCAGGCCGGCCGCGCGGGCCGCCGCGTTGTTGATGCCGCTGGCCAGGCCCGCTCGCGTGGTGTCCACGGCCGCCAGCACGGTCGCGGTCAGTGGCGCTACCAGGGTGACCATGCCGAGGCCCAGCACCAGCAGGGCGGGCAGCACATCGGTGAGGTACGAGGCGCCCGGCCCCGCCCGTGTCATCAGCAGCATCCCGGCCGCGCACAGCAGCGGTCCGACGGTGAGCGGGATGCGCGGCCCGATCCGGGCGGCGAGTTCACCGGACCGGGCGGAGAGCAACAGCATCAGCAAGGTCGTGGGCAGCAGCGCCGTACCGGCGGCGAGCGCGGACCAGCCGACGGCGACCTGGAGCTGGAGCGCGGCAAGGAAGAAGAAGCCGCCGAACGCCGCGTACACGCACAGGGTGACCACGTTGACCGCCGTGAACTGACGGGACGCGAAGATGTCCAGCGGCATCATCGGGTGCGGCCGGAGCTTCTCGACGAGCACGAAGGCGACGGCGGCGGCCAGTCCGGCGACCGCGACCACGAGGGAGCCCACACCTGCCTCGATCAGCGCGTACGTCACCAGGGCGAGGGCGAGCGCGCCGAGCACCGCGCCGAGCACGTCGAAGCGGCCGTGGGCCTGCTCCCCGCTGTCCGACTCCGGTACGTGACGGACGGCGATCGGGGCGCACAGCAGGGCCAGCGGCACGTTGATCAGGAACACCCAGCGCCAGCCCGGCCCGTCCACAAGCCAGCCGCCGAGGAACGGGCCGACCGCCGCGCCGATCCCGCCGAAGCCGGACCACAGGCCCACCGCCCGGCCCCGGTCGTCGGGGTGGAGGGACGCCTGGATCAGGGCGAGGGAGCCGGGCGTGAGCAGCGCGCCACCGACCCCCTGCAGGGCACGGGCGGCGATCAGCACACCGGCGCTCGGCGCGATACCGCACAGCAGGGAGGCCGTGGCGAACCACAGGACCCCGACCACGAACACCTTCCGGCGCCCGAACCGGTCGCCCAGCGCCCCGCCCAGCAGGATCAGGCCGGCCAGCGTGACCATGTACGCGTTGACCGTCCACTGCAGGGCGGCGAGATCCGCGTCGAGGTCGCGGCCGATACGCGGAAGGGCGACGTTGACGACGGTGGAGTCCAGCAGGGCCATGCTCGAACCGAGCACCGTGGTGAGCAGGATCCACTTGCCCTGCGGGGAGGCCAGCCGGACATCGGGCATGCTCGGAGCATACGGAAGCGGGCCGAGCCCGGCACCACCTGCGCACGCGCCGCAACGGGTACGGACGGACGTGACGGGCGGAGTGCCGGGCTCGGCTGCGCGCTACTGACGTACTGCCGACGTCTGCCGACGTACTGCGCGGGGGTTACTTGATCCTCGTACCCGTGGAACGCAGGTTCTGGCAGGCCTCCAGGACGCGGGCGGACATCGACGCCTCGGCCAGCTTGCCCCAGGTGCGCGGGTCGTAGGTCTTCTTGGAGCCGACCTCGCCGTCGACCTTCAGGACGCCGTCGTAGTTCTTGAGCATGTGGTCGGCGACCGGACGCGTGAAGGCGTACTGCGTGTCCGTGTCGATGTTCATCTTCACGACGCCGTTCTCCAGCGCGGTGAGGATCTCCTCCGGCGAGGAGCCCGAGCCGCCGTGGAAGACGAAGTCGAACGGCTGCGAACCGGCCGGCTTGCCGTACTTGGCGGCGGTGCCCTCGTTCAGCTCCTTGAGCAGCTCCGGGCGCAGGACGACGTTGCCCGGCTTGTACACGCCGTGCACGTTGCCGAACGAAGCGGCCAGCAGGTAGCGGCCCTTCTCGCCGAGGCCGAGCGCCTCCGCGGTGCGGATCGCGTCGTCGACCGTGGTGTAGAGGGAGTCGTTGATCTCGTGCGAGACGCCGTCCTCCTCACCGCCGGTCGGGGTGATCTCGACCTCAAGGATGATCTTCGCGGCGCGGGCGCGCTCCAGCAGTTCCTGGGCGATGCTCAGGTTGTCGGCGAGGGTCTCCGCGGAGCCGTCCCACATGTGGGACTGGAACAGCGGGTTGCGGCCGCCCTTGACGCGCTCCTCGGAGATCGCGAGCAGCGGACGGACGTAGCCGTCGAGCTTGTCCTTCGGGCAGTGGTCGGTGTGCAGGGCGATGTTGACGTCGTACTTCTCGGCGACGATGTGCGCGAACTCGGCCAGGGCGACCGAACCGGTCACCATCTCCTTCTTGTGCTGACCGCCCAAGAACTCGGCGCCGCCCGTGGAGATCTGCACGATGCCGTCGCTCTCCGCCTCGGCGAAGCCGCGCAGTGCCGCGTGCAGGGTCTGGGACGAGGTGACGTTGATGGCCGGGTAGGCGAACTTTCCTGCCTTCGCCCGGTCCAGCATCTCGTTGTAGACCTCGGGAGTTGCGATGGGCATCTGTCCGCTCCTTATGCATGCGCGTGCGGGTTGGCGTACTGCGTACTGTCGGTCCTGACCTGGAACCTTGGATGCGACGTCGTTGTCGGGCCCATCCTCCCAGACTTGCCCCGCCCGTCGACGGCGCCGGTCGAGTCGTTATGCGGGGGATGCGGGGGATGCCGGGACCGGGACGCCGGCCGGTGTGGTGGTGCCGGCCGGTGTGGTGGTGCCGGCCGGTCAGTCCAGGCCGAGCTCGTCCTTGCCGAAGGCGAACAGGTACGGCACCCCGGCGCCCTCCTCGATCTTCTCGGCGGCGCCGGTCGCCCGGTCGACGATGGTCGCGACGGCCACGACCTCGCCACCGGCCTCGCGCACGGCCTCGACGGCGGTGAGCGGGGAGCCGCCGGTGGTGGAGGTGTCCTCGACGACCAGGACCCGGCGGCCCCTGACGTCCGGGCCCTCCACCCGCCGCTGCATGCCGTGTGCCTTGGCCGCCTTGCGGACCACGAACGCGTCCAGTCGCCGGCCGCGCGCCGCGGCGGCGTGCAGCATGGCGCCGGCCACCGGGTCCGCGCCCATGGTGAGGCCGCCGACCGCGTCGAAGTCCAGCTCCGCGGTGAGGTCCAGCAGCACCTGGCCGACCAGCGGGGCGGCCTCTCCGTCGAGGGTGACGCGGCGCAGATCGACGTAGTAGTCGGCCTCGAGCCCCGAGGAGAGGGTCACCTTGCCGTGCACCACGGCCTTGTCCTTGATCTGCTGCAGCAGCGCGCCACGTACGTCACTCATGGCAGCCAGGGTAGACGGCGCCGCGGCATGACCCGCAGGGCATGGCTCTAGAGCCGCCGCCAGGTCCAGGTGGTCGTGGCCTCCAGCGGCTCCAGCGGAGTGATCAGACGCGGGTGGGTGTTCAGCCCGTTGGGCGGCCCGGTCTGCGGCTCCACGCAGACGGCCTCGCGCTGCTCGTCGTAGACCACCACCCACTCCTCGCGGCTGGTCACCTTCAGCTCCAGCCGCCCCGGCCAGGTGAGGGTGACGTCGACCCCGTCGGGCATGCCGAAGCAGTCGTCCCAGGGGCCGGGGCGGGGAGCGACCCGGTTGCCGGTGGGCAGGTGGTCGTCACCGCGTTCCTCCTGCCAGGCGGCGGTGAAGTCGAGGCGTACGTCCTGGGCGTCCGCGCCGCCGAGGCTGCGGTTGAACCAGGGGTGCCAGCCGATCTGCGCCGGGAAGGACGACTCGTACGTCTCCACGGCCATGGTCAGCGTCAGCGCGTCCTCACCGAGCGTGACCTGCTGCGTCACCCGCCCGGGGTACGGCCACGGCTCCACGAGGTCGTACGTGAGCACGGCCTCGTCGGCGCTCTTGCGGGCGGTGCGCCAGGCGGCGTCACGGACGGTGCCGTGGATGGCGTGGGGCGGGGCGTTCAACGGCAACTGGTGGACGGTCGCCCCGTCCCGGAACCGGCCGTCCCTGGTCCGCCCGCACCAGGGGACCATCGGGAAGCACCCGAAACGGTCTCCCTGCCGCAGCAGCTCGACTCCCCCGACCCGCAGTCCTGAGACCCGCCCGCCGTTCCCCGGCCGTACGGTCACCTCCGCGTCGCCCGCGGTCAGCGTGATGTCTTCGTCGCTCACGGGACGACCCTACTGGGGTGATCAAGAGTGCCTCCGCCGGTCGGGCCGGCCCCGCCGCCCGGATGCGGCTTCAGCCGCGCCTGCGGAGGGCCCGCACCGCGACGATCGCCGAGGCCACCGCCAGGGCGGCCGCCGGGGCGGCCCAGCGCAGCGGGGTGGACGCGGAGACGGTCTGGGGTGCGGGAACGGGCGCGTAGCGGCCCCGGGGCGGGGCGTGGTCCACCTCTTCGGCGCTACGGCCGATCATGGTGCGGCGCGCGTGCGCGGCCTCGGCGACGGCGCCCTCGTCGGCGTCGTCCTCCTCGTCCGTCTCATCCGCTGTTCCGTCCGCTGTCTCGTCCACGTCGTCCGGAAGCCCGGGTTCGAGAGACGGCAGGGGGATCTCCGCGTCGAGGACGGAGGGGGCCGTGGGCGACTCCGGGGCGGAAGCCTCCTCCGAGGACGACGTCCCCTCCTCGGATGTCTCCTCCTCGGATGCCCCCTCCTCGGATGTCGCCCTCGCGGGCGTCTCCTTCTCGGAGTCCTCCCCCTCTGTTGTCCCCGCCGTTGTAGCCGCAGTCGTCCCCAGGTTCGCCGCGAAGCGGTTCAGCAGGCGGGCCACCGCCGAGGCCACCGCGTCCGGCGGCAGCTCCGTGACCCGGCCGCCGGCCGTCGCCGTGCCGTCGACGACGACCGTGGCACCGCCCTCCGCGTCCCGCAGGCTCAGCCGCAGCGCCAGTTTCACCGCGCCGGTGCCGCGGGTCTCGACGGCGTCGCCCTCGACGGCGTAGGAACCGTCGTCCCGCCGGGTCACCCGGACGGCGCCCCGGTAGGTGATGGAGTGACTGCCGATGCGGACCTTCAGCCGGCCGGCGACCGGATCGGCTCCGGCGTCGTGCTGGAGCCCCGGCACCGCACGGGCGACCCGTGCGGGATCGTCCAGCGCCTCCCTGAGCCGCTCCACCGGAACCGGAACGAACACCTCGTGCTCCATGACTGCGGAGCCTACCCACGGGAACGCCGGACTGTATCCCCGTCGGCACGAAAGGCGCAGCGGGCACGGCTCGGCACACGTGCCCGCGTGGACGCGCGTCAGCGGTCGTGGCTCACCGCTCGTACCGGGGATGGATCAGCGTCGACGGCGGGAGGCCGGGGACGCGGGTGCGCTCGGCGGCCCGCGCGCCGACGGCGAGGGAGCTGTCCGTGAGGGTGCGCGGGCGGGGGCCGGACGGGTCCAGGCGCAGCTCGGGGTCCGTGCGGGCGGCGAGGACGAAGCCCTGGTCGTGCAGAGCGCGGGTGGTGTCCGCCGGGGTGCGGCCGGGCCCGGTGACGAGACCGGCCGGCCGGCCGGCCGTGTCGTACGGGACGGTACGGAAGCCGGCCGAGCGGAGCGTCGCGTCCACCGTCCAGTACACCTCGGGCCGGGACCGCACCGGCCCCGTGTGCACCACGAGCCGCCCGCCGGGGGCGAGGGCGCGCCGGGCCAGGCCGTAGAACTCCTGCGAGTACAGCTTGGTGCTCGCGGTGATCTCCGGGTGCGGCAGGTCGGACACCACCACGTCGTACGCGGCCAAAGGCGCCCCGCGCAGCCAGTCGAAGGCGTCCTCGGTGGTGACGTGTACGCGCGGGTCGTCGAGGGCGTGGTCGTTCAGCGCGGACAGGGCGGGGTCGTGGCGGGCCAGCCGCACCACGCCCGCGTCGAGTTCGACGACGTCGACCCGCCGCACGCCGGGGTGGCGCAGCACTTCGCGGGCGGTCAGCCCGTCGCCGCCGCCGAGGACGAGCACGCGCTCGTGCAGGCCGGTCATCGCGGGGTGCACCAGGGCCTCGTGGTAGCGGAGTTCGTCCCGGCTGCTGACCCGGAGCCGACCGTCGAGGAACAGGCCGAGGGCACGGCCGTCCCGGCCGCCGGTGAGCACCACTTCCTGTACGTCGGTCCGCAGGGCCACCCGGACGTCCGAGCCGTACATGGCGTGACGGGCGGCCCGCTCGAAGTCGTCCACGAGGACGGTGGCCGAGGCGAGGACGGCCAGCACGCAGAGGTTGGCGGCGATCAGCAGCCGGCGGGCGCGGCGGGTGAGATCCTGCCGGAACAGGCCGAGCACCAGTGCGCCGCCGACCACCGTGTTGACCGCGCCGGTGATCAGCGTCCCCGTCAGCTGGCCGAGGAACGGCAGGAGAAGGAACGGGAAGGCGAGCCCGCCGACGAGGGCGCCGACGTAGTCCGCGGCGAACAGGTCGGCCACCGCGCCGCCCGCGTCCTGGCGGCGGATCCGCTGGATCAGCTCCATCAGGAGCGGCACCTCGGCCCCGATCAGCAGGCCGACGGCGAGCGAGAAGACGACCAGCAGAACAGGGGGTCCGTGCACCCACGGGCCGCCCCAGCCGCCGGTCCAGGCGAAGACGGCGTACAGGGCCATCGCGCTGCATCCGCCGACGAGGGCGAGGGCGGCCTCCACGGCGCCGAAACCGGCCGCCGCGTACCGCCGCAGCCGCTTGGCGGCCAGCGAGCCGATGCCCATGGCGAAGACCATGACGGACAGCACGACCGACGCCTGGGTGACCGAGTCGCCCATCAGGTACGCCGCGAGTGCGACGAGTTCGAGTTCGTACACCAGTCCGCAGGCCGCGCAGACGAACACACCCGCGAGCACCAGGAACCGCCCGGTGCCCTGCCGCACGGGCAGCCGCAGCGAACTGCCCGAGCCGTCGCCTCCACCGCTGCCACTGCCGCTGCCGCGCGACCTGTCCCGGGGCTGCACGGGGCCGGGCGGAGCGAGGGCCTGCGATTCGATCACGCTGCGACGTTACGTTACGCCTCCACTGCGGGCCGTCACCCACACGTGTGGTGTTTGTTTACCGTTGACCGGTGGTGGCACGACCGGGAAACCTCGCGCGGGTCGCCGACGGGACACCGCTCACATCGCGCTCACACGCCGCTCACACGGCTGTCTTCACCCGTACGCCCACCCGTGTCCGGGTCGCCACCACCTGGCCGTCCTGCGGATAGGCGTGCCAGGTCCGCCAGTGGACCTGGCTCTCCTGGCGCTGGGCGAGCATCGCGGTGAACGCGTACGGGCTCCCGGGGAACACGCCGGCGAGACCGTGCGGATGGTCGGAGACCAGGGCGAGCAGTTCCTGGGCGCGGCCCGCGAAGGAGCCCGGGGAGAGCATCTCCACGCGGGCGGCGAACTCGTACTCCCAGTCGCCCACCCGGGTGGCGACGCCCAGCGGGAGAGGTGTGCTGGAGCCCCGGATGCACGCCACGGTCTCCGAACAGATGCCCTGCTCCTCCTCCAGCAGCACCTGGTGGGACGCGCCGAGGAGCCTCAACTGGACTTTGGCTCCCGTCAGCTCGAGGTCGAGCGTGGCCAGCGCGGGCAGCGGCTCGCACCCCAGGGCCCAGGCGAGATCGGCCGCACGCGTGTCGGTGTAGGAGGTGGTCAGGGTCGTGAGCATGGAACGGCTCCGCAAGCGCACAGGGAGAAGGGGCGGGGAGAAGGGGATGCGGGCGCCCGTTACGCCCCGGTCGTACCGGGGTCCGGCCCGCCAGCCCGGTCGGCCGGTCGGATGAGGTCCGCAGAAGGTCCGAGGGCTGTGCTGGTAATGGAGAGGAAACCATGAACTATGGTGCCTCCGCAGCGTTTTAACCAACTTCGTGCGGTTTCCATCCCCTCGGGGGCCCCTCAGATCACCTGTTCACGGTGGCGCACACCTGGCGTATGACGGGCGCACATCCGGCACGTGCCTGACGCACGACTGGCACACGACTGGCACACGACTGGCGCGCACCTGGCGCGCACCTGGCGATGACGACGTCCGGGTGACGAACGCGGCCAGTGGGGCCCGCCCCAGGCGCGGACCCCACTGTTCCCCCAGCGGCCTCCCCCGTCGGCTGCCTCCGCCGTCGGCGGCCGAGCCGTCCAGCCGCCGGCCGCCTCTCCCCTCAGCGGGCTCCCTGTCAGCTGCCTCCGCCGCATCCGCCGCCGCCCCCGCACGACGACCCGCCTCCGCAGGACGACCCACCGGAGCTTCCCCCGCCCCCGTCGCCCCCGTCGCCCCCGTGCGACGAGCCGCAGGACGCGGCGACGACCCCGCCGCCCGCCCACCAGCTGCCGTCCCCGCCGCCGCTGCCGCCGATACCGCCGATGCCGCCGATGCCGCCGCGGCGCACCCGGTGCCCGGAACGGCGTCCCGCGGCCACCAGGGACACGACCACCAACATGAGGACCAGAGCCAGAATGATGCCGATGACCATGACGTCACCGTCCTTTCGTTCCCCCGTGATGCACCCGAAGCGACCCCCCGTGGGCGCCTCGCTCACGCGTGTGGACGGGAGATGCCCGATGCCCGCACAATCCAAAGCAGAGTTGAGCAACTCCAGAGGTTCGGCGCAGGATGACCGGCATGACCTCCAGCACACGCCCCCTCCTGAACCGCCGGCTCGCCGAGTTCGGGACCACGATCTTCGCCGAGATGTCCGCCCTGGCCCTGCGCACCGGCTCCATCAACCTGGGCCAGGGCTTCCCGGACACCGACGGTCCCGAGGAGGTCAGGGAGGCGGCGGTGCGGGCCCTGCGGGACGGCCGCGGCAACCAGTACCCGCCCGGCCCCGGCATCCCCGAGCTGCGCACCGCGATCGCCGCACACCAGCAGCGCCGCTACGGCCTGTCCGTCGACCCCGACACGGAGGTCCTGGTCACCGCGGGCGCCACCGAGGCGATCGCCGCGTCGCTGCTCGCCCTGCTGGAGCCGGGCGACGAGGTGGTCGCCCTGGAGCCGTACTACGACTCGTACGCGGCCTGTGTCGCGATGGCGGGCGCCACGCGCGTGCCGGTCACCCTGCGCCCCCGTGAGGGCCGCTTCCACCTCGACCTCGACGAACTGCGCGACGCCGTCACCGACCGCACCCGCCTGCTGCTGGTCAACACCCCGCACAACCCGACCGGCACCGTCCTCACCCGCGAGGAACTGGCCGCGATCGCCGCGCTGGCGGTGGAGCGCGACCTGCTGGTGGTGACGGACGAGGTGTACGAGCACCTGGTCTTCGACGACGCCGAACACATCCCCCTGGCGACCTTCCCGGGCATGCGCGACCGCACGGTCACCATCTCCAGCGCCGGCAAGACCTTCTCGTTCACCGGCTGGAAGGTCGGCTGGGTGACCAGTACCCAGGAACTCGTGACCGCCGTCCGGACGGCCAAGCAGT
>NZ_JBHSPC010000020.1:0-21585 GCF_042656345.1 Streptomyces incanus
GCCGACACCGCCCCCACACGACGGCACGCACACCCCGCACACCCCGCACACCCCGGAACCCCCGCAAAGGGGCGCACACCCGGGAGCCCACGCCGGACCCGACATAAGCCATGTACCGATCCGCCCCTGTGCCCCACCAGCGGCATCAGGCAGCATGGCCTGCATGTCCGTACTGACGCGCGACGAAGCGCAGAACCGAGCACAGCTCCTCGACGTCCACCGCTACGCGATCGAACTCGATCTCACCACCGGTGACGACACCTTCGACTCCCGCACCCTGATCCGCTTCACCGTCCTCACGGACCAGGACGACACGGACACCTTCGTCGAAGTCAAGCCCGCCGAGCTGCGCTCCGTCACCCTCGACGGACACCCCCTGGACCCCGAGACCCTCGACGGCAACCGACTGCCACTCAAGGGCCTCACCCCCGGCGAACACGAACTCCACATCGACGCCGCCATGCACTACTCCCGCACCGGCGAAGGCATGCACCGCTTCACCGACCCCGCCGACGGCGAGACCTACACCTACACCCAGCTCTTCCTCGACGACGTCCAACGCGTCTTCGCAGCCTTCGACCAGCCCGACCTCAAAGCCGTCTTCGACCTCACCGTCACCGCCCCCCACACCTGGACCGTCCTCGCCAACGGCATCACCGAACACCTCGGCGACGGCCGCTGGAAAGCAGCGACCACCCCCCTCATCTCCACCTACCTCGTCGCCGTCGCCGCCGGACCCTGGCACTCCGTACGCACCGAACACCGCGGCCTCCCCTTCGGCATCCACTGCCGCCGCTCCCTCGCCCCCCACCTCGACGCCGACACCGACGAAATCCTCGACATCACCCGCGCCTGCTTCGACCGCTACCACGACACATTCACCCAGCCCTACCCCTTCGACTCCTACGACCAGGCATTCGTCCCCGAATTCAACGCCGGCGCCATGGAAAACCCCGGCCTCGTCACCTTCCGCGACGAATTCGTCTTCCGATCCGCCGTCACCGACACCCAACGGCAGACCCGCGCCATGGTCATCGCCCACGAAATGGCCCACATGTGGTTCGGCGACCTCGTCACCCTCACATGGTGGGACGACATCTGGCTCAACGAGTCCTTCGCCGAATACATGGGCTACCAGATCACCGCAGAAGCCACCCGCTTCACCGACACCTGGACCGACTTCGGCGTCACCCGCAAACCCTGGGGCTACGACGCCGACCAGCGCCCCTCCACCCACCCCATCGCCCCCGAAGACGTCCAGGACACCGCCTCCGCCCTCCTCAACTTCGACGGCATCTCCTACGCCAAGGGCGCCTCCGCCCTACGCCAACTCGTCGCCTGGCTCGGCGAAGACGACTTCCTCGCCGGCATCAACACCCACATCGACCGGCACAAATTCGCCAACGCCACCCTCACCGACTTCATCGACTCCCTCGCCTCCGCCACCGACCGCGACGTCCACGCCTGGGCCCGCGCCTGGCTCACCACCACCGGAGTCGACACCCTCACCCCCACACTCCACACCGACAACGGCCACTGGCACCTCACCATCCAGAACCCGCCCCCCACAGGCGACACCGGCCGCCCGCACCGCATCACCCTCGGCCTCTACGACCACGACCTCCACAACCCCCACGCCCTCACCCCCCGCACCCACCTCGAAGCCGACCTCTCCACCACCGGCACCACCACCATCAGCACCCCCGGCCCCCGCCCCGCCCTCCTCGTCCTCAACGACGGCGACCTCACCTACGCCAAAATCCGCTTCGACAACGAATCCACCCACACCCTCCGCACCCGCCTCTCCGGACTCCCCGACCCCCTCACCCGCGCCGTCGTCTGGAACGCCCTGCGCGACGCCGTCCGAGACGGCGAACTCCCCCCCACCACCTACCTGGACATCGCCCGCACCCACCTCCCCCACGAAACCGACCTCGCCCTTGTCGGCGGCGTCCTCGCCTTCGCCACCACCCACATCACCGACCGCTACGTCACCCCCGACGGGCGGCCCACCGCCCTCGCCACCCTCACCGACCTGTGCCGCGACCTCATCCGCCGCACCGAGGACGGCGACAACCCCGGCCTACGCCTCATCGCCGTACGCCACCGCATCGACACCGCCGCCCACCCCGACACCATCGCCGCCTGGCTCACCGACGGCACCGTCCCCGGCGGCCCCGAACTCGACCCCGAACTGCGCTGGCGCATCCTCACCCGCCTCGCCGTCCTCGACGCCACCGACGAAGCCACCATCGCCGCAGAACTCGCCAACGACCCCAGCGCCACCGGCCAGGAAGGCGCCGCCCGCTGCCGCGCCGCCCTGCCCCACGAAGACACCAAAGCCCGCGCCTGGGACGCCATGTTCCACACCGACAACCTGTCCAACTACCTGTTCACCGCCACCGCCCAAGGCTTCTGGCAACCCGAACAAGCCGACCTCGTACGCCCCTACGTCACCCGCTACTACAAGGACGCCGTCGCCCTCGCCGCCCGCCGCGGCCCCGCCATCGCCGAAGCCGCCGGCCACTGGGCCTTCCCCGTCCACGCCGTCGACCCCGACACCCTCCGCCTCGGCCAGAAATGCCTCCGCAAGGCCGACCCGACCCCCGCCCTGCGCCGCAAACTCGTCGACCAGCTCGACGACCTGGCCCGCGCCCTGCGCGTACAGCAGCAGGTATAAACCGGCAGGCACACCACACAACCGGGGGCGCCGCACCACCACGCGGCACCCCCGGCACCACTCCAAGGCGACCTCGGACGACCTCGGACGACCTCGGACGACTTCGGACAACCTCAAGGAACGCCGGCCCCCACACCACCGGCACACCCTCCCGCACAACCCCTCAGAACACCGGCACACCCTCCCGCGTCAACCGCCAGTCCACCGACGCGAACTCCACCGGATCCAACACACCCTTCGCCGTCACCCACTCCGCGATCCGCGTACGGATCTCCGTCGACTCCGACCACAACTCCTTCGCCGACGCCACATGCGGAAACGCCCCACCCCCGTTCGCCCGGTAGTTGTTCACCGCGAACACGAACTCCTGCGCGTCATCCAACGGAACACCCCCGACACTCACATTCCGGATCCGCGACCCCACCGGCTGCGCGATATCAATGTCGTACCGCAACCCCGACACATAGTCGTAGTTGTAGTCCGGGCGCCCACCCGCATTCGTCAACACCGCCACATCCACCGGCGCGCCCACCGCCGTCCGCACGAAATACTCCGCCGAATACTCCAGATACGCCCGCACCTGCGCACCCGTCATCAACTTCGCCACCAGCGTGTTGTCATACACATACAGACCCGACAGGTCTCGGATCGTCACCTCACCCGCCGGAATCTCCGACGTCCGCGAGAACGGCGACCCCTGCGACAACACCGGCAACGACGCATAGTCCGACCCCGCCAACGCGGCCCGGACCACATCCTCCTGCACCTTGGTGATCAGATCGATGATCGGCGCATCCTTGTAACGCGCCTCCACCGTCGTCAACGCCACCGTCGCCGAACCCACCACCTGATTGACGTACGCCACCACCTCCGCATGCTCGTCCGACAACAGGCGCGTGATCCGCGGATCGTCCTCCACCGCCGCCGCATCCCGCAGCGACGCCCCCACCGACTCCACCCGCCACCGGCCCCGCTCCAGAACCAGCTCGAAGTCGAACAACGTCAACCGCTCCGCATAACACAACGGCTCCGACAACACGACCTCCCGGCCCGTCTCCTCATTGACGACCCGCAACTCCTCGATCTCCGCATGCGCGTGACCGACCAGAATCGCGTCGATCCCCGGCACCAGCCGCGCCACATTCGCCGCCGCGTTCTCCACGTACGGCAACTGATCCCCGTACGACGACGTCCCCGACGACCCCGAATGCGCCGACACCACCACCACGTCCGCACCCATCGACCGCAGCCTCGGCACCCACTTCGCCGCCTGCTCCTCGAGCCCCGGAAACGTCAGCTTCCCCTGCACATACGCCTTGTCCCAGATCGCGATACCCGGGTTCGTCAACCCCAGCACCGCCACCCGCACCGGCGGAGCACCCTTCACCTGGAACTTCTTGATGAAATACGGCGGGAACGCCGGCTTCAACGTCTTCGCGTCCAGCACGTTCGCACCCAACAACGGGAAACGGCACTGCTCCTCGAACTTCCGCAGCGTCTCGATCCCGTAGTTGAACTCATGATTGCCCAGCGCCACCGCGTCGTACCCGATCGCGTTCATCGCCTGCGCCATCGGATGAACCGGACCGCCCTTCGCGGTGATCGGATCCACCTTCGCGTAGTAGTACGCCAACGGCGTGCCCTGGATCGTGTCACCCGCGTCCAGCAGCATCGTGTTGCTCCGGCCCTTTTCCCTGCGGACCTGCTCCACCAGCGTCGACACCCGCGCCAGGCCTTGGGCGTTGCCCGCCCCGTCCTCGTACTCCGCGTCCTTGAAGTAGTCCCAGTTGAAGACATGGCCGTGCAGGTCCGTCGTCCCCATCACGGTCAGCGCATACCGCCGCACCGGCTTCCCCTTCCCCCCGTGCCCCGCACCCGCCGCCGCGGCGGACCCTGCGGCCTCCGCGGACCCGACGGCCCGAGCGGCGGGAGCCGCCGCACCCGCCAGCGCCACCCCCGCCCCCGTCACAGCGGACCTCGTCAGAAACTTCCGGCGGTTCAACGGCATCCGGGGCTCTCCTCATCCAGGCGACGACGCGCGTAGATCCGCGCGCGACGATTCTGACCTGAACACGTCGAGTCTGACCAGCCTTCACGGGCCACGATCCGGCAGGGGCAGGGGCAGGGGCAGGGGCAGGGGCAGGGGCAGGGGCAGGGGCAGCGACGGCGGCAGCCGTGACCGGTAAGGCGAGCCACGGCGCGGCCGGCGGTCCGGTGTACTCGTCGGAGCATCCGACCGCACAATTCAACACTCGTCAATAACCATTCATACGCGGTCCGTCGAATGGTCACATGTGACCTGATCCCTACCCGTCGGTAAGCCCTAGGGTCAGACCATGCGCCGAGCAAAAATCGTCTGCACGCTAGGGCCCGCCACCAATACATACGAACAGATCAAAGACCTGGTCGACGCCGGAATGGACGTCGCCCGATTCAACCTCAGCCACGGCAGCCACGCCGAACACGAGGAGCGCTACCACCGGGTCCGAAAAGCCGCCGACGAAACCGGCCGCAGCGTCGGCCTCCTCGCCGACCTTCAAGGCCCGAAAATCAGACTCGGCCACTTCACCGAAGGCCCCGTACTCCTTGAACGCGGCGACGTCTTCACCATCACCGTGGAAGACGGCACCCAAGGCGACCGCCACACCTGCGGCACCACCCACGCAGGCCTCGCCGACGACGTCACCCCCGGTGAACGCATCCTCATCGACGACGGCAAAGTCACCCTCCACGTCACCGCGGTCGACGGCCCCCGCGTCCACACCACCGTCACCGAAGGCGGCATGGTCTCCGACCACAAAGGCCTCAACCTCCCCGGCGTCGCCGTCTCCGTCCCCGCCCTCTCCAAAAAGGACGAGGACGACCTCCGCTGGGCCCTGCGCACCGGCTTTGACACCATCGCCCTCTCCTTCGTGCGCAGCGGACACGACATCAAAGAAGTCCACCGCATCATGCAAGAAGAAGGCCGCCGCCTCCCCGTCATCGCCAAAATCGAAAAACCCCAAGCCGTCCAGAACATCGACGACATCGTCGCCGCCTTCGACGGCATCATGGTCGCCCGCGGAGACCTCGGCGTCGAAATGCCACTCGAACAAGTCCCCATCGTTCAAAAACGCGCCATCAAACTCGCCAAACGCAACGCCAAACCGGTCATCGTCGCCACCCAAATGCTCGACTCGATGATCGACAACGCCCGCCCCACCCGCGCCGAAGCCTCCGACGTCGCCAACGCCGTCATCGACGGCACCGACGCCGTCATGCTCTCCGGCGAAACCAGCGTCGGCAAACACGCCATCAACACCGTCCGCACCATGGCCCGCATCGTCGAAGCAGCCGAAGAAGACATCCTCGCCAAAGGCCTCCCGCCCCTCACCGACACCAACAAACCCCGCACCCAGGGCGGCGCCGTCGCCCGAGCCGCCGCCGAAATCGGCGACTTCCTCAACGCCACCCACCTCATCGCCTTCACCCAGTCCGGCGACACCGCCCGCCGCCTCTCCCGCTACCGCTCGCCCATCCCCCTCCTCGCCTTCACCCCCGACCCCGCCACCCGCTCCCAGCTCAGCCTCACCTGGGGCGTCGAAACCTTCCTCGGCCCCCACGCCGACTCCACCGACGCCATGGTCGACCAGGTCGACGAACTCCTCCTCACCTACGGCCGCTGCGAGAAGGGCGACATCGTCGTCATCACCGCCGGCTCCCCGCCCGGCGTCTCCGGCTCGACCAACCTCGTCCGCGTCCACCACATCGGCGAGGACGACAGCCCCAAGTAGCCCTTCCAGGGCCCCGGTTCAGTACTTGGGGCCCACATGAAGGTCCATCAGGGCAACGGACGCCCTCTTGGCGACGGAGATGTTGAAGGGGACACCGCCCCGAGTGCAGTGCGTCCACTCGACGCCGAGGCGGTCCAGGGTGTCGGTGTACAGGGTCCGGATGTCGTCCGACTTGTTGGCGAAGAAGTACCGCGGGTATTCGTAGCGCTTGCGCTCACCACGGACCATGCGAGTGGCCCAGTTCATCATTCGGCAGCCGTCGGAGTGGATGAGTCCCCGGACGAACTCCCAGGGGTGGCTGTCGACGAGCTTCCGCTGCCAGGGCTCGAGGGCGATCGGCCGCTCGTGCTTTTTGCCGGGGCCATGCTGGGGGAAGAGGCACCAGATGTGCTTCGAGTAGACCTTGATCTCTCTGCAGCCTTTACGACGCACCCGGCAGACCGAGTTGTTGGGGAAGACAAAGCGCATGGCGCTCTCGCAGGCATTCATGAGGCCGGGCCACGATTCAGCGCACACGACGGAGAGGCTCGGTGTTCGCATGGAACGGTTCTGGATGATATGTCCGTCACCGAGGTAGAGTCCCAGCAGGTAGGCGTACGCGGTCTCGTCCAAGTCGCCCTCACAGCGTGGGCAGACCGACTGGTGGGCTCCCGGGCATTCCCCGCGCTTGGCGCGATCGAGGTGCTTCCAGTAGCTGATCGTTCCCACCGGGACGTTGAGGTCCCGAGCCACGTCCGCATTCTTGGCGCCACCGCGGAGGAGCGTCAGGGCCTTTTGTCGCACCTGAGTGTCATGGACGTTCATGGAGCCACTGTTGGGCGCCGTCTACGGCAACACGCAGAGGATCGCCCAGGTTCACGAGAACGTGGACATCCAGTTTCTCGTGCGATCCTGGGAATCGAAGGAAAAGTGCCCCCGGTCGGACTCGAACCGACACTGTATGGGTTTTGAATCCATTGCCTGCTGCCAATTGGGCTACGGGGGCCTGGGAAACGAAGGGTAGCGGTCACCCGCCGTGCCCCCACCCTACCGCAGCTAGGTACGCTCTTGTCAGCAGTATCTGCCCGGCCCGCATCAAGGAGCCCCCGTGAGCGTCCCCGAGTCGCCCCAGCCAGTAGACGCGTCCGATGACGACAAGTCGCACGTGCCTCCGATGACGACGCGTGTCGTGATCGCCGAGGACGAGGCGCTGATCCGGCTCGATCTCAAGGAGATGCTGGAGGAGGAGGGGTACACCGTCGTCGGGGAGGCCGGTGATGGTGAGCGGGCGGTGGAGCTTGCCCGGGAGCACCGGCCTGACCTGGTGATTCTTGATGTGAAGATGCCGAAGCTGGACGGTATCTCGGCGGCGGAGAAGATCGCTGAGGAGAGTATCGCTCCGGTGTTGATGCTGACGGCGTTCTCGCAGCGTGATCTGGTGGAGCGGGCGCGGGACGCGGGGGCGATGGCGTATCTGGTGAAGCCGTTCTCGAAGAGCGATGTGGTGCCGGCGATCGAGATGGCGGTGTCGCGGTTCACGGAGTTGCGGGAGCTGGAGCGTGAGGTCGCGGATCTGAGTCTGCGGCTGGAGACGCGGAAGCTGGTGGACCGGGCGAAGTCGGTGTTGCAGACGGTGTACGGGTTGTCGGAGCCGGCGGCGTTCCGGTGGATTCAGAAGACGTCGATGGATCGGCGGATGTCGATGCAGCAGGTGGCGCAGGCGGTTATTGATGACGCGGAGGAGAAGAAGGCGTCGAAGGGGTAGTTGTCGGTTGTATTGCTGAGGCCCGTGTTCCCGGAGGGGACGCGGGCCTCAGTGCTGTGTTGCGGGTGGGTCAGTCGACGCCGAGGTAGGCGTTGCGGACGGATTCGTCGTGGAGGAGGTCCTGTCCGGTTCCGGAGAGGACGATTTTGCCGATTTCCATGACGTGGGCGTGGTCGGCGAGGGAGAGGGCGGCTTGGGCGTTCTGCTCGACGAGGAGGATGGTGGTGCCTTGGGCCTTGAGTTCGGTGATGGTGGCCATGATTTTCTGCATCATGATCGGTGAGAGGCCCATGGAGGGTTCGTCGAGCATGAGGAGTTTGGGCTGGGACATGAGGGCTCTGCCCATGGCGAGCATTTGCTGTTCTCCGCCGGAGAGGGTTCCGGCTGCTTGTTTGCGGCGTTCTCCGAGGATGGGGAAGAGGTCGTAGGCGCGTTGGATGTCCTTTTCGATGCCTGGTTTGTCGTTGCGGAGGAAGGCGCCGAGGCGGAGGTTGTCCTCGATGGTCATGCGGGGGAAGATGTGGCGGCCTTCGGGGGAGTGGGCGAGGCCGTGGGCGACGATTTGGTGGGCGGGGGTTTTTTTGAGGGATTTGCCGTTGAATTTGATGTGGCCGCCGACGGGCTTGAGGAGGCCGGAGAGGGTGCGGAGGGTGGTGGTTTTGCCTGCGCCGTTGGTGCCGATGAGGGTGACGATTTCGCCGGCTTCGACCTTGAAGGAGATGCCTTTGACGGCTTCGATTTTGCCGTAGGCGACTTTGAGGTCTTCGACTTCGAGGAGTGCGGTCATCGGTCGTTCTCCTTGCCGGGTGCTGCGTCCTTGCCGGGGGTGGTGTCCGTGGTCCCGGTGGTCTCGGCGGTCCCGGCAGTGGTTTCGGCGTCGGCTGTGGCTTCGGCTGCGGCGGCTTCGGCGGCTTCCACTTCGGCTACTTCTTCGGCGCCGGGGTCGTTGTCGAGGGGTTCTCCGAGGTAGGCGGCGATGACGCGTTCGTCGTTCTGGACGGTGGTGGCGTCGCCTTCGATGAGTTTTTGTCCCTGGACGAGGACGGCTACGCGGTCGCAGAGGTTCATGATGAACCGCATGTCGTGTTCGATGACGAGGATGGCGATGCCCATGTCCCGGATGGCGAAGATGAGTTCTTCGGTGGCGCGGGTTTCTTGGGGGTTCATGCCGGCGGTGGGTTCGTCGAGGAGCAGGAGGCCGGGTTCGCTGGCGAGGGCGCGGGCGATTTCGAGTTTGCGTTGTTCGCCGTAGGGGAGGTTGCGGGAGAGGTGTTCGGCCTTGTCGGCGAGGCCGATGAACTCGAGCAGTTCCATGGCGCGTTCGCGGGATTTGGCTTCTGCTTTGTGGAAGCCGGGGCCGCGGAGGAGGGCGGACCAGAGTCCTTCTTTGGTGCGGGTGTGGCGGCCGACGAGGACGTTTTCCAGGACGGTCATGTTGCCGAAGAGGCGGATGTTCTGGAAGGTGCGGGCGATGCCGGCGGCGGTGACCTTGAAGGATTTGGGGGGGAGGACGCGGTCCTTGTAGCGGACTTCGCCTTCGGTGGGGATGTAGAGGCCGGTGAGGCAGTTGAAGAAGGTGGTTTTGCCGGCTCCGTTGGGTCCGATGAGGCCGACGATTTCGCCGCTGTTGACGGTGAGGTCGACGTCCTTGACGGCGGTGAGGCCGCCGAAGCGCATGGTGACGCCGCGGGCGTCGAGGACGGTGTCGCCGGAGGCTGGGGTGCCTGGGGTGGTGTCCTTGGTGGTGGTGTGGGTGGTCATGTGGTCAGGCCCCTGTCTTGCTCAGGACTGTGGGCGCGTCGTCCTCTGTGTGGAATTCCAGTTTGCGGCGGCGGTTGGGGATGAGTCCTTCGGGGCGGAACCGCATGATGAGTACGAGTGCGAGTCCGAAGACGAGGAGTTGGAATTCGCCGAGGAACTGGAGTTTGTTGGGGATGAGGAAGAGGAGTGAGGCGCCGATGAGGGGTCCGGCGATGGTGCCCATGCCGCCGAGGACGACTGCGGCGAGGAGGAAGGCGGAGTTGGGCGGGGTGGTGCCGGCGAAGAGGTACTGCTCGGGTGTCACGGTGTAGGTGACGTGGGCTTGGACGGTGCCGGCGAGGCCGGCGAGGGTGGCGCCGAGGGCGAAGGCGATGAGTTTGACGCGGAAGCCGTTGATGCCCATGGCGAGGGCGGCGGTTTCGTCTTCGCGGATGGCGACCCAGGCGCGGCCGATGCGGGAGTCGCTGCTGCGTCGGAAGACGAGGACGACGACCGCGGTGATGGCGAGCATGAGGAAGAAGTAGTTGGCGAACCGGCCGATGGTGAAGCCGGCGATGTCGTGGGGGACTCCGAGGTCGAAGCCGAGGATGGTGAGGTCGGGGATGGAGGAGATGCCGCTGGAGCCGTTGGTGAGGTCGGGTCCTGAGGTGCCGTCGAGGTTGTTGACGGCGATGCGGAAGATTTCGCCGAAGCCGAGGGTGACGATGGCGAGGTAGTCGCCGCGGAGGCGGAGGGTGGGGGCGCCGATGAGGACGCCGAAGATGAGGGAGGCGGCGGCTCCGACGAGGACGGCTGCCCAGAAGGGGAAGTGGACGCCGAAGGGTGAGCTGGGGGAGCCGGAGACGAGGGAGGCGGCGTAGGCGCCGACGCCGAGGAAGGCGACGTAGCCGAGGTCGAGGAGGCCGGCGAGGCCGACGACGATGTTCAGGCCGAGGGCGACGGTGGCGAAGATGAGGATGTAGACGCCGAGGGTGGCGTACTGGTCGTCGGTCTGGGTGAAGGGGAAGCAGGCTGCGGCGATGAAGGCGCCGCAGACGGTGATGTTCTGGTGGCGGGCGGTGATGTGGGAGGCCTGGGCGACGAGTCCGGACTTGTTGAGTGCGGCGAAGCCGAAGCCCGCGGTGATGAGGAAGCCGACGAAGAGTTCGTCGTATCCGGTGCCGATGCCGTAGGTGAAGACGACGAGGGCGAGGGCGAGGATGCCGACGATGATGAGGATTTCGGCGTAGGAGGACAGCGGGGGTACGGCGCGCGGGGTGCCGGAGGTGAAGGCTGCCTTGATGGTCTGCCAGGTGTGGCCGGCGTTGTGCTTGAAGTGTGCCCAGCGGGTTTCGTCGGGGTCGATGGGGTCGGGTTCGGGGCGCTGGAAGGGGAGGGCGAGTGCGCCGAGGAGGGCGAGGAGGGTGGCCGCGGCCGCGAGGTAGCCGCCGGGTTCGAGGTGGACGATGCCGCCGAGCTGGGAGCTGATGGCGAGGAGGGTGTACCAGGTGGTGGTGAAGGCGGCGAGTGCGGTGAGTTTGATGGCGGCGTCGGCGCCGGCGGGGGTGAGCCAGCGCAGGCCTCGGGTGCCGTAGGAGGAGAGGGTGAGGAGGGTGGTGAGGGTGCCGGCGATGAGGACGAGGACCTGGAGTCCGCCGGGGTAGCCGTAGTAGGTGAGGTCGCCGGGGAATTCGGAGGTCCAGGTCCAGGGGAGGAAGGTGGAGATGATGGTGAGGGCGCTGCCGCCGGTGGCGAGGGCGCGGCCGGTGTGCGGGGGGATGCGGATGAGGCCGGTGGGGGTGTTCGCCGCGGAGGTGGCGGGGGTGTTCGGTGTGCTGGTCTGTGTGGTCATGGGTGTCACGCCCTGTCCGCAACGCGTTCGCCGAGCAGGCCTTGCGGTCTGAACAGCAGTACGAGGATGAGGAGGATGAAGGCCCAGACGTCGGCCCAGGACTGGCTGCCGAACTGGTCGAGGCCGGGTACGTCGGCGATGTAGGCGGTGGCGAGGGTTTCGGCGAGGCCGAGGACGAGGCCGCCGATCATGGCGCCGTAGATGTTGCCGATGCCGCCGAGGACTGCCGCGGTGAAGGCCTTGAGCCCGAGGATGAAGCCCATCTTGAATTCGATCTGGCCGTACTTGAGTCCGTAGGCGACGGATCCGACGGCGGCGAAGACGGCGCCGAGGGCGAAGGCGACCACGATGATGCGGTCGGTGTTGACGCCCATGAGCTTGGCGGTGTCGGGGTCCTGGGCGGTGGCCTGCATGCCGCGTCCGGTGCGGGTGCGCATGACGAAGTAGGCGAGGATGGCCATGCTGACGGGGGCGGCGATGAAGAGGAAGATGTCACCGGTCTGGAGGGTGACGCTGCCGATGTGGAAGGGGCCGCCCTCGATCTGGGGGAAGGTGCGGGCCGATTTGGCTTCGGGGTACCAGGCCCATACGGCTTGCTGGAGGGCGAGGGAGAGGCCGATGGCGGTGATGAGGGGGGCGAGGCGGGGTGAGCCGCGGAGTGGCCGGTAGGCGAATCGTTCCGCTCCGACGGCGACGGTGGTGGAGATGGTGATCGCCCCGAGGAGCATGAGGGGCAGGGCGATGAGCATGGAGGTGCCGTCGGGCAGGATGTAGAGGTAGACCGTGAGTGCGCCGAAGGCGCCGGTCATGAAGATCTCGCCGTGGGCGAAGTTGATGAGCTGGATGATGCCGTAGACCATTGTGTAGCCGATGGCGACCAGCCCGTACATGGATCCCAGTAGCAGGCCGTTGACCAGCTGCTGCGGCAGTTCGTTCACCGCATGTCCTCCGAGACGTTCGGAAAGTTAGACGAATGGGGCCGGATGTGAGCCGCGCGGGGCGCCTGTGGTGCGGCGCCCCGCGCGGCTCGTGTGGTGCGGGCTGGGTCAGCCGGTGTAGGTGCCGGAGCTGACGGCGCTCCAGTCGCCGTTCTCGACGGCGTAGACGGTGAGCTGCTTGTTGGTGGCGTCGCCGAACTCGTCGAAGGAGACCTTGCCGGTGACTCCGTCGAAGGAGACGTTCTGCATGGCGGCGGTGACCTTGGCGCGGGCGTCGTCGGGGAGCTTGCCGTCGTTGTCCTCGACGACCTGCTTGACGGCTTCGATGATGGCCCAGGCGGAGTCGTAGCTGTAGCCGCCGTAGGCCTCGTAGTCCTCCTTGTAGCCGCCGTCCTTGTAGTTGGCGACGAACTCCTTGGCGGAGGGGAGGTCTTCGACGGGGGCGCCGACGGAGGTGGCGAGGTCGCCGGTGCCGGTGGCGCCGGCGAGCTTGATGAAGTCGGCGCTGTAGATGCCGTCGCCGCCGACGAGGGGGATCTTGGCTCCGGCGGCCTTGATCTGCTTGCTGAGCGGGCCGGCCTGGGGGTATTCGCCGCCGTAGTAGACGACGTCGGCACCGGACTTCTTGACCTTGGCGGCGACGGCGTTGAAGTCCTTGGTGTCCGGGTTGATGTGCTCGGTGCCGACGACGTCGCCGCCGAGCTTCTTGAAGGCTTCGGTGAAGGTTCCGGCGAGGCCGGCGCCGTAGGTCTTCTTGTCGTCGATGACGAAGACCTTGCGCTTCTTGGAGTTGTTGTAGAGGTACTCGGCGGCGAACGGGCCCTGGATGGCGTCCGTGGTCGCGGTGCGGAAGTACGACTTGTAGGTGCGGACCTGCTTGTTCTGCCAGTCGAGGCCCTGGGTGAGGGAGGGGTTGGTGTTGGCGGGGGAGACCTCGACGAGTTGGGCGGCGTCGAAGACCTTCTGCATGGATTCGCCGACGGAGGAGTTCAGTGGGCCGACGACGCCGAGGACTTCGTCGTTGGCGACGAGCTTGGTGGCGTTCTGCTGGCCTACGGAGGGCTGGCCCTGGTCGTCGAGGGCGTCGACCTTGAAGGTGACGCCGGCGACGGTTTTTTCCTTGTTGGCGATCTTGGCGGCGAGGTCCACGGAGTTCTTGATGCCGAGGCCCAGCGCGGACAGGTCGCCGGTCAGCGGTGCGTCGACGCCGATCACGACGGTGGTGCCGCCGTTGCCGGAATCCGAGCTGCCGCCGCCGTTCTCGTCGCGCGAACCGCAGGCGGTGAGGGTGAGTGCTCCCGCCGCCAAAGCGGCGGTGATGGCGATGAGTGAACGTTGACGCACGATCCAGTCCTTTCCCCTGACGGCTGTTTCCCGGTGGAAACGGCCGAGTCGAGCGCTGGGCCGAAGTGAGAATCGGGAGGCGCGGTGACTGGCCGTGACTCTAAGCGGGTGTGGGGAACGGGGAGGAGGGTCTGGTCAATGCTGTGACGCTCTTGTTATGACACGAGGTAATGCAGAGCGGTACTGAGTGGGGGGAACGGCGGAATTCAAGCCGTTTTGACCTGTCCGCATGGTGAGAAACCGCAGGACCGGGCGGGGTGCGTTCAGGTGTATCGGGGGTTTTGGTGATTACCGAAAATCGTTGCCGCAGGCGACCTGTAGGGCTGTGGAGAGGTCCTGTGTGTAGCGCGGTCCGAGGATGAAGCTGTGGGTCCGTATCGCGCTCCTATTACGCAGAGTTACGTCCAGGAAGGGGAGTCCGACGTTCTCCGGCAATTCTCCGCATTCTGTGACGCGGAGGGTGATGGCTACCTTGCGGGGGGATCCTGCTTTTGTCTGGAAAGGGGTGTGCGGGGTGGAGGTCGTGGAGAGGCCCGTGTATGGCTGGAACATGTGCGTGACGGTGACCGGAGGGCCTGATTCCACGGTGATTTCGACGAGGAAGCTGAAATTCCGTTTGTCTGTTTTTATGCCCCTGGCCTGTGCTTTCAGGTAGGTGATAGTGGTCACTTGGGACGGGAACGGCGGCGCGGGTGGCGGGGGTTGCCGGGGGCGTGTGGTGTGCAGGAGGACGCCGGCCGTGAGGACGGTCGCCGCGGTGAGGGTGGCGAGTACGGTCCGGCGGTGACGTCCGTACAGCCGCGTGGGGTGTCCGTGGTGGGAGCCGAGGAGGCCGCGGGGTCCGTGGGGTCCGTGGGGTCCGTGGGGGCCGTGGGGGAGCAACGGGGTGGCCAAGGGGTGGGTTCCGTCGCCGGGTTCCACGGGGCCGATGGCGTTCACCGTCAGGCGCCTGCGTCCGGTCCGCCGGTGCGGTGCCGTTCGGCGCAGGCCTCGCGGACGTGACGGCCGATCACGTCGTGGGCGGCCGAGGTGCCTTGGCGCCCGCGGACGGGGCGGGCGGCGTCCACGGCATCGCGCAGGATGTCGTACCGCCCGTTGGGCAGGCCCGCTGACCGGCGGTCGCCGTAGGCGGTGCCGTCCAGCACCTCGCGGGCCCGGTGGGCGACGATCCGGGCGTACACGTCCTCGGGGGCGGTTGCCGGCGGTGAGGGCGACGGGGGCGGTGCCGGGGTGCCCCGCGTCGGACGGTCCGCATCCGGCGGCGGGCAGGACGGTTGCGGGGACGGCGGGCAGGACGGTCGGGAACGTGGTCGACAGAGCTGTTGAGAGGCGTGCCGGGAGTGGCGCCGTGGTGAGCGGGGGGTGGCCGGGTTCCCGCGCGGCGGGCCGGGCGGCGCCTCCCCGTTCCATGCCTGCACGGTAGGGCGCCCCGCTGTCTCCGGGCAATGGGCGGGCGGCAGGGGGCGAGGTGGGTGCGGGCCACGTGGCCCGCACCCACCTCGCGCCGGTCAGCCCTTGGCGACGTCGGCGGCCCGCTCCGCGTCCTGCGGGCCGACGTCCCGCAGCAGGCAGGTCAGACGCGCGGTGCACACCCGCTTGCCGGCCTCGTCGCTGATGACGATCTCGTAGGTGGCCGTGGACCGTCCCCGGTGCACCGGGGTGGCGACCCCGGTGACCAGGCCGGAGCGTGCGCCGCGGTGGTGGGTGCAGTTGAGGTCGACGCCCACGGCGATCTTGGTGGCGCCGCCGTGCAGCATCGACCCCACCGACCCGAGGGTCTCGGCCAGGACGGCGGAGGCGCCGCCGTGCAGCAGCCCGTAGGGCTGGGTGTTGCCCTCCACGGGCATCGTCCCGACGACCCGCTCGGCCGAGGCCTCCAGGATCTGCACGCCCATGCGGGTGCCGAGGTGGCCGGCGGAGAACAGTGCCCGCAGGTCCACGCCGAGCGCGGCGTACTCGTCTATGACCTCTTGCGGGAACTTCACGTACTGCTGCTCTCCCATGGGGCCAGGCTCCGTTCGTCGTGCGTCGTGTTTCGTCCGTCGTGATCACTGCGGCGGCACGGCACTGCCGTGGACGCTTTCGCGTCGCGTCCACGGCAGTGCCGCCGACATCACTGAGCAAACGCTCAGTCGGTCGCGGATTGTTCCAGACGGACCACGACGGACTTGCTGGCCGGGGTGTTGCTGGTGTCGGCGGTCGCGTCCAGCGGCACCAGGACGTTGGTCTCCGGGTAGTACGCGGCGGCGCAGCCGCGGGCCGTCGGGTAGTGCACGACGCGGAATCCGGGGGCCTTGCGCTGCACGCCGTCCTTCCACTCGCTGACCAGGTCGACGTACGAGCCGTCCGCGAGCCGCAGTTCGCGCGCGTCCTCGGGGTTGACGAGTACCACGCGGCGGCCGTTCTTGATGCCGCGGTAGCGGTCGTCGAGGCCGTAGATCGTGGTGTTGTACTGGTCGTGCGAGCGCAGTGTCTGCAGCAGGAGCCGCCCCTTCGGCAGTTCGGGGTACTCGACCGGGGCGGCGGTGAAGTTGGCCTTGCCGGTGGCCGTGGGGAAGCGCCGCTCGTCGCGCGGGGCGTGGGGGAGTGCGAAGCCCGAGGGGTTCGCCACGCGCGTGTTGAAGTCCTCGAAGCCGGGGATCACGCGTGCGATGCGGTCGCGGATCGTCGCGTAGTCCTTCTCGAACTCCTCCCACGGCACCTTGCTGTCGGAGCCGAGGACGCGGCGGGCCAGCCGGCAGACGATGGCCGGTTCGGACAGCAGCTGCCCGCTCGCCGGTTCGAGGCGGCCGCGGGAGGCGTGCACCATGCCCATGGAGTCCTCGACCGTCACGAACTGCTCGCCGCTGCCCTGCAGATCGCGTTCGGTCCGCCCCAGGGTCGGCAGGATGAGGGCGCGCGCGCCCGTGACGGCGTGCGAGCGGTTCAGCTTGGTCGACACGTGCACGGTCAGCCGGGCCCGGCGCATCGCGGCCTCGGTGACCTCGGTGTCGGGGGAGGCGGAGACGAAGTTGCCGCCCATGGCGAAGAAGACCTTCGCCTGTCCGTCGCGCAGTGCGCGGATGGCCCGTACGACGTCGTAGCCGTGTTCGCGCGGCGGGGTGAAGCCGAACTCCTTCTCCAGGGCGTCCAGGAACTCCGGAGCGGGCCGCTCGAAGATGCCCATGGTGCGGTCGCCCTGCACGTTGGAGTGGCCGCGCACCGGGCAGACGCCCGCGCCGGGGCGGCCGATGTTGCCGCGCAGCAGCAGGAAGTTGACGATTTCGCGGATCATGGGCACGGAGTGCTTGTGCTGGGTGAGGCCCATCGCCCAGCACACGATGACGCGCTTCGACGCGAGGACCATGCGCAGGCAGTTCTCGATGTCCTCGCGCGTGAGGCCGGTCGCGGTGAGGGTGGCGTCCCAGTCGGCGGCGCGGGCGGCCTCGGCGAAGTCCTCGTAGCCGTGGGTGTGTTCACGGACGAAGTCCTCGTCGACGGCGCCGGGTGTGTCGAGGATCAGCTTGTTGAGGATGCGGAAGAGGGCCTGGTCGCCGCCGAGGCGGATCTGCAGGAACAGGTCGGTGAGGGCGGCGCCGGTGGTGAGGCCCTTGGGGGTCTGCGGGTTCTTGAAGCGCTCCAGGCCGGCCTCGGGCAGCGGGTTGACGCTGATGATCCGTGCGCCGTTCGCCTTGGCCTTCTCCAGGGCGGACAGCATGCGCGGGTGGTTGGTGCCCGGGTTCTGGCCGGCGACGATGATCAGGTCGGACTTGTAGAGGTCCTCGAGCAGGACGCTGCCCTTGCCGACGCCGATCGTCTCGGACAGGGCGGAGCCGGAGGACTCGTGGCACATGTTCGAGCAGTCGGGCAGGTTGTTGGTGCCGAGCTCGCGCGCGAACAGCTGGTAGAGGAACGCGGCCTCGTTGCTGGTGCGTCCGGAGGTGTAGAAGAGGGCCTCGTCGGGGGAGTCGAGGGCGTTGATCTCCTCGGCAACGATGTCGAAGGCGCGCTCCCAGGTGACCGGCTCGTAGCGGTCGCCGCCCTCCGGGAGGTACATGGGGTGGGTCAGGCGGCCCTGCTGGCCCAGCCAGTAGCCGCTGCGGCCGGCCAGGTCGGCGACGGGGTGCTCGGCGAAGAACTCGGGGGTGACCCGTCTCAGGGTGGCCTCCTCGGCCACGGCCTTCGCGCCGTTCTCGCAGAACTCCGCGGTGTGCCGGTGCTCGGGATCGGGCCAGGCGCAGCCCGGACAGTCGAAACCGTTCTTCTGGTTGACGCTGAGCAGGGTCAGCGCCGTGCGTTTCACGCCCATCTGCTGGTGGGCCATGCGCAGACTGTGGCCGATCGCCGTGAGGCCCGCTGCCGAGTGCTTCGGCTCGGCGACCTTCGGCGCGTCCTGGATCGGGTCACCCTTGGGCGGCTTGCTGGCCATCGCGCACTCCTCTTCGCGTACACGTGTGACGTACGCCTCCGATCCTCGCACGTGACGGTGATGGCGAGGGCGGCCGGGCGGACCCCGGGTGGGGGCGGGGGCGGGGATGTTCGACATGAGTGATTGCGGGTGACTTTGGACAGTTTCAAGCGACTTCGGGTGAGGGGGGTCGGGGTCGCGGATCGTCCGGTGCAAGGCGGCGGTCACGGCCTCCGGCGGTGCGGGGGCGGGGCCGCGTGTCGGTGGCGCGTGGCAGGATCGGGGATGTGGCAGAGACAGCAGCGAAGAAGACCGACCAGACCTCCGGCGAGGCCCGACCGCGACTGATGCTCATGGACGGGCATTCGCTGGCCTACCGCGCGTTCTTCGCGCTGCCCGTGGAGAACTTCACCACCGCGACGGGCCAGCCGACGAACGCGATCTACGGCTTCGCGTCGATGCTGGCGAACACGCTGCGCGACGAGGCGCCCACGCACTTCGCGGTGGCCTTCGACGTCTCCCGCAAGACCTGGCGCTCGGCGGAGTTCGCCGAGTACAAGGCGAACCGCTCCAAGACCCCGGACGAGTTCAAGGGCCAGGTCGAGCTGATCGGTGAGCTGCTCGACGCGATGCACGCCCCGCGCTTCGCCGTCGACGGGTTCGAGGCGGACGACGTCATCGCCACGCTCGCCACCCGTGCCGAGGCCGAGGGCTTCGACGTGCTGATCGTCACCGGCGACCGGGACTCCTTCCAGCTGGTCTCCGAGCGCACCACGGTGCTGTATCCGACCAAG
This sequence comes from Streptomyces incanus, assembly GCF_042656345.1. Lineage (NCBI taxonomy): Bacteria > Bacillati > Actinomycetota > Actinomycetes > Kitasatosporales > Streptomycetaceae > Streptomyces > Streptomyces incanus. The sequence goes on from NZ_JBHSPC010000020.1 coordinate 19,253, forward strand.
GGCGTCTCCGAGCTGACCCGGTTCACTCCGGAGAAGGTGCTCGAGAAGTACGGGCTGACGCCCGCGCAGTACCCCGACTTCGCGGCGCTGCGCGGCGACCCGTCCGACAATCTGCCCGGCATTCCTGGTGTCGGTGAGAAGACGGCCGCGAAGTGGATCAACCAGTTCGGCTCCTTCGCGCAGCTCGTCGAGCGGGTCGACGAGGTCAAGGGCAAGGCCGGGCAGAATCTGCGCGACCACCTGGAGTCGGTCAAGCTCAACCGCCGCCTCACCGAGCTGGAGCGGCAGGTCGAGCTGGCCAGGGGCGTCACCGACCTGGAGCGGACCGCCTACGACCGCAAGGCCGTCGCGATGATCCTGGACACCCTGGAGATCAGGAACCCGTCACTGCGTGAGCGGCTCTTCGCCGTCGACCCCGGAGCGCAGGAGGCCGAGAGCACCCCGGTCGTCGCGGAGGGCGTGGAGCTGGACGGGGCCGTCCTGGGCGCGGGCGAGCTGGCCGGCTGGCTGGCCGAGCACGCCATCGGGACCCTCGGCGTCGCCACCGTCGACACCTGGGCGCTGGGGGCCGGCTCGGTTGCCGAGATCGCCCTGGCCGCGGCCGCCGGACCGGCCGCCTGGTTCGACCCGGCCGAGCTGGACGAGAGCGACGAGCAGGCGTTCGCCGCTTGGCTGGCCGACGCGGACCGGCCCAAGGTGTTCCACAACGCCAAGGGCGCGATGCGGGTCTTCGCCGAGCACGGCTGGAGCGTCGAGGGCGTCTGGATGGACACGGCCCTCGCCGCCTATCTGGTCAAGCCGGGCCGCCGCTCCTTCGCCCTGGATGCGCTGTCCCTGGAGTACCTGCACCGCGAACTGGCGCCCGCCGCCGCGGCCGACGGCCAGCTGGCCTTCGGCGCGGACGACGCCGCCGAGGCCGAGACGCTGATGGTGCAGGCCCGTGCGGTGCTCGACCTGGGCGAGGCCTTCGAGGGCCGCCTCCAGGAGGTGGGCGCCGCGGATCTGCTGCGGGACATGGAGCTGCCGACGTCCATCCTGCTGGCCCGCATGGAGCGGCACGGCATCGCGGCGGACCGGGCCCATCTGGAGTCCATGGAGCAGATGTTCGCGGGCGCCGTGCAGCAGGCCGTGAAGGAGGCGCACGCGGCGGCGGGACACGAGTTCAACCTGGGCTCGCCCAAGCAGCTCCAGGAGGTCCTCTTCGGCGAGCTCGGCCTGCCGAGGACGAAGAAGACCAAGACCGGGTACACGACCGACGCCGACGCCCTGGCCTGGCTGGCCGGCCGGACCGCCAACGAGCTGCCGGTGATCATGCTGCGGCACCGTGAGCAGGCGAAGCTGCGCGTCACCGTCGAGGGCCTGATCAAGACGATCGCCGCCGACGGCCGTATCCACACCACGTTCAACCAGACGGTCGCCGCCACCGGCCGCCTGTCGTCGACCGACCCGAACCTGCAGAACATCCCGGTCCGTACCGACGAGGGACGCGCGATCCGCCGGGGCTTCGTCGTCGGCGAGGGCTTCGAATCCCTCCTCACCGCCGACTACAGCCAGATCGAACTGCGGGTGATGGCCCACCTCTCCGAGGACGCCGGCCTCATCGAGGCGTTCACCTCCGGTGAGGACCTGCACACCACGGCCGCCGCGCAGGTGTTCGCGGTCGAGCAGTCCGCGGTGGACGCGGAGATGCGCCGCAAGATCAAGGCGATGTCGTACGGCCTGGCGTACGGCCTGTCCGCCTTCGGGCTCTCGCAGCAGCTGAACATCGAGGCGGCCGAGGCCCGCGCCTTGATGGACGCGTACTTCGAGCGGTTCGGCGGGGTGCGGGACTATCTGCGCCGCGTGGTCGACGAGGCTCGGGCGACGGGTTACACGGCGACCCTCTTCGGCCGCCGGCGCTACCTGCCCGACCTCAACAGCGACAACCGCCAGCGCCGCGAGGCGGCCGAGCGCATGGCGCTGAACGCGCCGATCCAGGGCACGGCGGCGGACATCGTCAAGATCGCCATGCTGAACGTGGACCGCGCGCTGCGCGAGGCGGACCTCACGTCCCGCATCCTCCTCCAGGTCCACGACGAAATCGTCCTGGAGATCGCCCCCGGCGAGCGTCCGGCGGCGGAGGAACTGATCCGCCGGGAGATGGCCGACGCGGTCCGGCTCCGCGTCCCCCTGGGCGTCTCGGTCGGCGCGGGCCCGGACTGGGAGTCGGCGGCACACTGACGGCGCCGGGCACGGCCGGGACCGACGGGCAGCGGACGGGCAGGGGGACGGGCAGGGGCGGAAGGCGTCCGGCAGGCGCCCCCCTGCCCGCCCCCCTGCCCGCGCCCGCCCCC
>NZ_JBHSPC010000021.1:0-33911 GCF_042656345.1 Streptomyces incanus
ATCGCCGGGCACGACTCCACGCCCCCATAACTCCACATCAAGATCGAGGAGTTATTTTTCGACAGCCCCCTGAGGGTGATGGTCACCACCGCTACCCGGAGACGCCAAGGTTTTCCAGCCTGCCGATTCTCCCACCGGCACGGCGAGCCCGTCAGTGAAACGACCAACGCCGCAGCCGACTCACCCCTGCTCTCGTATGTGCACGCCCCGGTCGACCGCGAGGTCGACGCTGATCTCCGCGACCAACTCGGGGACCACCAGTAGAGGATCGAGCGTTTGGTGCATGCCTCTTGACAAGGCAGCTCTTTCCTCGGCCTACTTTTACTGGCTTCCTAGGAAAGTGGTAGAAGAATGGAGGGGAGGCCATGTTCGTCTTCCATCAGGACTCCGCGTCCGGGGTCCCCCCCTATCTGCAGCTGGTCCACCAGGTCCGCGGCGCACTGCTGTTGGGCTACTTACTGCCCGGAGATCGTCTCCCGCTGATCCGTGAGGTGGTCGCCGAGCTCGCCATCAACCCAAACACCGTGGCCAAGGCGTATCGCCAGCTCGAGCAAGAGGGGCTGGTGCACGGCCGGCCGGGGATCGGGACCTTCGTCGCCGAATCGCCTCGCACGGCAGTCCCGTCAGGCAGCTATGCCGTCCTGCGCCGCAACCTGGAGCGCTGGCTGGACCAGGCGCAGGCGGCCGGGCTCGACGAGGCCGATGTCACCGCGCTGATCGCCGCCGTACGGCGGGGGACCAGCGTCGCAGACGGAGAGGGCGTGGCATGAGCACCGATATGGTCGTCAGCACCCGCGGCCTGACCAAGCAGTACGGCAAGCTGCTCGCCCTCAATGGCTGCGACCTGGATTTGCCGGCGGGCCGCGTAGTCGCGTTGGTCGGCCCCAATGGTGCGGGCAAGACCACGCTGTTGCGCCTGATCGCCGGGCTGTTGCATCCCACCTCCGGCACCGTGTCCGTGCTGGGCCGGGATGCGGCCACGCACACCGTCGCGGCCTTGTCCCAGGTCGGCTTCGTCGCCCAGGAACACCCCCTCTACAAGCGCTTCAAGGTGCGCGAACTGCTGCGTCTGGGGCGCGAGATGAACCCCGGCTGGGACCAGGCATACGCGGAGCGCCGCCTGGCCGGCCTCGACATTGGGCTGGAGCGCCGGGCCGGTCAGCTGTCCGGCGGGCAGCAGGCCCAGGTCGCCCTGGTCCTGGCGCTCGCCAAGCGGCCCCGGTTGCTGGTGTTGGACGAGCCGTTGGCGAGTTTGGACCCGCTGGCCCGGCGCGAGTTCCTGCGGTCCTTGATGACCGCTGTCGCCGACGATGCGATCACTGTGCTGTTCTCCTCGCACGTCGTCAGCGAGCTGGAGCGGGTCTGCGACTACCTGGTACTCATCGACGAGGGCCGCATCCGGCTGGCGGATGACCTCGACACGCTCCTGGCCGGGCATCGACTCCTGGTCGGCCCGCGCAACGGACACAGCGACGACGCCCTGCGCTCGGCGGACGGCGTGCTCACCGTTGTGCACGGTCAACGGCACATCAACGTTGTGGCCCGCACCGGCGCAGGCCCAGCAGCGCCCGGCTGGCAGGCTCATCCGCTCGGTCTGGAGGACCTCGTGCACGCCTACCTGGAGCAGTCCCACCAGGCCCGCACTCACCGTGCCGCCAGTGAGGTGAGTGGGCGATGAAGTGGCTGATCTGGCGCCAGCACCGCATGGATGCTGCCCTGCTGGCCGCCGTGTTCGCGCTGACCGCACTCGCGCTGGTCCCCAACGCCCTCGACATGCACCACCTGTTCACCGTTTCCGGCGTCGACGACTGCCTGCAGACCAAGCGCAGCGGCTGCCAGAGCGTCTTCCTGCAGGACATCGCCGACGGTTACCAGCCCTACATCAACAACGTGGTGCCCTGGCTGGTGGCACTGCCCGCGGCCGCCGGCCTGTTCCTCGGCGCACCCCTGCTGGCCCGTGAGTACGAGCAGGGCACTTGGCAGCTGGCCTGGTCCCAGTCCGTACCGCGCACCCGCTGGCTACGCACCAAGGTATTCGCTGCCGGAGCGGGCGTCCTGCTGACGTCGTGCGCGTTGTCGTGGCTGGTCACCTGGTGGTTCTCCGCCGATGCGAAGGTCAAAGGTCGCCTCGACATGGCCTTCTCGGTGCAGGGCCTGGTCTTTCCGGCGCACACGCTGTTCGCCTTCGCGGCCGGCGCGGTGGCAGGCGCCTATCTCCGCCGCACTCTGGCGGCCATGGCAGCCACCTTCGCCGCCTACCTCGTCGTACGGGTCCCGGTGGAGACGCAGCTGCGCATGCACCTGCTGCCACCCCGCCAGGTCACGCTCGACCCCACCGCGGAGAACGTCCAAGCGCTGCAGCCCGGACCCCAGGACCGGATCCTCGGACACGGCCTGGTCGGCCCGGACGGGCACCGGTTGAGCAAGGTCGAGGCCGACACCCTGGCCGCCGGCATGCCGCGCGAGGAGTGGCCCGGCTACCTGCACCGGCACGGCCTCAAGGACTGGTACGAATACCAGCCCGGCGACCGCTTCTGGACCCTGCAGGCCATCGAAGCCGGCCTGTTCATCGCGCTCACCGCCGTCCTGCTGACCGTGCTGGTGATACGCATCCGTCGACGAGCCATCTGAACCGGACTGCACCTCGTGAAGCGAGATGAGGACGGGCAGATCGTCGGGGCCGGCGACGAGGACAACGAGGACCAGGAGCAGGACGACACGCAGGCCGCCGCCGATTCGGCACTGCTCAACTTCTCCAGCCCCCGCGACGCCGCGACCATCGCCGCGTTCCTGCGCACCCGCGTCTACCGGCCCGAGAGCCTGGTGTGGCTGGAGGGCTACCAGGCCCTCCAGCGGTGGCGGGCCGAGAACAAGATCACCGGCCTGCACGCCGTCCCGTATGACGTGGAGACCGAGGTCGGCGTCACGAAGGACTTCCCGCTGGGCAGGTGGGTGCACCAGCAGAGGAAGGCGCTGCGGGCGGGTGAGCTGGAGGAGCGGCGCAAGACCCTGCTGGACGCCCTCGAGGCCGGGATGGTCTGGGAGCCAGGCGAAGAGGCGTGGGAGAACAAGCTCGCCGCGCTCCGGTCCTACCGGCGGGCCACCGGCCACCTCGCGCCCCGCCAGGACGCCGTGTGGGGCGAGAGCGAGGCGATGGTGCCCGTGGGCAAGCGGCTCGGTGATCGAAGGAACCGTCCTTGGGCCTAGGCTGGGCGGTGTGACCGACAGTAACAGGCGCCCGCTCGCCGTGTTCGACCTGGACAACACCCTTGCCGACACCGCGCACCGGCAGCGGTTCCTGGAGTGCAGGCCGCGCGACTGGGACGCCTTCTTCGCCACCGCGCCCGAGGACCCGTCCCTCGCGGAGGGCATCGCACTGGTGCACGCGAGCGCGCAGGAGTGCGAGATCGTCTACCTCACCGGACGCCCAGAGCGCTGCCGGCGCGACACGCTGGACTGGCTGGCCGCCCAGGGGCTGCCCGAAGGGCCGGTGCACATGCGTGGCGACGCCGACCGGAGGCCCGCCCGGTACACCAAGCTCGCGATCCTGCGCCGCCTCGCCCGCACCCGGGAGATCCGGGTGCTCGTGGACGACGACGAACTGGTCTGCGCGGACGCACGGCGGGCGGGATTCACCGTTGTGCACGCCCGCTGGACGGCCCCGTCGGGGGAGTTGAAGGCGGCACAGCAGCGGGAGGGGCGGACGTGACGGCCGCCCCTCCCGCTCCCTTCCGGGTGTGTACGGCTCCCGTGCCGTGAACGCGCCCGGTTGCTCGCGGCGGCTGCCTTCGGGGACGGGGCGGATGGCTCAGGCCGGCTCGTCCAGGCGGAAGCCGACCTTCAGGCCCACCTGCCAGTGCGCGATGCGGCCCTCCTCGATCTGGCCGCGCACCTGGGTCACCTCGAACCAGTCCAGATTGCGCAGGGTCTGCGCGGCGCGCTCGACGCCGTTGCGGACGGCCTGTTCCACGCTGTCGGGCGACGTGCCGACGATCTCCGTGACTCGGTAGGTGTGGTTCGACATGCGGGTGCTCCTCTCGTCGGTGGCTCCGCCGGTGCGGGCGCCGGAGGGCCGCCTCCTGTGTCACACGTCATTCCACCGTGCCCCAAGTAGTGGCCGAGTGCGAGATGTCGGGCCCCGCGCCCGGATCGTCGGCGGCCTCCTGCCCCGCACCACCGGCCGCCGCGGTGCCGAGGAGGAACACCACCCATGTCCGGGGCGGGAAGCGTTCCGCCCCGGACACGGCGCACTTCACGCCCGGCCGCGTCTCGGCGCGGATCCGGGCACGCCCTCCGTGCCCGGATCCGGTGCTCACGGCCCGTACACCGTCCGGGCCGGCTGTTCACCGGCCGCCGGGCACCTTGCCGCGCCTGTCGGACAGTGAACCGCTTTCGACGGAGGCGCTGGTGAGGCGGGGGTCCCGGTGATCCCGGGCCCTCGCTGCCGCCGGCCCCGTCAGCGCACCATGCTCAGCGACAGTGCGAACCGGCCCTCCTCATCCGTCCACCACCGGGCCAACTCCAATCCGGCAGCGTCCAGTTCCTCCCGTACGCGCTCCTTGCGGAACTTCGCCGAGACCTCGGTGCGCAGCTCCTCGCCCGCACCGAAGTCGACGGCGAGATTGAGCGCCGGGATCTTCACCGTCTGCCGGTCGCGCGAGCGCAGCCGCATCTCGATCCACTCGTGTTCGGCGTCCCACGCGGCCACATGGTCGAAGGCGGCCGGATCGAAGTCGGCGCCCAGCTCCCGGTTGATGACGGTCAGGACGTTCTTGTTGAACGCGGCCGTCACCCCGGCCGCGTCGTCGTACGCCCGGACCAGCACCTTCTCGTCCTTGACCAGGTCCGTGCCGAGGAGCAGCGCGTCCCCCGGGGCGAGCATCGCACGTACGGAGGCCAGGAACGCGGCCCGCTCGGCGGGCAGCAGATTCCCGATCGTGCCGCCGAGGAACGCGACCAGACGCGGTCCCGGGGTGTCGGGCAGCGTCATGCGGCCGGTGAAGTCGTCGATCAGGGCGTGCACGTTCAGCCCCGGCCGCTCGGCGGCGAGTGCCCGGCCCGCCAGGGTCAGGGCGCTCTCGCTGACGTCGACGGGGACGTACGTGTGCAGCCCGGTCAGGACGTCGATCAGGTGGCGGGTCTTCTCCGAGGAGCCGGAGCCCAGTTCGATGAGGGTACGGGCACCGGACGCCTCGGCGATCTCACCGGAGCGGGCGAGCAGGATCTCGCGTTCGGCGCGCGTCGGGTAGTACTCCGGCAACTCGGTGATCTCTTCGAACAGCTCACTGCCCCGTGCGTCGTAGAACCACTTCGGCGGCAGCGTTCTGGGGCTGCCGGTCAGGCCCTGGAGGACATCGGCGCGCAGGGCGGCGTCGGTGGCGTCCTCGGGCAGGGTGCGGGTGAGGTGGAACGGACTCACGGGCGGGGCTCCTTCGGTGGTGCCGGTGTGTGCGGTGTCGATGTGTGGGTGCTCGCCAGGGCGTCGCCCGGCTCCTTGAGCGGAGTGAGCAGCACGTCCGTGCGGCTCGCGGCCAGCAGGGTGCGGTCGGGGACCTCGCGCCAGTGCGGATCGTCGTCGTACGGCTCGGAGGCCACGACGGTGCCGCCGCCCGGCCGGGCGAGGTACCAGAGCGTGTCGCCCCACGCGGTCGCGGTGATCGTGTCGCCCTGGGTGAGAAGCAGGTTGAGCCGGGATCCGGGAGCCGCCGCGGCGACCTCCAGCACGGTGTCGGCCAGTGCCTGCCCCTCCTCGTCCCCGGTCCGCAGTCGTGCGAGCACCAGGGCCCACACGAACGCGGAGTCGCTGCGGGCCTCGAGCGACAGCACGTCCTCGGGTGGCAGGGTCGTCACGAGCGGCGCGAGCGTGCCCGGCCAGCCCCGCACGGCCCCGTTGTGACTGAAGAGCCAGGCCCCCGCGGCGAACGGCGCCGCCGCGGCCTCGCCGTCCGCACCCGGCAGGGTCGCGTCCCGGACGGCCGCGAGCAGCGCCGGGGTGCGGACAGCCCGGGCGAGATCGGCGAACGACGGATCGCCCCAGATCGGCCCCGCCCTGCGGTACCGGGCGGGCACCGGGTCGCCCGGCGCGTACCAGCCCACGCCGAAGCCGTCGGCGTTGACCGTCCCGTACCGCTGGTGCCGGGGCGCCCACGACTGGCGGTACAGCCCGTGCGGTGGGTCCACGAGGAGCCGGCCGAGCGGTTCCTCGGGGCCCACGTACGCGATATGACGGCACATCAGACGCTCTCCGAGCGGGCCGTGCGGAACCCGGAGAAGATCTGCCGCCGGAACGGATGGTCCCAGTTGCGGAACGTGCCCCGGCAGGCCACCGCGTCCACCGCGAACGAACCGCCGCGCAGCACCTTGTAGTCGCCCCCGAAGAACACCTCCGAATACTCCTTGTACGGGAACGCCCTGAACCCCGGGTAGGGCAGGAAGTCGCTGGACGTCCACTCCCACACGTCGCCGATCAACTGGCGTACCCCGAGCGGTGACTCGCCGGCCGGATAGCTGCCCGCGGGCGCGGGCCGCAGGTGGCGCTGGCCGAGGTTGGCGTGCTCCGGGCCGGGGTCGGCGTCGCCCCAGGGATAGCGCGCCGAGCGGTCGCCGGCCGGGTCGTGCCGGGCGGCCTTCTCCCACTCGGCCTCGGTGGGCAGCCGGCGCCCGGCCCAGCGGGCGTACGCGTCCGCCTCGTACCAGCACACGTGCAGCACCGGCTCGTCGGGCGGCACGGCCTCGGTCGCGCCGAAACGGCGCCGCAGCCACTGCCCGCCGCCCCGGCGCCAGAACAGCGGGGCGGTGACGGAGTTCCGGCGGACGTGGGCCCAGCCCTCCGCGGTCCACCAGCGCGGCTCGTCGTAGCCGCCGTCCTCGATGAACGCCTGGTACGCCGCGTTCGTCACCGGTGTCGTGTCGATGTGGAACGGCGCCACCTCGCGCCGGTGCGCCGGACGTTCGTTGTCCAACGCCCATGGCTCGTCCGAGGTGCCCATGATGAACGGGCCGCCGGGGACGAGCACTTCGGACGGGCCGGTGAACAGCGGCGCCGGCTGCGGGTCCGGGGCCGTCAGGGACCGCGGGCCGCTGCGCAGCTGATGGGTGATCAGCATCGTCTCGTCGTGCTGCTGTTCGTGCTGCGCGACCATCCCGAAGGCGAACCCCGCCTCGGTCAGCCGCTCGCCGTGGAACGCGGTGCTCTCGAGCACGTCCAGTGCCCGGCCGCGCACGTCCGAGGCGTAGCGGCGGGCCTCCTCGGGAGGCAGCAGCGGCAACTTCGGCCGCTCGGCACGCGGGTGCTCGAAAGCGTCGTAGAAGCTGTCGATCTCGGGCCGTATCGCCTCCTGCCCGCCGACGGCCCGCAGCAGCCACTGTTCCTCCTGGTTGCCTATGTGGGCGAGGTCCCACACCAGCGGCGACATCAGCGGTGAGTGCTGCGCGGTGAGATCGGGCTCGTCGACACAGCTGGTCAGCAGGGTGGTCCGGTCGCGCGCGGTGACCAGCGAGGCGACCGCGCGCTCGCGCAGGGCTTCGGCGTCGAGGGCGGGGTCGGTCATGAGGAGGTGTCCTTCCCGTGCGGATGCGCTCCGTGCGCGTGCGGGCCGGGAGCGCTGTGGGGGTGCGTGCCCGGCGTGCCGGGTGTGCCGTCGGCCCCGGCGCGCAGGGCGTCGAGCAGGTCGTCGGCCGGGCAGCGGCCGCGGGCGACATAGCGGTCCTGGTACGCCGCCACCGCGTCCACGACCTCGGTCGTGGCACCGAGTCCGGGCAGGGCCCGCAGCGCCGCCGGGAAGCAGACGGAGGCCACCTCGCGCAGCTCCGGGTCGGCCAGGCCCTCGCGGGCCGCGTCCCGCCACAGCGGGTTGTGCGGCGCGGGCATGCCATGGGCCCGTTCGGCCAGCGGCTTCACCGCCCGGTAGGCCGTCTCGGCGGCCTCCGGATCGTCGAACAGCGCCGTCGTCACGGCCAGCGGCACGATCCAGCCGTCGTCACCGGGCTGCGCGTCGATCATCCGCAGCTCCAGGTGGCCGCGCGGCCTGACCGGCGGGAACAGCGTCGTGACGTGGTAGTCGAGGTCTTCCCGGGTGGGCGCCCCCGGCGCCCCGGACCTGATCCACTCGCGAAAGGTCAGCCCGTCCGGCACGACCCACGGCCCGCTGTCCCGCCGTACACACATCACCGGCGCGTCCAGGACGTGCCGGGCCCAGGCACCGCGAGGCTCGGAGTCCAGCACGGGGCCGCCAGCGCGGCCGATGCCGATCTGAGCCCAGCGCAGCTGCCGGGTGGACAGCCAGCCGGTGGGCCGGCCGCCGGCCATCGGGGAGTTGGCGAACGCGGCCACCAGCACCGCGCCCAGCTGGTGCGCCAGCCACCAGCGCCGCACATGACCGAGGGTGCCGGGTTCCTCGTACCCGGCGTCCAGGCACACCTGCACGGAGGCCGACGTGCACATCATGGCGCGGCCGGCGGGGCCGGTGCGGTCGAGACAGCTCTCCATGGCGTCGTAGCGCGGTTCGCGCAGGAACCGGCGCGGTGTGTGCCAGGGGTCGTGGCCGAGGCCGACGAGGCAGAGATCGTCCTCGCGCAGTACCGCGCGGACGGCGTCGAGGTCGGCGCGGACGGTGCCGATGCACTCCATGAGGGAGGCGGCGGGCTGCGAGCTGAGCTCCAGCTGGCCTCCGGGTTCGACGGTGAGCGCCGAATTCAGGGGCACGTTCCGCAGAGCGGCGTAGGCCGCTTCGAGTCGTTCGGGTGTCACGGGGAGCCGCGGGGCCCGCAGCTCGTGGACGAGCCATTCCACCTCCACACCGAGGCGGCGCGGTGGTCCGGTCTTGAAGCAGATGCCCCGTACGAGGGCTTCCACCTCGGCTTCGGTGACGACGGGACGTGGCTCGCTACAGCCACTTGCCGAATCGGACATGTGGGAATCCTCCTGAGATGCCACCATGTCGCCGGCCCGGGGTCTTTTACCGGGCAGGCATCAACTCGTCCAGCCAAAACCCTCACGACGTGCGGCACAAGGGCGCCTGGCGGGCGTTTTGGGCCGGTAACCTCTCCGCCCCGCCCGTTTCCCAGGGCTTTTCCGCCCCTCCCCGGGCTTTCCGTGGAGGGGAAACTCCGTTGCGTTGCCTCCCCAGCATCGCTCACGATGCTCGTATGAGCACGACGGGGGAGAATCCGGAGAACATGCCGACGGGGAGCACGGGGGCGATCGCGGGGCGCGCGGTCACGGCGCGTACGGGGGTCGCGGCGTGAGCGCGCGTCTGCGCGGCATCGCGCGCGAGACCGAGCGGATCGTGGCGTCGGGAGGCTACCGCGCTCCGGCCGACGGTCGCGAAGTGCGCCTGGCGGCAGCGGTCGAGGCCGCGCAGGACGGTACGCGGATGTACGGGCCGGAGCCGCTGCGGGTTCCGGCGCAGGTGCAGGTGCAGGCGTCGGTCCCGGTTCCGGCGCGGTCTGCGGTCCGCGGTGCCCCGGCTCCGGGCGCCGGCGCGGCTTCATTCCCGGCCTCGTCACCGGCCTTCCGGCCGGTGGGGGCCCGGATCGAGGTCACCGGGGAGAGCAGCCTGGAGGCCGCCCGCCGGCTCACGGGAGAGGGCGACGGCACGCACAGCGTTCCCGCGGTGCTGAATTTCGCCTCCGCGCGCAATCCCGGCGGCGGCTACCTCAACGGCGCCCAGGCCCAGGAGGAGGCGCTGTGCCGCGCCTCCGCCCTGTACGTCTGCCTGTTGCGGGCGGCCGAGTTCTACGACCACCACCGGACGCACCGCGACCCGTTCTACACCGACCGCGTGATCCACTCGCCCGCCGTGCCCGTCTTCCGCGACGATCGCGGCCGGCTCCTCGACGAGCCGTTCCCCGTCGGTTTCCTCACCTCGGCCGCGCCGAACGCCGGCGTGATCCTACGCACCGCACCGGAGCGCGCGGCCGAGGTGCCCCGCGCCCTGGCGGTCAGGGCGGAGCGGGTGCTGGAGACCGCCGTGGCCCACGGCTACCGGCGGCTGGTGCTGGGCGCCTGGGGCTGCGGGGTGTTCCGGAACGATCCCGCGCAGGTGGCGGCCGCGTTCCGGGCTCCGCTGGAGCCGGGCGGACGCTTCGCGGGAGCGTTCGAGCATGTGGTGTTCGGGATTCTGGACCGCACGCGTGGAAGCGAGATCCGAACGGCTTTCGAGCAGGCGTTCGCGGACCTGGTGACAGCCTCGTGAGGGGCCCGGTGACGGAGTGACGGACCCGGTGGGAAGCCGGCCCAGGTCAGTTCCAGCCGTACCGCTCGCGCAGCCGGTGACGCACCAGATTGAACCGCATCCGGTCCAGGGCGCACGCCTCGCGGCGCATGCCGTCCTCGTGCAGCCGCAGTACCCGGTCGACGGCCACCCACGAATCGCGGCCCGAGCGGTCCCACGGCCCGCTCCCGATCGGCACCCAGTCCCGGTCCCCGTCCCGCTGCTTGCTCGACAGCTGCACCGCGAGGAAGGTCCCGGCCGGCTCCCGCGCGACCACGAGTACCGGACGGTCCTTGCCCCGGCCGTCGTTCTCCTCGTAGGGCACCCAGGTCCAGACTATTTCCCCCGGATCGGGATCACCGTCGCGTTCGGGCGAGTATTCCGTGCGTACCCGGCCCACCTCGCCGGGCTCGGCCTCCGTGGTGGCGGTGGGGCCGAAGCGGCCGGGGACTTCATCAGTGCTGTACTCGGTCACAGGCGTACCGTACGGGATGCCACCGCGGCCGTGATCAACTGCCTTGCCCGGCAAGGGCGCCTACGGCTCCCGGTGGGCCGCGGTAGACGGCGGTTGTGGCGCACGTGGTGGGAGGGTTCACGCTGTGCCGTGCACGCTCGCGCCCGTGAGTTCCCTGCCCGAGACCATCCCGGTCTCGATCCGTACGAACACCCCGTCCCGCATCGGCATCCAGGAATCGGGACCGGTCCGCAGCAGCCGCTCGTGCTCGGTGGGGTCGGTCACCACCGCGGCCCGGCCCGTGACCACCACGCTCCATCCGGCCCGGTGCTCGGCGTGGAATTCGTCGGCCTCGAAGGCCACCACGACCCCGTCGATGGCACGCACCAGGTCGGAGTCCCGCGAGGTGCACAGCAGCACGGAGGAGTCCGCGTCCAGGGAGAAGTCGACGGGCAGGACGGCGGGCAGTGCCTGCCGGGTGTACACGACGCGACCGACCGGCGCCTTGGCCAGCAGGCGCAGGCACTCCTGGCGTTCGAGTGCACGGAAACCATCGCTCTGGAACATCAGTCCATGGTCGGCGGCTGATCCCGTCCGGGCTAGGGCCGGACGGCCCTGATGAGACACCTGGGCCACCGACCGGTACCCGAAGAGCGGGTGCCTGCGTGTGAAAACGGTGCGGGTGGGTACTCCGGGGGCCGGTGGGGTCCGGCAGGGACGGCCGGGCCCTGCCGTCGAGTCCGTTCGAGTTCGGACGGGCAAAGGGGAAAACTGGTGGCATGGGCAAGGCCGCGCTGATCGTCATCGACATGATCAACACCTATGACCACCAGGACGCCGAGCTGCTGATGCCGTCCGCGGAGTCGGTCGTACCGGTCATCTCCGGCCTGCTGCACCGGGCGCGGCAGCGGGACGTCCCGGTGATCTACGTCAATGACAACTTCGGAGAGTGGCGTTCGCACCACGGTGAGCTCCTCGACAAGGCGCTCGCAGGGTCCCATGCACACCTCGTCGAACCGCTGCGGCCGACCGACTCCTCACTCTTCGTGGTCAAGGCCCGCCACTCGATCTTCTTCGATACACCGCTGCACTACCTCCTCCACCAGCAGGGCGTCGACCTGATCGTCCTGTGCGGCCAGGTGACGGAGCAGTGCGTGCTGTACTCCGCGCTGGACGCCCACATCCGCCACCTCGATGTGCTGGTCCCGCGTGACGCCGTCGCCCATATTCACGCCGACCTGGCGGATGCCGCCCTGCGGATGATGGAACGCAACATGAGCGCCCACGTGTGCGACAGCGACGACCTGTGGACGGAGTGACGGCGCAGGCCCGTCCGTCGGTGCGGGACCGGAACGCGTCGAACCGCGCGACACTGACCGTATGGCGCGTACCACAAGCTCTCCCGACGGCGCGTACCACAGGCTCTCCCACTGCTTCCTCACCCTCCACTCCGCAGCACCTGCCCGCCGAGCTGTGCCCCTGTCTGCGGGAGCTGCTCCGTCGCACCCACACGGTCTGCGGCCCCTACCTGGTGAGTGTCCCCGCGGTCGGATCCGTCGCGCTGGGGGACTACCGGCACGGGCGCAGCGACGTCGACGTCACGGTCGTGGTGGACCCGTCGTTGCCCGGCGGGGCGCCGCACGAGCCGACCGGCGCGCTCGCGCACCCCGCACTGCCGTGTCCGGCGGCCGGTCTGGAACTGGCCGTCTGAGGCGCCGACTTCGCCGCCCGCCCGTCGGACGAGGCCGGCTATCTGCTGGACCTCGACACCGGTGCGGCGCTGCCGGGCAAGGTGGGTCTCGACCCGGCGGAGTCCGCGCCCTTCTGGTACGTCATCGACCGTTCCATCGCCTTCCGCGCCGGGCGTTCACTGTTCGGCAGGCAGGCAGGCAGGCACGGGCGGTGATCGCCGAACCGCAACGCGCCGCGCTGCTCGAGGCGTTGCGTGCCGCCGTCCGCGAGCACGCCGATGGCGAAGAACATCTGGCGGACAACCGGGTACTCGACGGCTGCCGCTCCCTGGTGTTCTGCCATCCGTCCGCGGCCGGCGAAAAACCCTCGACGGCCGTCGACGCAGCTGCATACCATCAACGTGCGGCATCGCGTGCCGGTCATCGGCTGGGTGAGGCATGGAGGCGCCGCGGATGCCCGTGGAGGCATTGAACAGTGTCAGTCGAGTTCAACCACACCATCGTTCTCACCCGTGACCGGGAGAAGTCCGCCCATTTCCTCGCCCGGATCCTGGGGCTCGAGGTCGGCGAACCGGCCGGAGTCTTCCTTCCCGTGACGACGGCCAACGGCGTCACCCTGGACTTCGCGACCATCGACGCCGACATCCCGGTACAGCACTACGCGTTCCTGGTCTCCGAGGAGGAGTTCGCCCCCATCCTCGACCGGCTCGTGGACGCCGAAATCCCCATCCAGGCCGATCCGCACGGTCGCCACCCGCGCCGCATCAACCGCCACGACGGCGGCCGCGGCGTGTACTTCACCGACCCGGCCGGTCACGGTCTGGAAGTCATCACCCGCCCCTACGGAACCGACCCCGACTCCCCGTTCAACGGCGTCACGGAGGAGGTCCCCGGGGCGGTCTGATCCGTCCGGGCGACCGGTCCGAGCGGCCCGGGAAAACGCCACGGCCCGCCCGGCCGGGCCCTTTGGCGGTCCCTCCCAGGCCCGTTCAGACGACGGCGTCCGCGCGCAGGGCCGCGATGTCGGCGGGGGAGTGGCCGAGGTCGCCGAGGATGGACTCGGTGTGCTCGCCGACGGCGGGCACCGGGTCCATGCGGGGCGGGAGACCCGCGAGGTCGGCCGGGGGGAGCAGGGCCTCCACCGTCGCGCCGGGGACCGCCACCTCGTGCCAGCGGGCGCGGGCGGCGAGGACCGGATGGCCGAGGAAGGCGGTGACGTCGTTGACTCCCGCGCAGGCGATGCCGACCGCCTCCAGGTCCTCGAGGAGCTCGTCGGCGTCGGAGCGGGCGAAGCGCTCGGCGATCACGGCATCGAGTTCTTCGCGGTGCGCCACGCGCGCGGAACCGGTCGCGAAGCGCGGATCGCCGGCCAGCTCGGGACGGCCCAGGAACTCGGTGCACAGAGCCGCCCACTCGCGCTCGTTCTGGATGGAGAACAGCACCTCGCGGCCGTCCGCGGTCCGGTACGTGCCGTACGGGGCGATGGTGGCGTGCTGCGTGCCCAGGCGCGGGGGTTGGCTGCCGCCGTAACGGGTGTAGTAGGCGGGCTGGCCCATCCACTCGGCCAGGGCCTCGAACAGCGACACCTCCACGGGATGGACGGTGCCGGCGGTCGCCCGGGTGTAGAGAGCGGTGAGGACCCCGCTGTACGCGTACATCCCGGCGGCGATGTCGGCCACCGAGATGCCGGTGCGGGCGGTCCCCTCCGGCGTTCCGGTCAGCGACACCAGGCCCGTCTGGCACTGCACCAGCAGGTCGTACGCCTTGCGGTCGGCCCAGGGGCCGGTCGTGCCGTAGCCGGAGACGGTGCACGGAATCAGGCGGGGGTGACGCCGGGCGAGCTCGTCGGTTCCCAGGCCGAGCCGGCCGGCCGCGCCCGGTGCCAGGTTCTGCACGAACACGTCTGCTCCGGTGAGGAGTTGGTGCAGGATCTCGCGGCCCCGCGGATCCTTGAGGTTCAGCGTGAGGGACTCCTTGGACCGGTTGAGCCACACGAAGTAGCTGGAGTGGCCGTGGACGGTCGTGTCGTAGCGGCGTGCGAAGTCGCCCTCGCCCGGCCGCTCCACCTTGATCACGCGGGCTCCGAGGTCGGCGAGCTGCCGGGTGGCGTATGGCGCGGCCACGGCCTGCTCCAGGCTGACCACCGTGACCCCGGACAGGGGATGTCTCTGCACGTCCACGTCCTCCGCTTGCCTTCCGCTCGTCTTCTTGGACCGAACCCGACCGCCTGCCCCGTCCGCTTGATCAGTACAGCCGGTGCGAGCGGCCTGTCAACGGCCGCCCCGGCCCGTTGGGCCCGCTCAGCCGCGTGTCCCGCACGTCCGGGTGGGCGGGATCCCGGCGGGCGGCCTGCTGCGGGTGACGACGCGCGCGCCGCGGCCGTCGACGGCACGCACCTGGAGCGAGCCGCATCCGCAACGGGTCCACACCGTGCTGCCCGCGGCGGTGCTGTGCCGCGACACCAGCTGGAACGGTTCGGCGTCGTCCGGCCATCCGCAGTACGGGCAGACGACGCCGGTCGCACCGGTGGGTCCGTACGCGCTGGTCATGGTGGCTCCTCGGCTTCTCGAACGTCCGGTTGTCGGTTCCCGGTACGACGGGCCCGATCGGCCGTCGTGACACAGACCAGGGTGCGTCGAACCCTCCGTACACGTCCAGGTTGACTTTGTGGACCCAACCATTAAGCCTGAACTACATGATTGACCTGCGCCGACTGCACGTCCTCAGGGCGGTCGCCCACTACGGCACGGTCACCGCGGCCGCCCGCGCCCTGCACTTCACCCCGTCCGCCGCCTCCCAGCAGATCCGCCAGCTCGCCCGCGACCTGGACGTCGACCTGCTGGAACCGCAGGGGCGCGGCGTACGGCTCTCCCCGGCCGCCGAGAGCTTGCTCGCGCACGCCGACGCCATCGAGACCCGCTGGGAACAGGCCGAACTGGATCTGCGGGCCGACCACGGAGCCCCCACCGGACTGCTGCGGGTCACCGGGTTCCCGGTGGCGATCTCGGTCCTGCTGGCCCCCATGGCGGCCCGGCTGGGCGCCCGCCATCCGCGGCTGACGGTACGGATCCTGGAGACGGAGGTGTCGAAGAGCTTCGACCTGCTCTTCGAGGGGGCCACCGATCTGGCGATCGTCGAGGCGACCCCGCACAACCCGCCGCTGAGCGACGCGCGCTTCGACCAACAACCCCTGCTGGACGACCCGTTCGACCTCGTGGTCCCCGAAGGGCATCCGCTGGCCGGACGCGAGCGGGCCGGCCTGGAGGAGGCGGCGCGCGAACCGTGGATCGCGCCGGTGCCGGAGAGCCCCTGCCGGCCCCATGTGATGTCGGCCTGCGGCGCCGCCGGGTTCACCCCGGACGTCGTCCACCACGCCCTCGACTGGAACGTCACCGCCCATCTCGTCGCGCACGGGCTCGGCGTCGCCCTGATCCCGCGCCTGGCACAGCTGACCCCGCATCTGCCGATCGTCCGCGTACGCTGCACCGGCAATCCGCACCGCAAACTGCTGACCTGCACCCGAGGGGGCGGCCGTGCCCGCCCGGCGGTCGAGGCCGCGCTGCGGGAACTGCGGGAGCTGGCGCCGACGGCCGTCGCCTGAGAGCGGCGCCCCTCGCGAGGGCCTCGCGCCCGCCACGCCACCAGGCTCCTTGCCGCCGCTCGGGCGCCCCGCCACCGGGTTCCCGGCTACCGCCCGGGTGCTCCCGCGCGCAGCCCGTCCATGACGATGTCCAGCAGTCGGGTGGCCCTGGGCCGCCAGTCCCCGGCGGGGTCGAGCTGCCACAGGCCGCCGATCGCGAGAATCATGTCGTCCGAGGTCACCCCGGGGCGGATGGTTCCGGCCTCCTCGCAGGCGCGCAGCAGGAGTTCGGCCGCCTCGAGCACGGGGTTGGGCCCCGGCCTCGCCGGGCTGCCCGGTGCGCCGGTCGCCTGCCTGAGGGCGTCGGCCAGCCCGGCCTTGGTCATCGCGAACAGGGCGAGCCGGTCCATCCATTCGCGCAGGGCGCGGTCGGGCTCCCGGGTCTCCAGCAGCCGCGCCGCGCTGTCGGCCACCCGGCGCATCTCGTGCCGGTAGATCTCCAGGACGAGATCCTCCCGGCCGGGGAAGTTCCGGTAGAGCGTGCCCTGGCCGACGCCCGCCTTCTTGGCGATCACGCTCAGCGGGGTGTCGGCCGACCGGGTCAACTCGGCCAGCGCGACCTCCAGAATGCGCTCACGGTTGCGCCGCGCGTCCGACCGCAGGGGCGCCTGCGCGCGCGGGGGCGTGTCCTTGCCCTGCGGCGTGGCCTCGCCGCCCGTGTCCCGGCCCATGTCCTGCTCCGCGTCCCGACCCACTCGTCCGTCCCCCTCCGGGCATGGCCGAAACCGACTCTTGCTAAGCGGACAGCTGTCCACTAAATTTTCCCGGTAACGGACAGTCGTCCGCTTCGGTGCATCGTAGCGGTGGCCGCGGACGGTGCGGGAGGGGGCGGGCGTGCCCGTGCCCGCGGGCGGCCGACGCCGACGTTCCCGGTCCGTTGACGAGCTTCCACCTGTCGACCTTCTGACCGTTTCCCACTCGTCCGCCTCCTGAGGGCCTTGCCGGCCTGCATGGATCCGCGAAGGAAGGCTGCTCATGGCTCCCTCGACATCCAGCAGCGTCACCCTGAACATCAACGGCGAGAAGCACACGCTGTCCGTCGACCACCGCACCACCCTGCTCGACGCCCTGCGCGAGCGCCTCGATCTGACCGGCACCAAGAAGGGCTGCGACCAGGGACAGTGCGGTGCCTGCACGGTCCTGGTGGACGGCCGCCGGACCGTGTCCTGCCTGCAACTGGCCGTGGCGGCGGAGGACCGGGAGATCACCACCGTGGAAGGCCTCGCCGCGGGGGAGCGGCTGCACCCCGTACAGCAGGCCTTCCTCGACCTGGACGGCTTCCAGTGCGGTTACTGCACGCCCGGCCAGATCTGTTCCGCCGTCGCCGTCATCGAGGAGCACGCCGCGGGCTGGCCCAGCGCGGTCACCGCCGACGTACGGCCCGAAGCGGGACCGCCTCCGCTCGGCCCACAGGAGATCCGCGAACGGATGAGCGGCAACCTGTGCCGCTGCGGCGCCTACGTCTCGATCGTCGAGGCCGTCGCCCGCGCCGCCGCCGAGAGTGCCGAGGCCACCGAGGAGGCTGCCGCATGAGGGAGTTCGACTACCGGCGCGCCGACGACGTCCCGGGCGCGGTCGCCCTGCTCGACGCCGACCCCGACGCCCGCTACCTCGGTGGCGGAACCAACCTCGTCGACCTGATGAAGACCGGCGTCGAACGCCCCGCGCGACTTGTCGACTTACGCCACCTCCCCCTGGACCGGATCGAGTCGACCGGTGACGGCGGACTGCGCATCGGCGCCACCGTGACCAACAGCGACCTCGCCGCCCACCCCGAGGTCCGCCGGCGCTACCCGGCTCTGGCCCAGGCAGTGCTCGCCGGAGCCTCCGGGCAACTGCGCAACATGGCCACCGTGGGCGGAAATCTGCTCCAGCGCACCCGCTGCGGCTACTTCGCCGATGTGACCAAACCCTGCAACAAGCGGCTCCCCGGCAGTGGTTGCCCCGCCGTCGAGGGCGAGCACCGCAACCACGCCGTCCTGGGCGCCTCCGAGCACTGCGTCGCCGTCCACCCCTCCGACATGGGGGTGGCGCTGACCGCGTTCGATGCCGTCGTCTCGTATCAAACCGCCGACGGGCCGGGCGAGTCGTCCCTCGCCGACTTCTATCTGCCCGTCGGTGACACCCCGCACCGGGAGACCGCGCTGCCCCGGGGCGCGCTCATCACCGGTGTCACGCTGCCGCCGGTGCCGTCGGCCGCCCACTCCCGTTACCGCAAGGTGCGCGAACGCGCCTCGTACGCCTTCGCGATCGGCTCGGTCGCCGCGACCCTCGACGTCAGCAACGGCGTCGTACGCGAGGCGTGCCTCGCCTTCGGCGCGGTCGCGTCCCGGCCGTGGCGGGCGCGCGCGGCCGAGCGCGTCCTGAACGGCGCCCCGGCGTCCGCCGACTACTTCGCCGCGGCCGCCGACGCCGAACTGGCCGCTGCCCGGCCGCTGCCCGGCAACGCGTACAAGGTGACCCTCATGCGCAACCTCGTGGTGGCCGTCCTGTCCGAACTCGCCGAGGAGGCCGCCCGATGACCGCCACCCCGACCGGCACCACGGCCGTCACTCCGCCCGCCACCACCATCGTGAACGGCACCGCGACCGCCGGTACCGCTGCCGCCGCGACCGGCCGCGCGGCCGTGACCGGCGCCGTCGGCACCGCGCACACGCGGGTGGAGGGCCGCGAGAAGGTGACCGGAGCCGCCCGCTACGCGGGCGAGATCCCCTTCGCCGACCTCGCCCACGGCTGGCTGGTGCTGTCCACCGTCGCCCGCGGCCGGATCGGCTCCGTCGAGACCGCTCCCGTCCTCGCCATGCCGGGCGTCCTCACCGTGCTGCACCACCAGAACGCCCCGCGCCTCCACCTCGACTACATCGGCCTGCTGGGTGTCCGGCCGGACCCGACCGCCGCCGTCTTCCAGGACGACCGCGTCCCGCACGCGGGCTGGCCCGTCGCGCTCGTCGTCGCCGAGACCTCCGAGCAGGCCCGTGAGGCGGCCGAGGCGCTTGTCGTGACCTACGAACAGGAGCCGCACGACATCGAGTTCAAGGGCGACCGCCCCGACGTGTTCGCACTGGACGGGCACATGCCCGCGGTGACCGAGAAGGGCGACCTGGACGCCGAACTCGCGGCATCCGCACACGTCGTGGACGTCGAGTACACCACCCCCGAAGAGCACCACAGCATGATGGAGCCGCACGCGGCCACCGCCCGGTGGGACGGCGGGCGGCTCGACGTCGTCGACTCCAACCAGGGCGCCACGTGGATCGCCGACGAGCTCTCCCGGATGTTCTCCCTCGACGCGTCCGTCGTGCGGGTGCGCTCCGAGCACGTCGGCGGCGGCTTCGGCAGCAAGGGGCTGCGTGCCCACCAGGTGTCCGCCGTCATGGCGACGACCGCGCTGCGGCGCCCGGTCCGCGTGGTCCTGACCCGCCGTCAGATGTTCTCGCTCACCGGCTACCGCAGCCCCACCGCCCAGCGCATCAGGCTCGGAGCCGACGCCGAAGGGCGGCTGCGTGCCCTGGAACACCGCTCGCTCAGCCAGACCTCGACGGTCTGGGACTTCGTCGAGCCCAGCGCCGGCGTGGCCCGGGTGATGTACGACGCCCCCGCCCACCGCACCGCGAACGAGGCGGTGCGGCTCGACGTGCCGTCGCCGACCTGGATGCGCGCGCCGGGCGAGGCCCCGGGCGCGTTCGCGCTGGAGGCGGCGCTCGACGAACTCGCCGAGCAGTGCGGCGTCGACCCGATCGAGCTGCGCCTGCGCAACGAACCCGAACGGGGCCCGGTCTCCGGGATGCCGTTCAGCGGACGCAACCTCGCCGCCTGCTTCAAGGAGGGCGCCCGCCGCTTCGGCTGGGCCGGCCGCGACCCGCGCCCCGGCCTGCGCCGGGAGGGAAACCTGCTGATCGGCACGGGTACGGCCGCCGCATCCTTCCCCGCGGGAGCCGGCCCCTCCACGGCCGCGGTGACGGCGGAGGCGGACGGCACCTTCACCGTGCGGATCGCGGCGGCCGACATCGGCACCGGAGCCCGCACCGCGCTCACCCTGGTCGCCGCGGACGCGCTCCAGGTGCCGCCCGCGCGGATCCGGATGCGGATCGGCGACAGCGACTTCGGCCCCGCGATGATCGCCGGCGGTTCCACCGGCACCCGTTCCTGGGCCTGGGCGATCACCGTCGCGGCCGACGAACTGCGGGAACGCCTGGCGGGGGAGACCGGCATTCCGGCCCAGGGCGTCACCGTGCGCTCCGACACCACCGCGGCCCTCGGAGCCCTGGCGCAGAAAGAACGGCACTCCTTCGGGGCACAGTTCGCCGAGGTCGCCGTGGACGTCACCACCGGCGAGGTGCGGGTGCGCCGCATGCTCGGCGTGTTCGCCGCGGGGCGGATCGTCAATCCGCTCACCGCGCGCGGCCAGCTCGTCGGCGGGATGGTCTGGGGCATCTCCATGGCACTGCACGAGGAGGGGATCCGCGACCAAGCCTCGGGCGGCCACTACGGCGGCGACCTCGCGGGCTACCACATCGCCACGCACGCCGACGTACCGGTCGTCGAGGCGGACTGGGTCGACGACCCGGACCCCGACGACCCGGTCGGTATCAAGGGCATCGGCGAGGTCGGCATCGTGGGGGCCGCGGCGGCCATCGCCAACGCCGTCTGGCACGCGACCGGTGTGCGGCACCGGAGCCTGCCCATCCGCCCGGACCGGATCCTCACCGCGGGCGGCCCGCATGTTTGACATCGCCGGTGAGCTGCACCGCCGGCTCGCCGAGGGCCGGGAGTTCGCCGTCGCCACCGTGGTGTCCGTGAGCGGCAGCGCACCGCGCGGCCCCGGCGCCGCCCTCGCCGTCGACAGCGACGGCACGGTGATCGGCTCGGTCTCCGGCGGCTGCGTCGAGGGAGCGGTGTACGAGCTGTGCCTCGAGGCGCTCGCGGACGGCGGGACACGCATCCAGCGGTTCGGATACAGCGACGAGGACGCCTTCGCGGCCGGTCTGACCTGTGGCGGGATCATCGACATCACGGTCGCCCCGATCGGCGTGCACGCCCGCGCCCGCGAGGTGCTGCGGGCGGCCCTGTCCGCGGTCGTCCGCGGTGAGCCGGCGGCGCTCGCCCGGATCGTCCGGGGCCCGGCCGAACTGCTCGGCGGTGCCCTCCTGGTCCACCCCGACGGGTCGTACGAGGGCGGCCTGGCCGGCCATCCCGAGCTGGACCGCACGGCGGCGGCCGAGGCAAGGGCCCTGCTGGACGGCGGACGCACCGGTACCGTCGGCCTCTCGGCGGACGGATCGCACTGTCCCGGAGGGGTGACCCTGTTCGTGGAGTCGTCGCAGCCGCCGCCCCGCATGATCGTCTTCGGTGCGGTCGACTTCGCGACGGCGCTGGTACGGGCCGGCAAGTTCCTCGGCTACCACGTGACCGTGTGCGACGCCCGGCCGGTGTTCGCCACCCCGGCGCGGTTCCCGGAGGCGGACGAGATCGTGGTCGACTGGCCGCACCGCTATCTGCGTACCGCCGTCACCGACGGGCGCACGGTGCTCTGCGTGCTCACCCACGACGCCAAGTTCGACGTCCCCCTGCTGGCGGAGGCGCTGGCGATGCCGGTCGCGTACGTCGGGGCGATGGGATCACGCCGTACCCACGCGGACCGGGAGCGGCGGCTGCGCGAGGCGGGCGTGGGGGAGCGGGAGCTGGCCCGGCTCAGGTCGCCGATCGGCCTCGACCTCGGGGCGCGTACACCGGAGGAGACCGCTCTGTCCATCGCGGCGGAGATCGTCGCGACCCTTCGAGGCGGCACGGGCGCGCCGTTGACCGGCGCGCGGACACCGATCCATCGCGAGGAACGGGCGGCGGCGGGCGTCTGAGCAGAGGCCCGTCTGAGCAGAGACCGGGGGGCGGAGGGCCGCTGGGCCCCGCCCCGGGATCACGCCGGCCCGCCCGTACGGCCGGAGGGGCCGGAGCCGTCGTCGGTACGACTCCGGCCCCTCCGGCCGTGGGTCGGGTGCGCCTTGCGCGGGAGGCGTCAGGCGGCGGCCGGCGCGGCGGCGTGGCTGTTCAGGCGGACGATGACCTCGGTCAGCTGCTCCACGACCTCGGTGTCGTCGGCGGGGTGGAGCTCGGCGAAACGGGTCACGGAACCGGGGATGGAGAGCTTGATGTCCTCGATCACCTTGCCGCCCGCGATACCGAGGGCCTTGCGGGCCTCGTCCTGCGCCCAGACACCGCCGTACTGGCCGTAGGCGGTACCGATCACGGCGACGGGCTTGTCGCCAAGGGTGGCGGCGCCGTACGGACGGGACAGCCAGTCGATGGCGTTCTTCAGGACGGCCGGGATCGTGCCGTTGTACTCGGGCGTGAAGAGCAGCAGGGCGTCGGCGCCGGACACGGCCTCGCGCAGCTGGGCCGCGGCGGCCGGGACGCTGCCCTCGACGTCGATGTCCTCGTTGTAGAACGGGATCTCCGCAAGGCCCTCGTGCACCACGACCTCGGAGCCCTCGGGTGCGATCTTGACCGCGGCCTCCGCGAGCTGGCGGTTGTGCGAACCGGAGCGAAGGCTGCCGACGAGGGCGAGGATGCGAACAGACATGAGAACTCCCGAGGGGGTGAAAAGTCAGGGTGGAACGGCGCGGCGAAGCATCGGACGAAACATTGCCGCAATCATCCGGACCGAGGTCCGGTTATGTTTCTAGCACTCCAACCGGACCGCGGTCCAGTTTCTTCCCGATGCTTTACGCTGGCTTCATGCCCGCTGTCCCGTCGCCCGCCCCGCCGCCCCAGCAGCCCCTCGAGCCGCTGGAGTTGCCGCAACTCGGTGTCGAGATCGATGAGCCCTGCCTGCGAGCCGACGCCGCGCGCAACCGCGCACGCCTGCTGGAGGCAGCCGCCCTGCTGGTGGCGGAGCGCGGCGCGGACGGTCTGACCATGGAGGCGGTCGCCACGGCGGCCCAGGTGGGGAAGGGAACGGTCTTCCGGCGTTTCGGCGACCGCACCGGACTGCTGACGGCGCTGCTCGACCACTCCGAGAAGAAGTTCCAGGCCGCGTTCCTCTCCGGCCCCCCGCCGCTGGGACCGGGCGCACCGCCCGCGGAGCGGCTGCGGGCCTTCGGTGTCGCCCTGCTGCGCCGCACGGTCGACGAGCTGGATCTCCAGCTCGCCGCCGAACCCTGCGCCGACCGCCGCTTCACCAACCCGCCCCGCCGGGTACGGCACCACCACGTGACGCTGCTGCTGCGTGAGGCCGTCCCGGAGGCGGACTGCGACCTCCTCGCCCACACCCTGATGGCGCCGCTCGACCCCGCGCTGGTGCACCACCTGACCCAGCAGTGCGGAATGCCGCTGTCACGGCTCGAATCCGCGTGGGTGAACCTTATCGACCGCGTGACGCGACCCACGGCCCCCGCACACTGACCGAGGGCACGGCTCCCCACCCGGCCGGCGACCCGCGGGACCGTCCTGAACTGGGACGGACGCGGGACCGTGCGCTCTCAACTCCCCCGGACGACAGGCCCGTTCGCGCTTCTGCAAGGATGCCTCACGTCATGGTGCAGATACCGAACCCGCCCGC
The DNA here is from genome assembly GCF_042656345.1 of Streptomyces incanus. NCBI lineage: Bacteria > Bacillati > Actinomycetota > Actinomycetes > Kitasatosporales > Streptomycetaceae > Streptomyces > Streptomyces incanus. The sequence continues at coordinate 23,555 of NZ_JBHSPC010000021.1, forward strand.
CCCCGCAGCCACCGCACCGACGCGCCCCGCGCCCACAGGTGCCGTTCCCGCGCGATCCGTGCCCCCGCCCCGTGCGCCCACGAGCCCCGCACCCACGAGTCCCCCGCCCGCAGGCGCGGTGCCCACGAGCGCCGACGTGGCCCGCCTGGCCGGCGTCTCGCGCGCGACCGTCTCCTACGTCCTGAACAACGCCGACGCCGTCCGGATCAGCGAGCCCACCCGCCGCCGCGTCCGCGAGGCCGCCAGGGAACTCGGGTACGTGCCGCACGCGGCGGCCCGCAGCTTACGCGCCGGGCACAGCCGCATGGTGCTGATGCCCGCCCCGGCCTTCCCGGTCGGCCCGGTCTACAGCCAGTTCATCAACGACCTCCAGGTGGCTCTAGGCCGCCTCGACTACACCGTCGTGCAGTACGGCACCGTCGGAGTGCACGACGACGAGGCCGCCCGTGCCTGGGCCGAGCTGCGTCCGGTGGCCGTGCTGGTCCCCGGCTCGGGACTCGGCCCCCAAGGCGTCGCCGTACTCAAACGCTCCGGCGCGCGGGCCGTGGTCACCCTCGGCCCGGAGACCGTCGAGGGCGCGCACGCCCTGCTCATGGACCACGACGTCGTCGGCCACAGCGCCGGCGCGCACCTGTTCGACCGGGGTCGGCGCCGCATCGGTGTCGTCGTCCCGCGCGAGCCCGGTCTGGAGGCGTTCTCCGCGCCCCGCCTCGCGGGAGTGCGGGCGGCCCTGCGCGGCACCGGCGCCACGGTCACCGAACTGCCCCTCGCCCACGACGAGGACGCCGCCGCCCGGCTCGCCGCCCGATGGCGCGACCTGGACCTCGACGCCGTGTTCACGTACAACGACGAGTACGCGATGCTGCTGATGCGGGCGCTGCTCGACGCCGGCGTCCGCGTTCCCGAGGAGACGGCCGTGGTCGGCGCCGACAACCTCATGCTGGGCCGGCTGCTGCGACCCCGGCTGACCACGGTCCACCTCGATCTGCCGTCCGGCACCGAGCTCGCCGCACTCGTCGACCGCACGGTGCGCGACCCGGCCGTCGCCCCCGAGGCGCACAAGGTGCTGGGCGCGTCAGTGATCCGGCGCGAATCCGGCTGACGCGGGCCGGTGTGGGCTGACGCCGGCCCGCGCGGGCCGCGGCCTGGACCTGGCGGAGCGTATCCCGACGGGGATCGTGCACATCAACGACCAGACCGTGAACGACGAGGCCGTCGCTCCCTTCGGCGGCGTCGCCGCTTCCGGCACCGGTTTCCGCTTCGACGGCGACGCCGACCTGGACGCGTTCACCGACGTGCGCGGGACCACCGTGCGCGGGGACGTCGCGCAGTACCCGTTCTGGAAGCGGTCGATCCGGAGCTACCCGTTCCGCAAGCTGCGGTGATGCCCGGAGCCGGGGCGGTCACTCGCCCTGGTTCCGGGCGTCCGCCTTGCCGTCGCCCTGTGCCGCCTGCTGCTCGGCGATGGACTTGCGGACCTCGTCCATGTCCAGCTTCCGGGCCTGCCCGATGACGTCCGTCAGCGCGGCCTCGGGCAGCGCGCCCGGCTGCGCGAACACGGCCACCTGGTCGCGGACGATCATCAACGTCGGGATCGACTGGATGTTGAAGGCCGCGGCCAACTCCGGCTGCGCCTCCGTGTCCACCTTGCCGAACACCAGGTCCGGGTTGGCCTCCGCCGCCTTGTCGTACACCGGTGCGAACTGACGGCACGGCCCGCACCAGGACGCCCAGAAGTCGATCAGAACGAACTCGTTCTCCGTGACCAACTGGTCGAAGTTCTCCTTGGTGAGCTCCACGGTGCTGCTCATGCGTATGTCCCTCTTCCTGATATCGGGGCGAGCCGTCGGTACAACCACGGGCGACCGGTCACGTATTCCGCGCCCCTACCCACCTGGCCACCACGCACACCACCCACCAGACTGGCGTCATGACACAGACGCGAACGGAAGCGCCGGAATCGGAATCCCTCGACTACGACGTCGTCGTGCTCGGTGCGGGGCCCGTCGGGGAGAACGTCGCCGACCGCACCCGAGCGGCAGGGCTCTCCACCGCGATCGTGGAGAGCGAACTGGTGGGCGGCGAGTGCTCCTACTGGGCGTGCATGCCCAGCAAGGCTCTGCTGCGCCCCGTCCTCGCGCGGGCCGATGCCCGCCGCCTCCCCGGCCTGAGCGCGTCGGTGCAGGGACCGCTCGACGCGGGCGCGGTCCTGGCCCGCCGGAACGAGTACACCTCCCAGTGGAAGGACGACGGCCAGGTCCAGTGGCTCGAGTCCGTCGGCGTCGACCTCCACCGCGGCGTCGGCCGGCTCACCGGCCCGCGCACGGTGACCGTCACCGCCGACGGAACGCGACGCGTTCTCACCGCCCGGCACGCCGTCGCCGTCTGCACCGGCAGCCGCGCGCTGCTGCCGGGCCTGCCCGGACTCGACGAGGTCGCGCCGTGGACCAGTAGGGAGGCCACCAGCGCCCAGGCCGTGCCCGGCAGGCTGGTCGTGGTCGGCGGCGGTGTCGTCGCCTCCGAGATGGCCACGGCGTGGCAGGGGCTCGGCTCCCGGGTCACGCTCCTGGTGCGCGGCAAGGGCTTGCTCTCCCGCATGGAGCCCTTCGCCGGGGAACTGGTCGCCGAGGCGCTCACCGAGGCCGGCGCGGACATCCGTACCGGCACCTCCGCCGCCTCGGTCACCAGGGAGAACGGTGTCGTCGTGGTCGTCACCGACGCGGGGGAGCGGATCGAGGCCGACGAGATCCTCTTCGCCACCGGCCGCGCCCCGCGCACCGACGACATCGGCCTGGAGACCGTCGGTCTGGAACCCGGCTCCTGGCTCGGCGTGGACGACAGTCTCCAAGTGACCGGCCGGGACTGGCTCTACGCGGTCGGTGACGTCAACAAACGTGCCCTGCTCACCCATCAGGGCAAGTACCAGGCCCGTATCGCCGGTGCCGCCATCGCCGCCAGGGCCGCGGGGGAGCCGGTGGCCGACGGGGCCTGGGGCGCGCACGCCGCCACCGCCGACCACGACGCGGTCCCCCAGGTCGTGTTCACCGATCCGGAAGCGGCCTCGGTGGGCCTCTCCCTGGCCGAGGCGGAGAAAGCGGGGCACCGCGTCCGCGCCGTCGACGTCGACCTGGCCTCGGTCGCCGGCGCCGGGCTGTACGGCGAGGGCTACACGGGCCGCGCCCGCATGGTCGTCGACCTCGAGAGCGAGACCCTGCGCGGCGTCACCTTCGTCGGCCCCGGCGTGGGCGAACTCGTCCACTCGGCCACCGTCGCGGTTGTCGCCCAGGTGCCGGTCGCCCGCCTGTGGCACGCGGTCCCGTCGTACCCGACGATCAGCGAGGTGTGGCTCCGGCTGCTGGAGGCATACCGGGACGCCTGAGGGGCCTGAGGGGCCTGAGGATTTTGAGGGTCCTGAGGGCTCGGGAGGCTCGGAGGCGGCGGGCGGGCCGGGCGGGCCGGGCGGGGATTTCCTCCGCCCGGCACCCGTGCCCGAATGTGCGCCCGGTCCTCTCCCCGATCCGGGTCCCGAGCCCGTGCCCGGTCACGGCAGTTCGAAGCCCAGTGCCCGCGCGGCCTCCTCCGGCGTGGGTTGCGTCCAGCGCTCCGCCATCGCCTGATGGGACGACAGCGAGCGCGGTTCTGCCCGGTCGAGGTAGAGCGTGCCGTCGAGGTGGTCCGTCTCGTGCTGCACGATCCGGGCAGGCCAGCCGCCGAACACCTCGTCCACCGCCCGCCCGTGCTCGTCCTGCCCGGTCAGCCGCACCTCGGCGTGCCGCGCCACCACCGCCTGGTACCCGGGCACGCTCAGGCACCCCTCGAAGAACGCCGCCCGCTCACCGCCGACCGGCGCGTAGACCGGATTGACCAGCACCCGGAACGGCTGCCGCACCCGACCGCGCGCCACCGCCACCTCCTCCGTGACGGGCGCCGGATCCTCGATCACCGCGATCCGCAGCCCCACCCCGACCTGCGGCGCCGCCAGCCCGACCCCCGGCGCGGCGTGCATGGTGACCCGAAGCGCCTCGACGAACCGGGCCAGCAGCGCGGGCTCCAACTGGCCGTCGAAGGGTTCGGACGCCCGCCGCAGCACCGGATCCCCGGCCGTGACGATGGGCAACGGCCCGCCCCCGGCGAGGAGTTGCTCGACCCGCTCGGCCAGGGGTACACGATCGTTCGGAGTTCCCATCGAGTCAGGATGCCATGCGCCCGACGGACCGCCGCCGTCGTGAGTGGCGCAGCTCACACAGCCGTCCCGGGAACTCGGCGCCCCGCCGCCCCGACCACTGGAGCAGCATCACGGCCGCCAAGACGCCCTCGGGAGAAACCCACCGATGACCACCACCCCCTCGACCACCACGGACGAGGCCACCCAATCCCCCACCCCCGCACGGCAGAGATCCGGCTGGAGCACCCTGCGCCCCCTGATTCTGCGCCTGCACTTCTACGCGGGCGTGGTGGTGGCCCCGTTCCTGCTCGTCGCCGCTCTCACCGGCCTGCTGTACGCCGCGTCCTTCCAGGCCGAGAAGATCGTCTACGACCATGAGCTGACCGTCCCCGTCGGGGACCGCGAACTGCCCCTCTCCGAACAGGTCGCCGCCGCCCGCAAGGCCCACCCCGAGGGCACGGTGTCCGCGATACGCCCCTCGCCCGAGGCGGACGCCACGACCAGGGTGATGCTGTCCGGAGTGGAGGGCGTCGACCCGAACCACACCCTCGCCGTGTTCGTCGACCCGTACACCGGGGAGGTGCGCGGCACGCTGGAGCAGTACGGTTCCAGCGGCGCACTGCCGCTGCGCACCTGGATCGACGAGTTCCACCGCGACCTGCACCTCGGTGAAACGGGCCGCCTCTACAGCGAGTTCGCGGCCAGTTGGCTGTGGGCGATCGCCGGCGGCGGCCTGGTGCTGTGGTTCTCCCGCCGCCGCGCCCTGCGCAGGATCCGCGGCACCAGCGGCCGACGGCGCACCCTGGGTCTGCACGGCGGCATCGGCGCCTGGGCCGCGGTCGGCTTCCTCTTCCTCTCCGCGACCGGGCTGACCTGGTCCACGTACACCGGCGCCAACATCGCCGATCTGCGCACCTCGCTCGGCCAGGAGACGCCCGCGGTGTCGGCCGCGGCGGGCGGCGAACACGCGGAGCACGACACGGCCGGCGGCACCGGGGGCGACGCGGCGCACGGGGTCGGCCTCGACCGGGTCCTCGCGGCGGCACGGGCCGAGCGGCTCGACAACCCGGTGGAGATCGTTCCGCCCGCCGACGCGGCCTCCGCGTACGTCGTGAAGCAGATCCAGCGCAGCTGGCCCGAGAAGCAGGACGCCGTCGCCGTCGACCCGGCCACCGGCCAGGTCACCGACGTCGTGCGGTGGGCCGACTATCCGGTGCTCGCCAAACTCAGCCGCTGGGGCATCGACCTGCACACCGGCAGCCTCTTCGGCCTGCCCAACCAGGTCGCGCTGATGCTGCTCGCGGCCTCCCTGATCCTGCTCATCCTGTGGGGCTACCGCATGTGGTGGCAGCGCGGCCGGGGCTCGGCCTTCGGCCGGCCGATCCCACGCGGCGCCTGGCAGCAGGTCCCACCGTACATCCTCGTCCCGCTGTTGGCGGCGATCGCCGTACTCGGCTACTTCGTCCCGCTCCTCGGCCTCCCGCTGGCCGCCTTCCTCGCCGTCGACATCGTCCTCGGGGAGATCGCACACCGGCGGGGCCGGAAGAACGGAGGGGGTGGGGGAGCCGGGGAAACCGAGGGAGCCGAGGGCGGCGAACCGGCTGGGATGGTGCGGACGCCGTAACCGGAGCGCCCCCGGACGAACCGTACGCGCGCCGGTGCCCGGTTTCCCTCCGGGGAGAACCGGGCACCGGCGCGCGTGACATCACCGCGCAAGGCCGGGCCGATCCCGGGCTCGCTGCCTACGCGGGGTCGGGCTCGCGGTCGACGCTGCCGTCGAAGTCGCCCGCCAGCGCGGCGGCGATCCGCAGGTGGGACTGTGCCTCCTCGCTCCGACCCTGCCGCTCCAGGGTGCGGCCGAGCATCAGCCGGGCGTAGTGCTCCACCGGGTCGCGCTCCACGATGGCGAGCAACTCGGCTTCGGCACGGCGCAGTTGGGCCGAGTGGTAGTAGGAACGCGCCAGCAGCAGCCGCGGCCCGGTCTGCTCCGGAACCTCCTCGACCAGCCCGCTCAGGACGCGCGCCGCGGCGGCGTAGTCCTTGGCGTCGAAGAACAGCCCGGCACGCTCCCAGCGCTCGGCCGGGGTTCCGTGGTCGTAGTAGTACGTGGTGTCCACTCGTGACCTCCTTCGAGGCCGACAACGGACGGAGTTGCTTGAATATTCCACTACTGGCCCGGAGCTGCCGATGTTGCGGCCAGCTCCCGGTTGGCCCGCTCGGTGACGAGGGCCAGTACCCGTCCGGTGACCGCGAGTTCATCGGGCGGAATGCCGGCGTAGATCCTGGCAGCGATCGCCTTGGTCTCGGCGGACGTCGTGTCGTGCAGCTTCCTCCCGGCGTCCGTGATCCGCACCAGGGAACATCCCTCCGGGGCCAGCAGCCCCGCGGCGATCAGCTCGTCGACCACGCCGTCCGCCTCGGGGTGGCCGGTCTTCAGGGCGCCCGTGATGTCCTCGACCAGGCGGGCGCGGTCGACCGGTCCCCCGGCCACGGCGACGAGCCGGAGGGTCACCGACTGCTGGAAGGGGATGCCGTGGTGGGCCAGCACGCTCTCCAGGACGGCGCGGCTCGCGTAGTGGGCAAGGCCGATGGCGCGGCCGTCGACAGGGGGTGCGGTGGTGGTCATGACTGCTCCGTCTCGTGAGCGTTGGCGTTGTCGCCGACGGCGTCCGCCGATGCGGCGAGGGGCGTGCCGAGGAGGGCCGTCAGATCGCGGGTGAACGCGCGGGTGCGCGGACCGTCGAGGGGCTCCAGCAACTGCCCCAGGAGCACGTGCACGACGTCGATCGCCTGACGGGTGACCTCGCTGCCCCGTTCCGTGAGCGCCAGTTGCATGGCGCGGGGGTCGCGCGGGTCCCGGGTGCGTTCGAGGAGGCCGGCGGCCTCCAGGGCGCGGGCGAGCTTCGACACGTAGAGCGCTTCGAGTCCCGTGTGGTCGGCGAGCCGGCGCTGGCTGGGCCGCTCTCCGGCACGTCCCATCCCGTACAGCGACGCCACCAGCGAGTACTGCGCGTGGGTCAGCCCCAGCGGGGCCACCGCGCGGTCGACCGCGACGCACCACTTCATGGACAGACGCCAGACCAGAAACCCCGGCGTCGCGCCCTCGGGCGCCGAATGTACCGAACTCATGAGTCGATACAGTACATGGCGACTATAGCCATGGCTACTGATTCCATCGTCCCTCGTGCTGCTGCAACGCCTCCCGCCGCCTTCCGCGTGGCGCGGCGACGGATTGACGCGTTGCCTCGCGGGGCTAAGTTGGGCGACATGAGCAATCTTGAGCGGGAGGCCGTTCCGTCCCTGTGCGGTGGGCGCGGCTTCGTGGTGGCAGAGCCGGTGCGTGAACTCCTCAGTCCCCGGAAGGTCAAGCTCGGAGAGTCCAGCGAGGTCCGGCGGCTGCTGCCGAACCTGGGGCGGCGCATGGTCGGAGCCTGGTGCTTCGTCGACCACTACGGTCCCGACGACATCGCCGACGAGCCCGGCATGCAGGTGGCACCGCACCCGCACATGGGTCTGCAGACGGTGAGCTGGCTGCACCAGGGCGAGGTCCTGCACCGTGACTCCACGGGCAGCCTCCAAATGATCCGCCCGCGCGAACTGGGCCTGATGACGTCGGGCGGGGCGATCAGCCACTCCGAGGAGAGCCCCCGCTCGCACGCCCGCTTCCTGCACGGCGCCCAGCTCTGGGTCGCCCTCCCGGACGGCCACCGCCACACCGACCCCCACTTCGAGCACCACGCCGACCTGCCGGTCGTCACGGCGCAGGGCGTCAACGCCACGCTCATCCTCGGCAGCCTCGACGGCGCCACCTCGCCCGGCACGGCGTACACCCCGATCGTCGGCGCCGACCTGTCCCTGGCCGGCGGCGCGGATGTCCGCCTGCCTTTGGAGCGCGACTTCGAGTACGCGGTCCTCGCGATGTCCGGCGAGGTCCACGTGGACGGCGTACCGGTGCTCCCGGGATCGATGCTCTACCTCGGCTGCGGCCGCGACGAACTTCCGCTGCGGGCCGAGTCCGACGCGTCCGTGATGCTCCTGGGCGGCGAGCCGTTCGAGGAGGAGCTGATCATGTTCTGGAACTGGATCGGCCGCACCCAGGAGGAGATCGAACAGGCCCGCCGGGACTGGATGGAGGGCACGCGGTTCGGCGAGGTGAAGGGCTACGACGGCGCCCCGCTGCCCGCTCCCGAGCTGCCTGCGACGCCTCTGAAACCGCGGGGAAGGGTGCGTTGACCTGCGGAAACGGTTGATGGGTCGGGGTGGGCGAGCGATGTTTCGCCGCGCGTTGTCGCTTGCCCTTCGTCAGGTAACGGGCGGGCGGCGGACGTGCTGCAGGCGCGATGCGCGGTGCTGCGTCATTCCATGGTGTGTCCGTCTGTGGGCGGCTGTGGCAGGACTCTTGCTAACCCTTTGCTAACTCTACTGATGAGTCATCAAATTTCGGTGGAGGTTCGCGTCGTGCCTTCGCGGCGGTGCAGTGGTCGTCGCAGCCTGGGTGGCCACCGCCCGGATGCCGACCTGGCGGGTGTTTGAGTCATACTCCGGTGCGGGAGCTCGGTGCTCGGCCTGTCGGTTTGTGGGAACTCGACAAGGTGTGAGCGGCCGCAGGGGTGGGCGCTCTTGGCACTGCTCCTTGGAGGGGGTGCCGTGGCGGAGTGCTCCCAGCAGGTTCTTCGTTTGCTGGTAGCGCGGCGCTTGCGTGTCTCTGGCCTGTGTCGATGACGTAAGTTGCTCCTGATACGGCTTCGTTGGCCCGTCAATGGTCCCGATCTTGACTTCTCGCCTCCGCCGGTGCGGGCGAGAACTCCGGACCCGGCTACGACCGATGGGGGACGGCGAGACACCTCCGCGTGCTTGGGGCCCTGTGGCGTGGCGGGAAGGACGGCGCTCAATGGGATGCGCCTACGGCGCGTGCCGGTACCACATGGCACAGGTGGTAAATACCGTCTGTGGGCGTCCAGGCCAGTCCAGGATGAGCGAGTAATGCCAGGTCAGAGTGTTTTGGTCCGGGGGAGTCGACGCAGTCGGTGACAGGCGTGTGACAGCGGCGTGCGACGAGAAGCCCCGCGGGTGCGGCCTGGCGGGGCTTCCGGACAGGTGGGTTACAACGCCGGCGCGGGTGCCGTTGCACTCGGTTGTCCTCTTGGGAGCCACCCGAAGCAAGGACACAGTGACGGCACGCGTTATACGGCCGATGCGCAACACACGACCCAGGGACTTGGCGCGATCAACCAGGACATATTCGTTTGCTGACGCAAAGTCCAGCGTCTCCTGATGCGGCTCACGAGGCCAGCCTGAAGTCGTCCTGCACAGGCTAGCCCTCGCTGGGCAGGCCCAGGGGAAGCAGCGGTTGACCACCCCGTTCTCCGGCTCCTCCGCAGCGGTTCGGGCGTCCCAGTTGCTGTCGGCGGGCGGCCGATGCGGCGGCAGTGACTTGGTCGATCGGGGCCTGGACGAGTGGTTCCCGGGAGCGGTGCAGGAACGCCTGCCCGAGCAGCCGACCCGCCGCACGACGGCACGCCCCGGTGCGAAATACTCTCCCGATGAGTTCACGCAACTCCCCGATCAGCCAGCCGATCACGATACGGAGGGCCGTTGCGCGGGATGCCAAACGGCTCACACGGCTCGTGCGTGGCTCAGGCGCCTACGCGGGTAAGTACGCAGCCGCAGTCGCGGGCTACCGGGTCGGGCCTGATTACATCGAGGCCCACCGCGCCTTTGTGGCTGTCGGTGCCGACGAGCATGGAGGCCGGGTCCTCGGGTTCTACTCGCTCGTCCTCGCTCCACCGGAGCTCGACCTGCTATTCGTCGACGACGAAGCGCAAGGGCGGGGTATTGGGCGGCTGCTCGTCGCGCACATGCAGTCCGAGGCCCGTGCCGCCGGGCTAGACCGTGTCAAGGTCGTGTCGCATCTTCCTGCCGAGGACTTCTACCACCGCGCAGGTGCAGTGCGGATCGGGACCGCGCTCGCGAACCCGCCCGCCGTGCCGTGGGACCGTCCCGAATTCGAGTTTCGCGTTTCTTCGGAATGACGCGGTGTGCCGGTTCGCAGGGCACCCGGCTTCGCCTGCATGGTGGCCGGCATGCAGAGCCGCTGGACGCCGCGCGTTCCGTGTGTGCCGTCCCCTCTGCCCTGGCGGGGGGAACGCCTGCGCCAGCGGTTGGGGGAGGTGGAGGATGGCCTATCCGGGG
>NZ_JBHSPC010000022.1:0-2062 GCF_042656345.1 Streptomyces incanus
ATCGCCGGGCACGACTCCACGCCCCCATAACTCCACATCAAGATCGAGGAGTTATTTTTCGACAGCCCCCTGCGTATGGCACTGGTTCAAGCCAGGCGGGCCGGACATCATCTCCAGTAGCAGATGCCGCCCCGCGCAACTGAGTTGGCGGAACTCCTGGCCACTCAACGAGCGACGACAGCCTGTGCTGTCCGTCCATGGCTGTTCCCGCAGCCCTCGTTTCGGAACCTGTCAAAGCGATCAAGGCAGGTAGATCGTTCTAACGCTGTGCCGGGATCAATGGGCCGTCTGGTGTCGGCTTGTTGATCCAGGCCGCTTCGGGGAGTTTCGGCGGCTCGGGCGGCTTGCGGACGAAGCGCTCGGGGTGCCTCGCGTAGACCGCCCGGAGGACGTCGGCGCGCATCTCGCGGAGCTGTTCGGCGAGGCCGAAGTGCACGTCACAGGGGGTGTGCAGGCCGATCCCGGAGTGCCGGTGCTCCTCGTTGTACCAGGTGAAGAAGTGGGTGCACCACGCCCGGGCGTCCTCGAGGGAGCCGAAACGCTCGGGAAAGTCGTGCCGGTATTTCAGGGTCTTGTACTGGCTCTCGCTGTACGGGTTGTCGTTCGACGTCTTCGGCCGCGAGTGCGACTTGGTGACGCCGAGAGCGGCCATCATCTGGGCGACGTTCTGCGCGACCATCGGGGACCCGCGGTCCGAGTGGATCGTCAACCGGCCCGGTTCGATGCCGTACTTGGCGATCGTCTCGGACAGGAACCGCTCCGCGAGGTCCTTGTTCTCCCGGTCGGCGATCATCCAGCCGACCGTGTAGCGGCTGAAGATGTCGATGATCGTGTAGAGGCAGTAGTAGACGCCCCTGACCGGGCCCTTCAGCTTGGTGATGTCCCAGCTCCAGACCCGGTTCGGGCCCTCGGCGACCAGCTCGGGCACCGTCCTCGGCGGGTGGACGGCCTGGCGGCGGCGTTCACGGACCTCGCCGCGCCGGCGCAGGAGCCGGTACATCGTCGACTCCGAGCACAGGTAGACACCCCGGTCCAGGAGGACCGCGTAGATCTCGGCGGGCGCCATGTCGGCGAACTCCGGGGAGTGCAGCACGTCAAGGACCCGCATCTCCTCTTCGGGCGACAGTGCCCGGGGGTGCCGGCGCCGTTTTTGCCGCGGCCTGGCCGGGGTGGGGCTCTGGCGGTGATGGCGGTAGTAGGTGGCCCGGCTCACGCCGAGCGCGGCGCATGCCCGGACGCGTCCGACCAGCCCGGTGAGCTCCTCGAGGGCCTGGTCGCGGGCAGCGTCGAACACGGCCGCGGGGTCGGCTCCGGTCACTTGGTGTTCTCGCCGGTCTGGTTCGGGGCGCTGTCCGTGGCGAACTGGTCGAGCAGCGCGGAGAGTTTTCCCTGGACCTCGATCACGGGGCGGGCCTTGGCGAGGTCGGCCTCCAGCCGGGCCTTCTCCGCCTTCAGCTTCGCGATCTCCCTGTCCCGCGGGTCCGCCTTCGGCCGTCCGGCCGGCGCGGCGAGCGCCGCCCGGGCGCCCTTGTCCCGCTGCTGCCGCCACGTCGTGATCAACGACGAGTACAGCCCCTCCCGCCGCAGCAGGGCACCCTTGCCCTTCTTGTCGAGCGTCTCGTACTCGGCGAGGATCCTCGCCTTGTACTCCGCGGTGTACCGGCGCGGACCGGTGGAACGGGCTGCTACCTGCGGATCAGGGGTCCCGTGGTCGTTGGTACTGGCCACCCGGGCGCTACTCCTTCTCCGCCCTCGACTCAATGAATCATCCAGTATGCCTGACTCGACCTACTTTGACAGAGAGGGTTTTCTCCAAGCCGAAAGCATCAGTCGTCGTGCTCTCTGAGGGCACAACGGCATCGTCGACAACCAGTACGCTCTTCACCCCGACGCCAAATCTCCCGATCGCACCAGCACGCATTCGGGAGATGGCCATTCTGCGGATCGTCTCAGCGGCTTCTTCGCTGATCGGCTCGTTCATCCGCCCCCCTTACCGTCGGCCTGACAGCCTTGCACAGGGCACTGACATCGTCCCCGGGCTGCCGCTTCGCTCGCCCCCCCC
>NZ_JBHSPC010000023.1:0-56387 GCF_042656345.1 Streptomyces incanus
CGACCTGCGCATTCTCCCGACCCCGTGCCCAGAACCAGCCCTCAACTGTCGAAGCCGGGTGGAAGCCACGGTCATGGTGAAGGCGGGCCACCTCTACGAGCTTCAGTACGAGTTCACGCCTGAGTGAACAGAGCATCCTCGGGATCCCCGCGGGTGCGGGGAGCAGCGGTCTCTTGCTCCTCGGGCAAGAAGTTACCCGGGACCATCCCCGCGGGTGCAGGGAGCAGGTGGCCTCCAGCGGCACCAGGATCAGGGCGTCGGGGCCATCCCCGCGAGTGCGGGGAGCAGGAACCCGCCTACGGGGCGCCCGAGCAGTCCGGGGGGCCATCCCCGCGGGTGCGGGGATGGTCCCGAGACCGCGACCGAGATCGCAACCGCTGCGACCTGCTCCCCGCACCCGCGGGGATGGTCCCCAGGCGCCCTCCTCGGTTTCCTTGAGGGCGTGCTGCTCCCCGCACCCGCGGGGATCGACTCTCAGAGGGCGCCCCGAGTCACGCCAAGCACCCTTGGTGTTCCTTGAGCGCGTCGACGAAAGCGGCGAAGGCGGGGAGGGGGACGGAGAAACTGCCCTGGAAGGGGGCCTTCGAGTCGCGGATGGCCATACAGTCGCGGTGGAAAGCCACTTCGACACAGGCGTTGCCTTCACCACCGCCGGAGTAGGACGACTTTTTCCAGACGTCGGGGGTCGTCATCGCGGACTTCACAGCTCCTTCGTCAGCCGGTGGATGAACGCGCGGGAGCGCTCTGGCTCAAGCGCTACCGCTTCCAGTTTACGAAAGAGCTTTCGAAAGCGCTGCAGTTGAGCTTCGGCATCGACGAACACCGTTCCGTGCGGCCCGTCGCGTACGACGGTGTCCAGAACGGGAGTGGCGCCGCCCGCGTAGATCATGGCGCTTCCAGCCCCACCGAAGCCGTCCACATCGAAGGGAATGACGCGCACCGTCACGTGCTCCGCGTCGGAGAGCTCCAGAACTCTGCGGAGTTGGGCCACAGCCTGCGACCGGTCACCGACCTTGACCCGCAGGGCCGCTTCATGAACCACCGTCGCATAGGGCGTCGGTTCGGGCCTCTCGATGATGGCCCGACGCCTCATGCGGTGTTCCACCCAGCGGTCCACCTCCTTCTTCGCCAAGTCCGCGTTCATGTAAGCGAAGAGGGCGCGGGCGTAGTCCTCGGTCTGCAGAAGCCCTGGAATGTGCAGGAAGTCCACGTCCCACCGGAAGCCGGCATGGTGCTCCAGCTCCGCGAGATCCAGAAAACCGTTGGGCAGTGAACCCCGATACTCCTCCCACCAGCCCCGCTTCCGCTCGGTCGCCATGACCACCAGCGCCGCGATCAACGCCTCGTCATCACAGGCGTAGTGGGCGGCGAGGCGCCGCAGGCGCTCCTCACTCACTCCCGCGATACCGGACTCGATCTGACTCATTTGCACGGAGTTCACTCCGAGCAGGCTCGCCGCCTCGGTGGCCTTCAATCCGGCGACTTCACGCAGCTTCCGCAGCTCGGCCCCCAAGCGTGCCTGGCGCGCCGTGGGCTGCCGTCTGGGCGGCATGTCATCCCCCTTTCAACGGCCGCACGAGAGCGACACGTTCGAGGGGAAGATTACTCGACAGACTTGCCACGTAATAAATTTATGACCTACTTTCAGTGATGCAGAAACCACGTTGCGCATCCGACGTCACGGAAGTGCACCGCTCCGCCATGCCGGAACGCGAGCGACATCGACACCGCGACCCGGCAGTGCGCCACACCCCAATCCCCTTCACAGTCGGAGGAGTTCGCATGCTCGAAACCGACCCGTGGGAGTACTCCCTCTCCATCCCGAACGACCCCAGAGCTGTCACCGTCTGCCGTCGCACCCTGCGCCTGATCCTCACGATGCACGGCCTGATCGGGCAGGTCGACGTCGCGGAACTGCTCGCGACGGAGTTGATCGGCAACGCAGTGCGGCACACCAAGGGGCCCGCCGCGCTGCGGGTGCGCTGTTCGGCGTCGGGTGTCCTGCGGATCGGGGCGTGGGACGCGGACCCGTCCCCGCCCGAGCCGCCGCAACCCTTCGCTCCGGCGCTGGACCGGGAGGACGGAAGGGGTCTCGCCCTGGTGCGGGCCTGTGCCGATGTCTGGGGCTGGCAGCCGCTCGCACGGGAGGGCAACCGGGGCAAGTACGTGTGGTGCGAGCTGGACGGCGTTCGGGCGGGGCGTCCGGACTGAGCACGCCGGATCGGCGCGCGGCGCGTTCACGCCATCCGTTCCGCGGCGGCGTGGAAACGGCGGACCGCGTGCGCCGCCCGGTCACGGTGGGGTGAGCCGGGCTTCCGTGGCGTCGGCAGCCGGCTGTGCCGCCCAGGTCCGCAGCACCTCGGCCGCCCCCTCCACGGCTCCGGCGGTGCGGGCGGGGCAGATCACGGACGGCTCCGACCAACGCTCCGCAAGGGTGGCCCCCTCCATGAGCATCCGGTTCGCCGTCGCCTGCCCGCCAGCACCTTCCCCGCCGGCCCGGAATGCTGATTCAGCGCGGGTCCGACGGATGGCGAGGCCGCGCGTCACGGTCCGCCATTCCGTTATTTGCAGGGGGCGCCGCTGATGGACGGCAGGCCATCGCGTCGCGGCGCCGCGAAGCCTTCCGCTCGGGCTCCCCTCGCTCAGGCGCCTTCCGCCGGGGCGCGGGTGCAAGCTGACCCGCCACCGTCGCCCCGAACGCCATTGCCATGCCCGCCAGTTGCCACGGCGTCAGCGCCTCGCCGAGCACCGCCCAGCCGACGACGGCCGCGGTAAGCGGGGAGAGCGGGCCGAGGAAGGTGGCCTGGGTGGCGGTGAGGCGGCCGATGCCGCGGAACCAGAGCCAGTACGCGACCGCCGTGTTCACCAGAGCGAGGTAGAGGTAACCGCCGATCGCCGCAGTGTCCAGCACGGGTGGCGCTCCCTCGGCCAGCAGGGCGAGCGGGGCGATCAGCAGGCCGCCCGCGGTCAGTTGCCAGCCGGTGAGCGCGAGCGGGCCGACGCCCTCGGGGCGGCCCCACCGCTTGGTGAGCACGGTGCCGGTGGACATCGAGGCGATGGAGGCGAACGCTGAGAGCACGCCGAGCGGGTCCAGCGCCCCGGCCGCCTTCAGGACGACCAGGCTCACACCGCACGCGGCCGCGAGCCCTGCGAGCAGGGTGTGTGCGGTCGGCCGCTGCCCCAGCAGCAGCGCCGAGAGGCCGACCACGCACAGCGGTGCGATCGAGCCGACGGCCGCCGCCAGACCGCCGGGCAGGCGGTACGCGGAGAGGAACAGCAGCGGGAAGAACGCCCCGATGTTCAGCGCGCCGAGCACGGCCGCCTTCCACCACCAGGCGCCGCGCGGCAGCACCCGGGCGAGCGCGAGCAGCAGCAGTCCGGCGGGCAGGGCGCGCATCAGGCCGGTGAACAGGGGGCGGTCGGCCGGGAGGAACTCGGTGGTGACGGCGTAGGTGGTGCCCCAGGAGACGGGGGCGAGGGCGGTGAGCGCGATCAGGGTGGCACGGTTCGGGGCCATGGGGGCGCTGCCTCTTCCCGGGGTGGCTTCAGGCGGACACAAGGTAGCTTAGCGCTAAGCAACTTTCCAGCAAGCTACTTTCTTGCGGGTGATCGGGAGGGGGGCGGATACTCCTTGCCCATGAGTGCACGCCCCGAGCAGCGCAAGGACCCCGTCGACGCGATCATCGAACAGTGGGCCCGGGAGCGGCCGGACCTCGACACGGCCGCCATGGAGGTCTTCGGCCGCGTCCAGCGGCTCTCACGCGCCATGGGCGACCGGATGGAGAGGGCATACGCCGAGTACGGCATCTCGCGCGGGGAGTTCGACGTCCTCGCGGCCCTGCGCCGCTCCGGCGAGCCCTACACCCTCTCCCCGCGCCGGCTCTCGGCCACGCTGATGCTCACCACCGGCGGGATGACGGGCCGCCTCGACAAACTGGAGCGGGCGGGACTGCTGCGCCGCTCCCCCGACCCGCACGACCGCCGGGGGCTCCAGGTCACGCTCACCGAGCAGGGCCTGCGTCTGGCCGACGAGGCGGTCGGCGCGGGCCTCGCCCTGCAGACGGAGGCACTGTCCGCCCTGGACGGGGAGCGGGTGGAACAACTGGCCGATCTACTGAGGGAGTTGCTGCTCGCCACCGAGAGGTAGAGGTGGCGGACCGGTCGACGTCCGGGGCATGAAAGCCGAACGCCGGGCCACCACCGCGTTCCGGGCGGGGCACACCCTCCCCCGCCCGGCGCCCGGTGGCGGCCCGGCGACTCAACGGCCCGGCAGCTCAACGGCGTAGCGACTCAGCGCCCGGAGCCCGGCCCCCGTGGCCTACCAGCGGTTGCGGTGCACGACCTCGGCGACCGGGCGGCGGCTCACCGGACCGAAGTTGCCGCGCGGCCACCCCACCGGGATGGCGGCGAAGGTGTTCATGTCCTCGGGAATGCCGAGGGCGGCCTTCCACTCCTCCTCCAGCATCAGGTGCCAGATGGTGATGTTGGCGGCCAGCCCCAGGGCCCGCGCGGCGAGCAGCAGGTTCTGCACGCCCGGGTAGACGCAGGAGCCCTCCGCGAGGGCGGAGAAGCGCTCCTGGATCCGCCCCATGCGCGCCGTCGCCTCGGCACCGAGCGCCTCGGCGTACTTCCGCACGCCCTCCTCCTCCATCCTCGGCTCCGGGAACCGGTAACAGGGGATGATCAGCGCCGGGGTCTCGGCGAAGTGGTCGCGCTGGTACTCGATGGCGGCGACCATGCGTCCGTACGCGGCCTCGTCCATGCCGGCGGGGGCGTACTTGCCGGTCGTGGCGAGGTACGCGTCCACGCACCGCTTCCACAGCGGCGCGAGCTCGGCCATGACCTCGGGGTCGGTGACGACGACGTACTCGTAGCGCTGCATGTTGCCGCCGCTGGGGCCCCAGACGGCCGCCTGGATCAGTCGGTCCAGGAGCTCGTCGGGCACCGGGTCGGGCTGCAGGCGCCGCATGGCCCGCATGGTGGACATGGTCGCGAAGAGAGCCGGTTCGGTGGCGTCGTCGGCCGGCGTCTCGGACAGGGTGGCTTGAGTGTTCATGGACAGAGTCTAGGAACGACGCGCCTCACCCTGACGCCCGGTCACCTTCACTGTGTTCCGGGCGCCCTTGACGCTCCTTCAGCCCTTCGACGAAGACAGTGAAGGGGGAAGCGGAAGCGCGGACGGAGAGGGGCGCGAAACGGGATGCGGGCGAGCCGGACGCGCGACGTCCTGCTAGTCACCCTGCTAGTCACCGTCGTCGGCGGACTGGTCCAGGCCCCGGCGCCGGTTCTTCCCGGAGCGGCGCAGCAGCTCCCCCGCGCCGAGCGTCGTGGCCGCCACGACGCGTGTCCACCGGGGCCCGCCGCGCTCCGCCCACACCACGCACACGCACCCGCCGACGACGAGCGCCAGGATGCCGAGCAGCACCAGAGCAATCACGTTCCCCACCCCTGCCTTCGTCCGTACTGTCCTGGCGATCGTCCCGGGCCGGAAGGAAAGGCCACCCGGGCAGCATGCCGTACGTGCCACCGACGGGACGAGGGGGAACACCGGCCGCCCGGAGCGGTACGCGGCACGAAGGGCGCCGGCCCCGCCCCGTACGGTGATGCGTGCGCGTACGGGGGCGGGGCCGGCGCCCTCGGAAAGCTGCGGGGACGACCGGCCGGAGTCCGGGACCGGGGTCAGGCCTTGACGTCGGTCTCGGCGTCGGGCTTGATCCCGATGTTGGAGCTGGTCGCGTCCTTCTTGTGCGACTTGTCGCCGACCATCACCAGGCCGGCGATGACCAGGAAGAGCACGATCGGGGCCACGACGTACAGACCCAGCGTCTCGATCACGCTCAGGCCCGTGCCGGGGTCGTCCCCGTGGTCGCGGGTGAGCGCGAGCGCGGGGGACGTCATGAGCAGCATCATCAGCGTCGTACCGGCTGCCAGGGCGCCGGCGCGCAGGGCGTTCTTCTTGTCCACAGTGCCAACGTAGCGAACAGCCGTGGGGCCCGCGCGTCCGGGGTGGCGCACGGCACCCCGGACATGCCAGGCATGCCCCGGTTCGAACCGGTTTGCCATCAGGTCCCGCCCGGGGTGTCCGCGCTGGCCCCACGGTCCGCTCCGCCCTGCCGGTCGGTGTGGGTGCGGACCACGTCGAGCAAGGCGCGCAGTCTCGGGGACGCCGTCAGCTCCTCCAGGGAGATCGGGCGGCCCTGCGCGTCGGCGATGGGCAGCCGCCAGTTCGGGTACTGGTCCCAGGTGCCGGGGAGGTTCTGCGGGCGGCGGTCGCCGACGCCGTCGGGGAGCCAGACGCCGATCATCCGGGCGGGGGTCCGCAGCAGGTAGCGGTGGACGGCCTGGACGCGTGCCTCCTCCTCGGTGGGGGCGGCGCCCGGCCCGCCGCGGCCGTGCAGCAGGCCGAGCCGCGCCAGCAGGTCCAGCCACTCCGCCGTGTCGGCGACGGCCTCCGCGTGCTCCTCGGCGAGAGGGCGGGTGAGCAGGCCGAGGCCGTCACGGAGCTCGACGTGTTCGCCGGTGAGGCGGGACGCGGTGGGCGGCAGGTCGTGGGTGGTGACGGTGGCCAGGCAGTCGGCGCGCCAGGCCTTTGGCGGCAGCGGTCGGCGGTCGCCCTCCCAGTCCCGTTCGAACCAGAGCACCGACGTCCCGTACACACCGCGTTCGCGCAGTGCCTCGCGCACACCGGGCTCGACCGTGCCCAGGTCCTCGCCGATCACCACCGCCCCGGCCCGGGATGCCTCCAGGACCAGGACGGCGAGCATCGCCTCGGCGTCGTAGCGGACGTACGTGCCCTCGGTGGGCGGCTTCCCCTGGGGCACCCACCAGAGCCGGAACAGGCCCATGACGTGGTCGATGCGCAGGGCGCCCGCGTACCGGAAGAGGGCCTGGAGCAGGGCGCGGAACGGCGCGTAGCCGCAGGCGGCGAGCCGGTCGGGGCGCCAGGGCGGCAGGCCCCAGTCCTGGCCGCGGGCGTTGAAGGCGTCCGGGGGTGCGCCGACCGACATGCCGGCGGCGAGGACGTCCTGCTGCGCCCAGGCGTCGGAGCCGCCGGGGTGCACGCCGACCGCGAGGTCGTGGATGATCCCGAGCGGCATCCCGGCCTCGCGCGCGGCCCGCTGGGCGGCGGTGAGCTGGGTGTCGGTGAGCCAGGCCAGCCGGGAGTGGAAGTCGACCCGGTCCGCCAGTTCGTGGCGGGCCCGCGCGGTCCCGGGCGAGCGCGGGTCGCGCAGTGGGGCGGGCCAGGTGTGCCAGTCGGGGCCGTGCACCTCGGTGAGCGCGCACCAGGTGGCGTGGTCCTCCAGGGCCTGCCCCTGCCCGGCGAGGAAGTCGCGGTAGGCGGCGAGGCGGCCGGGGCCGAGCGGTACCTCGTTCACCACTGCTTCGAGTGCGGCCTTCTTGACCGCCCAGACGGCGTCCCGGTCGATCAGGGCGCCCTTGTCCAGCACCGCCTCGCGCAGTTCCGCGGCCCGCTGGAGCAGGTCCCCCAGCCGGTCCCGTCGCGGGTCCCGCCGCGGGTCCCGTTGCCGGGCGCGGTCGTCCCCGGCGCCCGTGAGGTCCTCGGCTCCCGCGACGCCCCCGCCCTCGCCTTCGCCCTCCACGCCGCGCTCGCCCTCCTCCACGTACGCGAACTCCGGAATGTCCTCGATCCGCAGGTGGACCGGGTCCGGGAAACGGCGGGAGGACGGCCGGTAGGGCGAGGGGTCGGTCGGAGGGCCGGGGACGGCCGCGTGCAGCGGGTTGATCTGGACGAATCCGGCGCCGAGGGTGCGGCCGGCCCAGGTGGCGAGTTCGCCGAGGTCGGCGAGGTCGCCCATGCCCCAGGAGCGGCGGGAGAGGAGCGAGTAGAGCTGGACGAGGAGTCCGTAGGAGCGGGCCGGGGGCGCGGGCAGCCGGGGCGGGGCGACGATCAGGTGGGCCTCGCCGGTGCGGCCGTCGGGCGCGGTGGCGGTCACCCGGTGCACGCCGGGCGGGAGGTTCCCGGCCGAGGCGCGGGTCTCGCCCTGCTCGGTGCGGACGAGCAGCCGGGTGCCTTCGGGGAGCGCGGCCAGGGCGGGCGGCATGCCGGTGCCCCAGCCGACCACGGTGGGCGGCAGCAGCCGCTCAGCCTGCTCCCGCTCGCGGGCGGTGAGCGCGTCACGGACGGCCTCGGGGGTCCCCGCGTCCACGCCGAGGGCGGCCAGGGCGCGGGTGACGGCGGTGGCCGAGGCGGCGACCGTACGGTCCGGGGAGGGGGTGTAGGAGGTGGCGACGCCATGGAGGGCGGCGAGCCGGGACAGGTCCGCGGAAGGCGCGGAAGGCTCCGGCGCCGGCCCTGAGGGCGGCGTGGAAGGCCCGGACGGTGGCTCGGAAGGGTCGGAGGGTGACGCGGAAGGGTCGGAGGACGACTCTGAAGGCGGCTCGGCCGGTCCGGCACCGGCCATCTAGGGCTCCGGGACGTACTGCGCCGGGAAGGAGTCGAGTCCGGTGGCGTCCATGGAGGCGTCGGACTCGCTGGTCAGGGGGGCGGCGTCGGAGAGCGGGGGCTCGCTGGTAAGGGGTTCGGCGTCGGGCAGCGGGGGCTCGCTGGTGAGCGGGACTCCCGCGCAGGGGGCCTCCGCGCTGAAGACGCAGGCGTGCATGCCTTCGGCTTCGGCGCTGTGCAGGCCGTCGAGGTCGGCGGACGGGTCCGCCTCGGGTTTGGACAGGGGCGGGGACAGAACGAACGCCGGTGCAGCAGCCACTGAGGGCCTCCTCGTCGGAATCAATCGGAATCGCTGGGAATCGCTGGGAGTCGATCGGAGTCAATCGGACGGAATCTCATGGGGCTTCGCGCACGGATGCGCCGGTCGGCGGGGTTCCTCGCAGCCCCTACCCAGCGGGCGCGAAGGCAGGCATCCCCGTCCGTGGAACGTGCTTCTGCTCACATCGTGTTCCCGTTCCCGCATTCCACATGCGGGCAAACCCGCCACAACGGCCACTCTGATTGACACGTCCGGAGCACAATGATGGGCTCCTGGCCTGTCACGTAACGGTTCTGTCTCCTCGGGAGGGGCCTTGCAGCTACGACGTGGGAAGAGGGCGGCCGCCCTCGCGTTCGTCGTCGTCGCCGGGACGCTGGGCGCCGCGCCCGCTTCCGTGGCGGCCCCCTCCGTTCCCGGGACGACGACGTCCCCCGTTCCCGACCGGGTCGGGGCGGGCCTGGCCGTCTGGCCCCGCCCCCAGTCCCTGCGGGCGAACGGCGCTCCGGTCGTGGTGACCGAAGAGGTCGTCCTGAGCACCGACGCGTCGGCCGACCCCCATGCCGTCGAGGCCCTGCGCGCGCTGCTGCGGGAGGCCGGCGCGCGCCGGTTCACCGCCTCCGGCGACAAGGCGCCCGAGGGGGCGCTCGTGGTGCGGATGGGCGCGGACCGGCCTGTGGGCTCCTCCCAGCCGGACCTTCACGCCCTCCCGTCGGGCGGCTACGCCCTGACCGTCGGCGGGGAGGCCGTCGTGCTCACCGGTGCGGGCGAGGACGGCCTGTTCCACGCCGTACAGACGCTGCGTCAGCTCCTGCGTCCCGACGGCACCTTCACGGCCGCCGTCGTCCGCGACTGGCCGGGCACCGCCGTGCGCGGGATCACCGAGGGCTTCTACGGCACCCCGTGGACGCACCGGCAGCGGCTGGGCCAGCTGGACTTCATGGGCCGCACCAAGCAGAACCGGTTCCTGTACGCGCCCGGTGACGACCTCCACCGTCAGGCCCGCTGGCGCGAGCCGTACCCGGACCGGCAGCGCGCGGAGTTCCGGGAGCTGGCGGAGCGGGCCCGGAGCAACCACGTCACGCTCGGCTGGGCGGTGGCGCCGGGCCAGGCGATGTGCTTCGCCTCGGACAAGGACCTGCGCGCGCTGACCCGCAAGCTGGACGCGATGCGGGCGCTGGGCTTCCGGGCCTTCCAGCTGCAGTTCCAGGACGTCAGCTACAGCGAGTGGCACTGCGGGGAGGACGCGAAACGCTTCGGTTCCGGCCCCGACGCCGCCGCCCGCGCCCAGGCGTACGTGGCGAACGCGGTGGCCCGCCACCTGGCGGACCGTCACCCTGATTCCGCCGCACTCTCGTTGATGCCGACCGAGTACTACGAGGACGGGTCGACCGCGTACCGGCGGGCCCTCTCGGACGCCCTGGACTCCGGGGTGGAGGTGGCGTGGACCGGGGTCGGCGTGGTGCCGAGCACCATTACGGGCGGCGACCTGGCCGAGGCGCGGAAGGTGTTCGCGCGCCCGCTGGTGACCATGGACAACTATCCGGTCAACGACTTCGCCCCCGGCCGGATCTTCCTCGGCCCCTACCAGGGCCGCGAGCCCGCCGTGGCCGCCGGTTCGGCCGCCCTGCTCGCGAACGCGATGGAGCAGCCCGAGGCGTCCCGCATCCCCCTGTTCACGGCCGCCGACTTCGCCTGGAACCCGCGCGCCTACGACCCCCAGGAGTCCTGGCGGGCCGCGATCAAGGACCTCGCGGGGGGTGACCCCGTGCTGGGCGAGGCGCTGTCCGCGCTGGCGGGCAACGACGCGTCCTCGGTCCTCGGCGCCGAGGAGTCGGCGTACCTGCGGCCGCTGCTGAAGGAGTTCTGGCGGACCCGCGCGGACGCCGGCGGCGACGAGGGCCGCGCGGCGGAGAAGCGGCTGCGCGCCGCCTTCACGGTGCTGCGCGAGCTGCCCGGGACCCTGGCCGGCGACCCGCGCACCGCCTCGCTCGCCGACGAGGTCGCACCCTGGACCGGGCAGTTGGCCCGCTACGGCGAGGCGGGCCTGACCGCGCTGGACATGCTGCGCGCGCAGGAGTCCGACGACGCGGGCGCCTCCTGGACCGCGTACCGGGAGCTGGCCGAGCGGCGGACGCTGCTGAAGCCCGCCCGGGTGACGGTCGGCAAGGGCGTCCTGGACCCGTTCCTGAACCGGGCCCGGGACGCGTACGAGACCTGGGCGGGCATCGGCCGCGAGGCGACCGCCGGCTCCGGCGGCCGGTCGGACGACGGCGTGCTCCAGCTGCCGCGGGTCCGGGACCTGAGCACGGTGACGGTCCTGGCCGAGCCCGGCACCGCGGGGACGGTCGAGATCCACGCGCCGGGCGCGGGCTGGCGCCGCCTGGGCACACTGGCCGCCTCCGGCGCCACCGAGCTGCGGGTGGACGGACCGGCCGGCGCCGTCCGCGTCACCGGCGCGGACGCCTCCCGGGTACGGCATGTCGTGCCGTGGTTCACGGACGAGCCCGGCGTCTCGATGACGCTGCCGGACGGCTCCGCGGACACCGACATCGGCGGCACCCGGCGGCTGACGGCCACGCTCGGGTCGCTGCTCCCCGAGCAGGTGCGCGGCAAGGTGACCGTCGAGGCGCCGAAGGGCGTGAAGGTACGGGTTCCGAAGGGCGCCCTGACCGTCCCGCGCGGCACGCCCGTGGAGGTGCCCGTCGAGGTGACGGTGGAGCCGGGGACGCCGGTCCGGTCGTACGAGGTGCGGCTCGGCTTCGGCGGGGTGACACAAACGCTGCCGGTCAACGCCGTCCCGCGCACCGCCGGGCCCGACCTGGCCCGCACCGGCACGTCGAGCTCCTCGGCCGACGAGACGCCCGACTTCCCCGCCTCGGCGGCGAACGACGGTGACCCGGCGACGCGCTGGTCGTCCCCGGTCGAGGACGACTCCTGGTGGCAGGTCGACCTGGAACGCCCGGTGCGGCTGGGCCGGGTCGCACTGCACTGGCAGGACGCGCACCCGTCGGCGTACCGCGTCGAGGTCTCGTCGGACGGCCGCAGCTGGCGTACGGCGGTGTCGGTGGCGGACAGCGCCGGCGGGCGGGAGACGCTGCGCATGGACGAACCCGACGTCCGTCACGTCCGCGTCCAGGGCGAGGCCCGCGCCACCGAGTGGGGCTACTCCCTGTGGTCGGTGGAGGCCTACGCGGTCGCGGACTGAGGTGAGGCGGGGCGGAGAGGCCCGGGGGCACCAGGACGGACGCCCGGCCCCCGGGCCGCCCCGGCCTCACGGCCCCGAGCCGTCCCCGGCCTCGCACCCCTAAATCCTTGCGACCCTCCGGTTCCGGACTCGATGATCTTTTCGCGAGTAGCTATTCACTCAGTACATGTACTCAGTGCATAATGAGATCCATGAGCACCCGTCACGTCCTGCTGGGCCTGCTCGCCTCGGGGCCGAGCCACGGCTACGACCTCAAGCGACGCCACGACGAACAATTCCCCGAGGCCCGCCCCCTGGCCTACGGGCAGGTCTACACGACCCTGCAACGCCTGGTCCGCGACGGCCTCGCCGAGGTCGACGGCACCGAGTCGGACGGTGGTCCGGAGCGGACCGCGTACCGCACGACGGAAGCGGGGGAGCGTGAACTGGCCTGCTGGGCCGGGGAGATCGCTCCGCCCGCGCCCTTCGTGACGAACGAGATCTTCGCCAAGGTCGTGGTGTCGATCCTGTCCGGCGGTGACCCGGCCGCGTACCTGCGCGCCCAACGCGCCGCCCACATGGGGCGGATGCGGGAACTCACCGCGGTGAAGTCCGCGGCCGGGGCCGGACTGGCGACCGTGCTCTCGGCGGACTACGCCCTCAACCACTTGGATGCCGACCTCCGTTGGATCACCACCACGGCGGCCCGGCTCACCACTCTGACCGCGGAGGTCGACGCAGCATGAGCAACCGGAGCAAGGGGAGCGGCGGGAGCCCCACGGGCGACGGCACCGACACCGGCAGCGGTGCCGACACCGGCAGCGGCCCCGCACAACCGCTGCTCGCGGCCCGCGGCCTGGTCAAGGCGCGCGGCAAGACGCTCGCCCTGCGTGACGCCTCCGTGGAGCTGCGCGCCGGGGAGATCCTGGCGGTGACCGGCCCCAGCGGCAGCGGCAAGTCGACGCTGCTGCACTGCCTGGCCGGGATCGTCCGCCCCGACGCCGGCACGGTGACGTACGACGGACAGCGGCTGGAGGAACTGCCGGAGAAGCGGCTGAGCGAGCTGCGCCGTACCGACTTCGGGGTGGTGTTCCAGTTCGGGCAGCTCGTTCCGGAGCTGACCGCGCTCGACAACGTGGCGCTGCCGCTGATGCTGGCCGGCACCGGGCGGGCGCAGGCCCGGGAGCGGGCCGGGGAGTGGCTGGAGCGGTTCGGGGTGCGCGGGCAGGCGGAGTCGCGGCCGGGCGAGATGAGCGGCGGGCAGGCGCAGCGGGCCGCGCTGGCGCGGGCCCTGGTCACCGGCCCGAGGGTGGTCTTCGCGGACGAGCCGACCGGCGCGCTGGACTCGCTGGCCGGCGAGCAGGTGATGACGGCGCTGGCGCACACGGCCCGGGAGGCGGGCACGGCGGTGCTGCTGATCACGCACGACGCCCAGGTGGCCGCGTACGCCGACCGCGAGGCGCAGCTGCGCGACGGGACACTGACACCGCTGGAGGTGACCGCGTGAACGCCGCCGGCTCCTCGAACACCCGATCCTCCTCGGGTACCCGCCCCTCCTCGGGCACCTGGCGTTCCGATCTGCGGCTGGCCTGGCTGCTCACGCACGGTTCGGACCGGCGGGAGTGGTGGCGGGTCGCACTCACCGCGACCGGCGCGGCGCTGGCCACCGGGTGCGCGCTCGCCGCCGGAGTCCTGCTGTCGCTGGGCGGCCGCAGCACCAGCACGTCCGTCGCCGAGGGACTGGTCGACGAGCCGGGGACGCGCGCCGGGGTGATCCTCGGTCTGCTGCTCCTGCTGGTCCCGGTCCTCGGGTTCCTCGGGCAGTGCGCCCGCGTCGGCGCCGTGCACCGGGACCGGCGGCTGGCCGGACTGCGGCTGGCCGGGGCGACGCCCTGGCAGGTGCGGCGGATCGCCGCGCTGGAGACCGGGCTGGCCTGTCTGCTCGGCTCGGCGGTCGCGACCGTCGTCTCGGTCCTGCTCCTGCTGGGCCTGGAGGCACAGCCGGACGCCCTCGCCTGGGTGGTGGTCGCGCTGGTCGCCCTCGCGGTGCCGGTGCTGGGCGCGGCAGTGAGCGCGCTGGCGCTGCGCCGGGTGGTGGCCTCGCCGCTCGGCCCGGTACGCCGGGTGACGGAGATCCGTTCGGCACGCGGGCCCGGCCGGCTGTTCCTGGGCGGGGCGGCGCTGGTGGTGGCGGTGGGCGTGGCGACCGCGATGACCGACCACGCAGCGACCCGCGGGGCGAACTGGCAGTTCCCGGTGATGATGTTCGCCGCGCTGCTCGCGGTCGGCGCGGGCGCGGTGTGGCTGGCCGGAGCCTCCTCCCGGCTGGTGGGGCGGGTGCTCGCGGGCCGGGCCCGGTCGGCGGCGGTGCTGATCGCGGCGGAGCGGCTGCGCGCCGACCCGTGGGCGGCGGCCCGTACGCATGCGGCCATGCTGCTGGTGACGGTCGTCGGCACCGGGTTCATGGGCGTGCGCCACGCGTTCCTCGCGGCACTGCACCGCAACCAGGGGTCCCTGGGCGGGTCCATGTCGTACTACACGACGGGCCTGAACCTGACCGCCGCGGCGATCACGGTGGCGGTACTGATCACTCTGACCGCTCTCGCCGTCGGCACCGCCGAGTCGCTGGCCACCCGTCGGCGGGGACTGGCCGCGCAGACCGCCGCCGGTGTGCCGCGCCCGGTACTGAACCGGGCGCTGCTCCTGGAGACCGCGCTGCCCCTGGCCCCGGCCCTGCTGCTCGCGGGCGTCGGCGGCATGGCTATCGGCGTCGGCTACGGCACGCTGGCGAAGGCACCGTCCCTGCCCTGGGCGGCCCTGCTGGTGCCCCCGGCGGCCTACGCCGCCTGCCTCCTGGCCTCGGCAACGGCGCTCCCCCTGCTGCACCGTTCGGCCGACCCGACCCAGCTGCGGTACGCCTGACCGGCCGGCGCGGCGGCCATGCCCCGGTGCCCGGGGGGACGGGGGTTCACCGGGTGCCAGGGCGTGGCCGTCGCGCCGCCGTGCCCGGATGGATGCGGGCCGGGGCAGGCTGGTCAGGCGGAGATACCGCCCACGCCGGGCCGGCCCTCCTCGATGGCCCCACGGACAGTCAGCCCAGCGAAGCGGTGAACTCCGCCCAGGTCGCCGCCGCGAGACGAAGTATCGGACCGTCGGGATCCTTGGAGTCCCGTACGGCCACGACCTGGGGGGTACCGAGGGCGACCTCCACACATTCGCCAGAGGTGTTGCTGTGGCTGGACTTCACGAAGTCGAAGCCGTTCATCGCTGCATGTCCTCGCTGATGCTCTCGACCATTCCGAGCGATTCCCTTACTGATCAGCGAAGTCAGGGGCGTCAACTCTGCTTCTTCAGATACTGGTTGGGGGACATGTGGCGGCTACCAGGAAGCAGCAATCCCTTGATCATCATCGACCTGTCCACTTAGATGATCACTATCTCTACGCAATCAACTCAAGAAAAATACATATGCGTTCTGCGCGTTTCAACACCCTGCGTGAGCCCGCTCGCCGCATAGGCACCGTCACTCTCGGCGCCACTGCTGCCCTCGGCGTCATCACCGCTCCGGCTCAAGCCGCCTCCTGGAGCAACTCGCTGACGAACGCCGGTCCCGGCTTCGATTCCCGCCACTGGTACGACACGGGCGGCTCGACCAACATCAAGTTCACCGGACGCTCCAGCAACTGGTCGGACCACAGCTCGGGCGACTACTGCTTCGCCGTCAACTACGGCACCTCCGGGCTCAACGTCACCGTGCGGACACTGATGGTCACGTACTGGTCGCAATAGAGCTCTTCGCCCCCAGGGGCACGTCCGCCGTGGTGGACGTGCCCCCGGGGTGCTCCCATTCCCCGTGGACAAGGTACGACCCATGCCCCTGCACTATCAGGCCTGCACCTTCCGATACAGGTCACGCTCTCGCCCGGTCCTGGACCGTCTCACGCTGCGCTTCTCGCCCGGCCACACAGTCCTCCTCGGCCCCAACGGCGCCGGGAAGAGCACGCTCCTCTCCCTCGGTGCGAGCGCCCAGAAACCCCAGTCAGGAACCGTCAGCTACGCTGACTTCGACTCCGCCACCCGCAGGCATCTGCGCGCTTACCGCGAAAAGGTCTCCTGGCTGCCGCAGCGCCCCGGCTTCATCCCCGGACTCTCCTGCCGCGAACACGTCGCCTACGTCGGATGGCTCAAGGGCATGCGTGAGCGCGACGCCTGGCATGCCGCACCCTCGGCCATCGAACGCGTGGGCCTCAGCGACAAGCTCGATGACAAGATCAAGACACTGTCCGGCGGTCAGCAGCAGCGCATCGCCATCGCGCAGGCCCTCGTCCACGACGCGGAACTCCTCCTCCTCGACGAACCCACCGTCGGCCTCGACCCCCACCAGCGGCGCCGGTTCCTCGACCTGCTGGCCTCCTTGCGCGGAACCGTCCACGTCATCGTCTCCACCCACGACATCGGCGACCTGGACGAATCCTTCGACGAAGTCGTGGTCCTCGAATCCGGAAAGGCGCGCTTCCGGGGCACCGTGCAGGAGTTCACCGAGCACGCGGATCCCGCCTGCGCCCCCGCCCGACGTCTGGAGAGTGCTTACGCCTCCCTCCTGGAGGCGGCCGAATGATCACCTGGGCCAATCTCCGCGCATCCGCCGCCCTTTGGCTGATGCTCCCCGTCCTCATCTACGTCTCCCTCTACATCGGTGACGCCGCCTCCCCGGTCCCCTCCCGCTACGGGGTCGAAGCCGGCGAGCTGGTCGCGTACGCGGTGGCGGTCGTCGTCCCGGCCACAGCGGGAGCCGCCGCCTGGGAGGCGGGACGCCACCGTATGTTGGGAGCACTGCGCGCCACTGCCCATCGCAGCGCGATACGACAGCTCCTGCGCGCCGCCGCCCCCGTTCTCCTCCTCCTGGGGGTGCTCGTCATCGGCGCTGTCGTCATGGCGTACGACGCCGCCCGGGTGCTGCCGCAGGGCGCCGGGGTGCTCGCTGTCGCCCACCTGATCGTGCTGTCCTGTGGCTGGCTCGTCATCGGCTGGTGCGTCGGGCTCGTCATGCCCAAGTCCATCGCCGCGCCCGCGGTGGCGATCGGCTGCTGGGTGTGGCTGTCGTGGCCCCACGCGACAGCCAATCCATGGGTCCGGCACCTGGGCGGCTTCGTCGACGGGCTCTCCAGCGTCACCGACACACGCTCACCGTCCGTCTACTTCGTCCCCTGGGGCGTCACCGCCGCTCTCGCGCTCGCGTTCTGGGCACTCGCCGGCATCCCCCGGCGCGCGTGGGGAGCGGCCGTGGCCCTGACAACGATCATGCTCACGCTGCTCACCGGGCGCGCCCTTGTGTCCGACTGGGGTTTCCGCCATCCGACAAGCCCTCGCATCACCACCATGGCTTGCGCCGGCGACGCGCCCCGTGTGTGCGTACCACCGGAGTACGCCCCCTACGCCACCCAGCTGCGGAAAGACGTCCTCGCCCCGATCGGCAAGCTCCGAGAAGCCGGTGTCCCCGCGCCCCGGGAGCTGCAGATCAGCTCCACCGAGGTTCCGCTCGAGCCGGGAATCTGGCCCCTGTACTGGTCCCCGGCCGGCCACAGCACAGACCCCGCCCAGTACGCGGCGGACATGGCCGAATCGGCGGTCACAGGAACCGCCGCGCTGCACGGGGTGAAGGACTGCCGTCAGCCGGGTTCCGCCGCGGCCGCCTGGGCGGCACTTGCAGCCGGCGTCCCCCGACAAGGTGTCCAGGCGGCGCTCGCGCCAGCGGACTGGGAGGCGGTTCGGAAGGTCCGCATCCGCCCAGTCGAGGAGCAGGTCGACTGGTTCACCAAAACCGTCACCTCTCAGGAACACTGCAGGGCTCTGTCGTGACCCTGTACGCGACACAGGTGCGTCAGTGGCTGGCAGTACCAGCGGCTCTCGGCCTGCTCATCGCCGTGTGTCTCCTCGCAGGCAAGAGCGAGGTCCCCGTCCCGAGCATCACCAGCGGGATGGGAAACGCGCAGCTGGCCTTCTTCACCCCTGTCCTGGCCATCGTTGCCGTCATGTACTGCCTGGACCGCAGACTCGGCCAGGCGGAGACCACAGCGGTACAGCCCGTCAGCACGCTCGACCGGGGAATGGTCACGGTTACCGCAGCCCTTGCTCATCTGGCCGGGCTGCTGGTCGGAATGGACATCGCCCGCAACACCGTCCTGCTGCTGGCCGTCGCTCTCCTCATCCGGCGGCTGATCAACGAAGCGGCGGCGACCGCAGCGGGGCTCATGCTCCTCGTCCTCAACCTCGTCGCAGGCCGCGCCTACGACCCCGACGGCCTTGTGAGCCACACCTGGTGGGCCATTGCCCTCTACCCCGCCGACAACTTCAGCGCGTGGCTGGCCACCGCCGCTGCATTCGCTCTCGCACTGCCTCTTGGAATCCCCCGCCGCTAGCCGGGCGATCATGGAAGGGCTTCCGGACGCCAGCACGCTGCCAAGACCGTGTCCTATGTGGCCGTCGGTCATTGGGCCGTTCATGGGGCGGGGTATGCGGAGTGGGATTGTTCCAGACGGACTGGGGGAGATCGCGAAGCCGCTGATCCCTCCGTCGAAGGTGCGGGCACAGGGCGGCGGAACGCAGGACACGCCTGATGAGACGCTGTTCGCGGCCATCACCTACGTGCTGGTCAGCGGCTGCGCCCGGCGGGCTCTGCCCCCCCCTGCCTCGGCATCTCGAAGTCGACCGCCCATCGCCGGTTCCTCATCTGGTCACGATCCGTCGTCCGGGGCCGCCCGGACGAAGCCGTGCTGCACCGACTCGAAGAGGCCGGCCTCATCGACGCCACCCGCGCCGTCCTCGACACCGCCCATGTGAGGGCTAAAAGGGGCGAACACACAGGTCCGAGCCCCGTGGATCGGAGCAGGCCAGGTTCCTGGATGCACATCCTGTCGGACGCGAACAGACTGCCCCCGTCGGCGTCTCGGCCGGACGCCCCGGCCAAACGGTCTGCGCAGCCAGGGGCCGGGTAAGCGGGGATATGCCATAGCGGCCGGGCCCGCGAGCACTGGCAGATCGGGCCGGCCCTGCCCGGGCCCTACGCTGGCGCCACCTTCGGCGAGGTGTCCCAACACGCGTGTTCAAGCGCTCGCTCACTGCAACGAAACCTGATGTCAGCAGGTGAGAGCGCCCGTATGCTGACCGTGGAGCCGGTTCCGCCCTGCTGGAGGTCCTGATGAGTACACCCGCACCTGAAGACTTCGGCTACTACCCGCAGCCAAGGCCACGCCTGTCGGTCGATGAGTTGCTGGCGGCGAAGAACACCCAGCCGATCCGTTCCCTGGACGACCTCGCCGCCGACACGTTCGAGTCGGACGAGGAACTGGAGGAGTTCCTCGCGTTCACATACGCCGAGCGTCACCGAGACGCAGCCTGAGGCCGCCGCATGCAACCCGTCATCCTCGACACCGACGTCGCCTCCCTGCTGCACAAGCGCAAGCTGACCGGGCCGCTGGCAACCCGCCTCATCGGCCGCAAGCCGCTGATCACCTTCGTGACCTACGGCGAGCTCACCAAATGGATGGAGATCCGCCACTGGGGCTCCCGCAGCCGCCAGGAACTCGCCGACTGGCTCGCCGACATCCCGGTCCTGCCCGGTGACGAAGCCGTCGCCACCACTTGGGGACGGCTTTCGGCAGCTGGGATACAGCGTGGCCGGCCCCGTCCCACGAATGACATGTGGATCGCCGCCAGCGCTCTCACCTACGACCTGCCACTGGCCACTCTCAACCTCAAGGACTACGAGGACTTCCGCCTCCATCACGGCCTCCGCATCCTCGGCGGCGAGTAGCAGCCGTCCGACGGCAACACCGAGGGCAACCGGACCCGTCAACGGCGTACGCCGGCAGACTTCCAGGAGCTAAGGGCCCGCAGATCATCAACGTGTCACTCCAATGAGTCGACACCTCCGTGACAGCACCCGTCGTGCCCCGTCTTCCAACGGCTTCCCCCTGACGGGGCCCCGGCCGGATGCCGACCGCCCCAGCCGTCGCAGCCTGCTTCCGCTCGTGGTGCCGGAACCGCCCCGGCACCACGCACGCGAAGGCCCGGCCCGGACCGCTCAGGCGGATATCCCGTCCACCCGGGACAGGCCGTCGATGCGGGCCATCGCGTCGTCCGCGCCGTAGGGCTGGAGGTACGGGAGCCAGCACGGGTCGCGGTGGCCGGTGCCGATGATGCGCCAGGCCAGGCCGGTGGGCGGGGCCGGTTTGTGGCGCAGCCGCCAGCCCAGCTCGAACAGGTGACGGTCGGCCTTCACGTGGTTGCAGCGGCGGCAGGACGCCACCACGTTGTCCCAGACGTGTTTGCCCCCGCGGCTGCGCGGGATGACGTGGTCGACGCTGGTTGCGACACCACCGCAGTACATGCACCGGCCCCCGTCGCGGGCGAAGAGCGCGCGGCGGGTGAGTGGAACGGGCCCCCGGTAGGGAACCCGCACGAATCGCTTGAGCCGGACCACGCTGGGTGCGGGGACTGTGACGGTCGCGCTGTGCAGGTAGGCGCCGGACTCCTCGAGGCACACGGCCTTGCTCTCGAGGACGAGGACTAGCGCGCGGCGGAGCGGTACGACGCCGAGCGGCTCGTACGACGCGTTGAGAACCAGGACATGCGGCACGGATGCCTCCTTGTACGCCGGCGGCGCGTGGCTCGCGCCGGGACGATCCGTAGCCAGTCTCCCCTCATGCCTGGTCGTAGCGCCACCATGTACCGGTAACGGGCTGGGAGTGTTTTCGACCACACGCGGCCCTGGCTCGGTCCGGCTTCCGGAATCACGGCCCTGTCCAGGGCGGGTGACGGCCGGGGCGGACCCGGGTGAGGGCCGTCTCTTCTTCACTCCATCGTGCAGGTCCACCCGCAATGCCCCGTTAGTGTGGTGCTTCTGCCCGCACCGGTGACCTTTTCGTGACCTTGCAGACCTCGAAGACCTTGCAGACCTTGACCGCGCGCCGGGGGCAGACCGTGCCACCTGGAGGTACCCGCCGTGTCCCTGTCCGCCGTCCCCCTCGCCGAGGAGCCGTCCCCGACCCCCTCGGATTCCGGGACCCCGATGGTGCCCACGCTCAAGGACGCCCACGAGAGTGCCACCAACGCCGCCGGCTGGGTGGAGGAGAACTGGTCCACCTGGCTCGCGATCGGACTCAGGGTCCTGCTCATCGTGGTGATAGCCGCCGTGCTGAGAGTGTTCGTGCGGCGGGCGATCACCAAGCTCATCGACCGGATGTCCCGGACCGGCCAGGCCGTGGACGGCACCGGGATCGGCGGACTCCTGGTCAACTCCGAGCGGCGGCGCCAGCGCTCGCAGGCGATCGGCTCGGTGCTGCGCTCGGTGGCGTCGTTCCTGATCCTGGGCACGGCCGCGCTGATGGTCCTGGGCACCTTCCAGATCAACCTGGCCCCGCTGCTGGCCTCGGCCGGTGTCGCCGGTGTGGCGATCGGTTTCGGTGCCCGCAACCTGGTGACGGACTTCCTCTCCGGCGTGTTCATGATCCTCGAGGACCAGTACGGCGTCGGCGACACCGTCGACGCGGGCGTCGCCACCGGTGAGGTCATCGAGGTCGGCCTGCGGGTGACCAAGCTGCGCGGCGCCGACGGCGAGATCTGGTACGTGCGCAACGGCGAGGTCAAGCGCATCGGGAACCTCTCCCAGGGCTGGGCGACCGCCAACGTCGACGTCACGGTCCGCGCGGACGAGGACCTGGACCACGTGAAGGCCACCCTCGTCGCCGTCGCCGAGAGGATGGGCAAGGAGGAGCCCTGGAACGAGCTCCTGTGGAGCTCCATCGAGATCCTCGGCCTCGACTCCGTCCTGCTGGACTCGATGGTGGTCCGCGTCTCGGCGAAGACCATGCCCGGCAAGTCCCTGACCGTGGAGCGCGAGCTGCGCTGGCGGATCAAGCGCGCCTTCGACGCGGCCGGCATCCGCATCGTCGGGGGCGCCACCGCCCCGGTGGAGATGGAGGGCCCCGACCCGGCGGCGGCCGTCGCGCCCCCGTCCGCCTACGCGAGCAGTGTCTCGCCGCAGTCCCTCGCGGCGTCCCCGCTGACCCCGCCGCCGAACACGAAGAAGTAGCCGACGGTACGGCGGAGGGCTACGGCGGAGGACGCCCGGCCCCGAGAGGGCGGCACCGGAGAATTCCGGGCGCCACCCTCCCCCGCACGGCACGTTCCGTGTTCCTCTTGGCCCCGAAGGTGCCCGTCCGGGATGCCATGCTCCCCCGGAGTAAAGCGCTGAAAGGGGTGGCGACATGAAACTCACCGTGGTCGGCGGGGGTTCGACCTACACACCGGAACTCGTCGACGGTTTCGCCCGCCTGCGGGACACCCTGCCGGTCGAGGAACTGGTCCTGGTCGATCCGGCCGCGGACCGGCTGGAGCTGGTGGGCGGTCTGGCCCGCCGGATCTTCGCCCGTCAGGGGCACGGCGGGCGGATCGTCACCACCTCGGACCTGGACGCGGCCGTGGACGGTGCCGACGCGGTGCTGCTCCAACTGCGGGTGGGTGGGCAGGCGGCCAGGCAGCAGGACGAGACCTGGCCGCTGGAGTGCGGCTGCGTCGGCCAGGAGACCACCGGGGCCGGCGGCCTGGCCAAGGCGCTGCGCACGGTCCCGGTGGTGCTCGACATCGCCGAACGGGTCCGGCGCGTCAACCCCGACGCATGGGTCATCGACTTCACCAACCCCGTCGGCATCGTCACCCGGGCGCTGCTGGAGGCCGGGCACCGGGCGGTGGGGCTGTGCAACGTCGCCATCGGGCTCCAGCGGAAGTTCGCCGCCCGCCTCGGCGTCGACCCCGCCGATCTGCACCTCGACCACGTGGGCCTGAACCACCTCACCTGGGAGACCGCGGTGCGCCGGGGCGGCCCCGACGGCGAGGACGTCCTGCCCGCGCTGCTGCGGGAGCACGGCGACGCGATCGCCGCCGACCTCCGGCTGCCCCGCGCCGTCCTGGACCGGCTGGGCGTGGTCCCCTCGTACTACCTGCGGTACTACTACGCGCACGACGAGGTCGTACGGGAGCTGCGCACCAAGCCCTCCCGGGCCGCCGAGGTGGCCGGCATGGAGCGCAGGCTGCTCGCCCTCTACGCCGACCCCGCCCTCGACAAGAAACCGGCGCTGCTGGCCGAGCGTGGCGGTGCCTACTACTCCGAGGCGGCCGTGGACCTGGCGGCGGCCCTGCTGCGCGGGGCCGGCAGCCCGTACCAGGTGGTGAACACGCGCAACGGCTCCACGCTGCCGTTCCTCCCCGAGGACGCGGTGATCGAGGTGCAGGCGGCCGTGGGCCCCGAGGGCGCGAGCCCGCTGCCCGTCCCGCGGGTGGACCCCCTCTTCGCGGGCCTGATGGCGAACGTCACCGCCTACGAGGACCTGGCGCTCGACGCGGCCCTGCGCGGCGGCCGCGAGCGGGTCTTCCGCGCCCTGCTCGCCCACCCCCTGATCGGCCAGTACGAGTACGCCGAGAAGCTCACCGACCACCTCGTCGCACACAACCGGGAGCACCTCACGTGGGCCTGACCGCGGGCGTCCTCGCCGTCGACGCCGGAAACAGCAAGACGGACGTCGCCGTGGTCGCCCACGACGGCGAGGTCCTGGCCACCGCCCGGGGCGGGGGTTTCCGGCCGCCCGCCGTCGGTGTGACGGCGGCCGTGGACGCCCTCGCCGAGACCGTCGCCGCCGCGCTCACCGCCGCCGGCGCCTCGGGCGTCGCGCACGTCTCGGCCTGCCTGGCCAACGCGGACCTCCCCGTGGAGGAGGAGCGGTTGACGGCGGCTCTGGCGGCACGCGGCTGGGGTGACACCGTGGAGGTCCGCAACGACACCTTCGCCGTCCTGCGCGCCGGGGTCACCGAGCCCCGCGGGGTGGCCGTCGTGTGCGGGGCGGGCATCAACTGCGTCGGCATGCGCCCGGACGGCCGCACCGCGCGCTTCCCGGCGCTCGGCCGCGTCTCCGGTGACTGGGGCGGGGGTTGGGCCCTGGCGGAGGAGGCCCTGTGGCACGCCGCCCGTGCCGAGGACGGCCGTGGTCCCGCCACCGCCCTCGCCGGCACCCTTCCGGCGCACTTCGGCCTCCCGGACATGCCGGCCCTCATCGAGGCCCTGCACCTGGAGCGCCTCGCGTCCCGGCGCCGGCACGAACTGGCGCCGGTGCTCTTCGCCACGGCGGCCGGCGGCGATCCGGTCGCGGGGGCGATCGTCGACCGCCAGGCCGACGAGGTGGTGTCGATGGCCATGGTGGCGCTGACCCGCCTGGACCTGCTCGCCGAGGAGACCCCCGTCCTGTTGGGCGGCAGCGTCCTGGCCGCCCGGCACCCCCGGCTGGACGACCGGATCCGCGTCCTGCTCGCCGAGCGCGCCCCCAAGGCCGTCCCCCGGGTCGTCACCGCCGCCCCGGTCCTGGGCGCGGCCCTCCTGGGCCTGGACCACCTGACGGCCCCACCGAACGCCCAGGCCCGGCTGCGGGCCCATTACGAGCGGGGGGTGGTGACTGCTCGCCGGGGAGTGCACACGACGAGGCCGCGTTAGCTCGATCGTGTGATGGTTCGTTCGCGAGCTCGTGGTGCCCCGGGCCGGCCGGGTCGACGTGAGCGTGCGCTCCGGGACGCCGGGCAGGGCGCCGGCGCGCGGGGTCCCCGCCCCACCGGTGTGATGGTTCGGGGCCTCCCCGTCGCCTTGGCCGTACCCGTGCGGCCGGGTCGTCGGGCACGGCGCCGGTGAGCGGGGCCGCTGCTCCACCGGTGGGATGGTTCGGGGCCTCCCCGTCGCCTCCGGCCACACCCCTAGGGCCGGGTCGCGCAGGGAACCGGCCCCCCGGGCCCGGACCACGCACAGGATGCGGGTCGCCGCCCCGGGGCCGGGTACGCCGGGGGCCGGGGGGCACCTCCCACGCCCTTGAGGCGGTGGGGGAGCGCCCAGGACCGTTCGGGGCGTGCGGCTGACTGGGCTCACTCCCGCTCAGCCTTCAGGAACGGTAGGAAAATCTGCCGGGGACTGCGGGGCCGGCCCGCTCTCCCCCGGGTCTCCTCAGCCGCGTTGTCGTCGGCTGCCGGCTCCCCTCCCCGGGCACTCGCTCCCCCGAGGGGCACATGCCACCGGTCGCTCCCGCCCCATCCGCCGAACAGGCCCGGGAAGCCCGGCCGGGCGGTCGAGGGCGGACAGGCGATCGGACAGGTGATCGGGCGGGTGACCGGGGCGGGGCCGGGGCTCCGGTGGACCTGCCGGGCAGCCCTCGGCTCCGGACCTCCGGGCACCCGTGAACTCCGCCCGGAACCAACCGGATTCCCCCGGCGTGTTCGTGGGCAGGGGGTGGTGCGGGGAGGGCGCTCCGGGGCCGTCCGGGGCTCGCTCGTGTGCCGGAATTCCCGGTGACCGTACGGCCGTCGGATCAAGATCGTGCCAAGGTCGGTGCATATGTCGGTTCCTGCGGTGATACTTGCGGGACGAATGACCACGGGGGAGGTCAAGTGACCCACACGCCGAGCGGCGGCGCGGCACCGCCGGGCGCGGCCGCGCCCGCGACGCCCGCCATGCCCGCCGTACCGCCGCAGTCCGGGCCGGGCGGCGTCCCGGCCCCCCGGCAGGCGCCCGGCGGCTCCCGGCCCCCCGCGTCCCGACAGCCGGAGGCGCCCCGGCGCACGGCGTTCGTCGAGGGGGCCGTCCGGCTGCGCGAGGCCGCCGCCACCGAACCCGGCCGCCTCAGGATCATCGGCGCGGTCCTCGCCGCCCTCGTCGTCGCCTTCGGCACGGTCGCCGCCTGGCAGATGGCCGAGCGGGCCGCGGCGGCGGACGACGTCCTCACCAGCAGCCAGCCGCTCGCCTCGGACGCCGCCGACATCTACCGTTCCCTCGCGGACGCCAACACCGCGGCCTCCAGCGGCTTCCTGGCCGGAGGCCAGGAGACCGCAGCCGCCCGGGACCGGTACGAGAAGGGCATCCGCACCGCCGCCGCCAAGCTCGTCAACGCCGCGGCCAACTCCCAGCCGGGTTCCTCGTCGGCGGCGACGATCACCGACCTCAACCGGCTGCTGCCCGAGTACAAGGGCCTGGTGGAGCGCGCCCGTACCTACAACCGCCAGGGCTACCCGGTGGGCGGCGCCTATCTGCGGTACGCGAACGAGAAGATGCAGAAGAAGATGCTTCCCGCGGCGGAGGACCTCTACACGAAGGAGACCCAGCGCCTCGACGCCGACTACGCGGACGCGACCCCCTACCCGTGGGCCGCGATCGTGCTCGGTGCCGTCGCCCTCGCCGTGCTCGCCTGGGCCCAGCGCCGTACGTACCTGCGGACCCACCGGGTGCTCAACCACGGCCTGGTCGCGGCCACCGCCGCGGCGGCGGTCGTGCTGCTCTGGCTGGTCGTCGGCCACAGCCTCGCCCGCTCGGGGCTGAACGGCTCCTACGACCACGGCGTCCGCTCGCTCGGCGTGCTGCACGAGGCCCGCATCGCCTCCCTGAAGGCACGCGGCAACGAGAACCTGACGCTGGTGGCCCGCGGCGCCGAGACGACGAAGGTCGGCGAGAAGGCGTACGACGCCTATGACTACGACTTCCAGCAGGACATGGAAGCCCTCGGCGAGGGCCTCGCCCGGGCCGGCGAACTCGCGGACGACAGCAACGGCAAGAAGCCGGTGGCCGCCGCCGTGAGCAACATGACGGAGTGGAAGAAGCGCCACGCGGCCGCCCGCGAGCAGGACGAGAACGGCAACTACCAGGAGGCGCTGGACCTGGTGATCGGCGGCGCGGGTGCGACCGGCGAGTGCTTCGACGGCGTCGACGAGAGCCTGGCCTCGGCGCTGACGCACGAGAGGCTCGAGTTCAAGGAGGCGGCCACCGGCGGCCGGGACGCGCTGACGGGTCTCCCGCAGGGCGCCGCGGGCCTCGCCGTGCTGGGTGCGGCGGGCGCGATGCTGGGCATCGGCCGCAGGCTGTCGGAGTACCGGTGAGCGGAGTACCGGTGAAGGGCGGAGCGGGAGGGGGCGTGATGAGGAACGTACGACGTCTGCGGGCCGGCCTGCGGGGCTGGGGCGGGGTGGGCGCGATGGCCACTCTCTGCGCCCTCGCGCTGGTCTTCGCGCTGGTGCTGACCAGCACCGGGTCCTCCTCCGGGCCCGGCAGGGAGCCGCAGACCGCCGGGCAGGGCGTGACGGACGCCGTGGGCGCGAAGGCGGCCGAGGAGTGCGACGATCCCGAGAAGCAGACCCTGACCCCCTCCGACGCCGACGGCCCGGTCATCGACGCGATCAAGGCCCGCCCGGGCGAGAGGCGGAAGCTGGTCGTCGGCATCGACCAGAACAGCTACGGCTGGGGCTACCGCGACCCCAACAGCGGGGACAGCGGCCGGCTCGAGGGCTTCGACATCGACCTGGCCCATCGCATCGCCGAGGACATACTCGGCGACCGGGACGCGGTCCAGTTCAAGGCGATCCCCACCGACCAGCGCATCCCGGCGATCCAGGACGGCCGGGTCGACATGGTCGTCCGCACCATGACGATCAACTGCGAGCGCCTGGAGGACGTGGCGTTCTCCGCCCCGTACTTCACCACGGGACAGCAGGTCCTGGCCCCGAAGGTGTCCCCGGTCCAGGGGTACGGCCCTACACTCGCGGACCGCAGGATCTGCACGGCGGCGGGCTCCACCGCGTACGCGAAGCTGGAGCAGGACAAGGCCTCGGGGGCCCTCCCGCAGTCCACCGACATCCGCACCACCGTCCCCAACCAGCTCGACTGCCTGGTACGGCTGCAGCTTGGCGAGGTCGACGCGGTCGTCACCGACGCCGCGCTCGCCGGCGGCCAGGCCGCGCAGGACCCGACGGTCGAACTCAAGGGCGACTCCCTCACGACCGAGTACTACGGCGTGGCGATGAAGGACGACGCGGACGACCTGGTCCGCCGGGTCAACCAGGTCCTGGTGGACTTCGGCGAGGACACCGCGAACGGATGGCAGGCCTCGTACAAGCGTTGGCTGTCGAAGACACTGGGCAGTGATCCGGGCAGTTCCGAACCACCGGCACCGGAGTACCTGCGCGTGAGCTGACCCCCCCGTCAACCCACCGCGCGGACAGAGAGACGCACACAGGACCACGCACGAACGTCAACGGCCGAACGTCGACGACCGACCCGCAGCGAGAGGTGATCGATGGGCGACACGGATCCCACCGGGCCGGTAATGGACCGGGACGAGGTGGACCGTGCGCTCGCGCGGCTCGGCGCGGAGCACGAGGCGGTCGAGACCTCGCTCCTCGCCCTGCAGGACCACGCGGGCCGCAGACTGCTGGAGGGTGCCCGCCTCACCGGCCGCACCGAGGAGCGCTGGCAAGCCACCGAGGCCTCGATCACGCTGCTGTGGGCCTACTTCGACGCGTACTCCGGCGCGTTGCGCACCGCCCGTGAGATCCGTGCCCGGCGCCGCTGGTCCAGCCGCGACGACCTGGTGGAGCTGACGGAGCTGCTGCGCGGCGAGTGCGTCACGGTCGCGGGCTCGACCGCCGCCACCGCCCACCCGCCGACGCTCCACGGCCGCGCGGGCCGCCTCAGCGAGCGCTACTCACTGGCCGCGCTCGTCGAGCTGATGAACGAGCTGTACGCGTCCTCGCTGGACGTGATCGTCGCCGCGGACGCGGTCTGGTCGGCACTCCCCGCGCGGATCGATCTCCTGGCCGCCGAACTCCGGCGCACCCGCGGGCTCGCCCACTCCGTGGGGGTACGCCCCGGGGAGCACCCGGCGGGCGACGACCTGGAGCGGATCACCCGTACCCTGACCCGGCTGCGCGAGCAGGTGGTCTCCGACCCGCTGGCCTTCTGGAAGCGGCTGGAGGGCAGTTCGGCGCCGGGCGGGGGCCGGCCGGACACGACGGTGTACGACCGCGAGGCACGTGCCCTGGAGGAGGTGCGGCGCGAGATCGACGCGGTCCTGGCGGTCCGCCAGGATTCCGAGAAGCGGATCGTGCGGCTGCGGGACGTCCTCTCGCGCGCCGACCGCACGCTCGCCGAGGCGCGCACGGCGCGCGGCGAGGTGCTCGCGAAGATCGCGGCGACGGAGGTGCCGGCCGTCAGCGGGCCGCCGACCGTGCTGCAGGAGCAGCTGGCGACGGCCGCCGAGTACCGCAGGCACGCCCAGTGGCACCGGCTGTCCCCGCTCCTGGAGTCCCTGGAGCAGAAGGCGGAGGACGAACTGGTGCGTGCCCGCGAGTCGTTGACCGCGGTCACCGCACCGCTGGCGATCCGCGCCGAGCTGCGCGGCCGGCTCGACGCGTACAAGGCGAAGGTCGCCCGGCACGGCCTCGCGGAGGACACCGTGCTGGCCGAGCGGTACGAGAGGGCGCGCCGCATGCTGTGGAGCGCGCCCTGCGATCTGCGGGTCGCCGAGGAGGCGGTGCTGCGCTACCAGCACGCCGCCGCCGAACTCCTCGCCACGGCGCAGCCGCGGGTGCCCGGTCAGTCCGGTCAGTCCGGTCCGTACAGACCGTCCGGTCCGTACGGGCCGTCCGGTCGGGGCACGCCCGAGGAGCGTGGAGGTCCGGCGCATGAGTGACAAGGGGGAGGCAGGCGCATGAGTCAGGCGGAGAACCGGACACACCACCAGGGCCGGCCCCAGGAACGACCCGAAGGTGGTTCCGGGGGACAGAGCGGGACCCAGGAGCAGAGCGGGAACGGGGAGCAGCAGGCGCAGTCGTCGCCGGCCGCCGCAGCGCCCCGTGCCTGTCAGCGTCCCGGCTGCGAGGGTGCCTACGACGACGTCGGCGGCGGCGAGCTGTACTGCGACACCTGCGGGCTCGCCCCGGTCGTGTCGCCGACCGGTCTCGTCGGCTCGGCCCCGACCGGCGTCACCGTCGGCGGCCGGGAGTCACGCGGTTCGCGCAGCTCACGGGGTTCTCGCGGTTCCGGCGGCTCGGCCGGCAGTGCCCGTACCGGCAGCCGCAGTTCGCGTACGTCGTCCCAGCCGTCGCAGTCGGCGAGGTCACGGCGCTCGGTGTCCGGGCGGCTCTCCCGCTCGCTCCCGGGCGGCGGTGCCGACCGTTCGGTGTCGGTGCGCAGTTCCGGGTCCGTCGGCGGCTCCTCCGGCCGGGGCCGGCTGGGCGCGGGGCTGGTCCAGGTCCCGCCGATCCCGCGGCCCGACCCGCGCGCGATGGTGCTCGACAACCCCGAGGTGCCGGAGCGGAAGCGATTCTGCTCCCGCTCGGACTGCGGCGCCCAGGTGGGCCGTGCGCGGGCCGGCCGGCCGGGCCGCACGGAGGGTTTCTGCACCAAGTGCGGCCACCCGTACTCGTTCGTCCCGAAGCTGCGGGCCGGTGACGTGGTGCACGGCCAGTACGAGGTGGTCGGCTGTCTGGCCCACGGCGGCCTGGGCTGGATCTATCTCGCCGTGGACCGGGCGGTCTCGGACCGCTGGGTGGTCCTCAAGGGCCTGCTGGACACGGGCGACCAGGACGCGATGGAGGCGGCGATCTCCGAGCGTCGCTTCCTCGCGGAGATCGAACACGCCAACATCGTGCGGATCTACAACTTCGTGGAGCACCTCGACCAGCGCACCGGTTCGCTGGACGGCTACATCGTCATGGAGTACGTCGGCGGCAAGGCACTCAAGGACATCGCCAACAGCCGCCGCACACCGGACGGCAGGCGGGACCCGCTGCCGGTGGAGCAGGCGTGCGCGTACGGCATCGAGGCGCTCGAGGCGCTGGGGCATCTGCACTCCCGCAACCTGCTGTACTGCGACTTCAAGGTCGACAACGCGATCCAGACCGAGGACGAGCTCAAGCTGATCGACATGGGCGCGGTGCGCCGGGTGGACGACGACGAGTCGGCCATCTACGGCACGGTCGGCTACCAGGCCCCGGAGGTCGCCGAGGTCGGCCCGTCGGTCGCCTCCGACCTGTACACGGTCGCCCGGACGCTCGCCGTCCTCACCTTCGACTTCCAGGGCTACACGAACGTCTACGCGGACTCGCTGCCCGACCCGGACCACATCGACGTCTTCCGGCGGTACGAGTCGTTCTACCGGCTGCTGGTCCGCGCCACCGATCCCGACCCGGCCCGCAGGTTCGCCTCCGCGCAGGAGATGGCCGAGCAGCTCACCGGCGTCCTGCGCGAGGTCGTCTCGGTCCAGTCGGGCCGCGCCCG
This sequence comes from Streptomyces incanus, assembly GCF_042656345.1. Classification (NCBI taxonomy): domain Bacteria; kingdom Bacillati; phylum Actinomycetota; class Actinomycetes; order Kitasatosporales; family Streptomycetaceae; genus Streptomyces; species Streptomyces incanus. Next base: position 31,043 of record NZ_JBHSPC010000023.1, read on the forward strand.
CCCCGCCCTGTCGACCCTGTTCGGTCCGGAGCCGCGGGTGACGGACACCGAGCTGTTCCCGACGTCGTACGGCGACGTGTCCCGGCTGGGGGCGCGGGCGGTGCCCCGAAGAAGGCCGGGACGCAGACAGTTCACGCACATCGCTCAGGTCACGCAGTCCGAGCAACCCAGGCAGCTCCCCGAAGGCGAGGGCGGCGGCCCGGCGGGCGGACAGCCGGGCATCCCCGTGCCCTCCGGCATCCCCTCGGGCGCCGCCCCGGGCCTCGTCAAGCCCGTCGACACCGCCGCGGCGGCGCTCGCGCTGCCCCTCCCGCGCGTCGACCCGGCCGACCCCAACGCCGGTTTCCTCGCGGGCCTGCTGGCCTCCGCGCCCGCGGAGCTGGTCAACGCCCTGGCCGCGGCGCCCGCGCCGTCGACCGAAACCCGGCTGCGGCAGGTCCGCGCCCGGCTGGAGACCGGCGAGCCGGAGCCCGCGCTGGCCGCGCTGCGGACCCTGGAGGAGCAGGACCCCGACGACTGGCGGGTGGTCTGGTACCGCGGGGTCGCCGCCCTGGTCACCGGAGACCACGAGGGTGCCGCGCTCGCCTTCGACGCGATCTACGACGCCTTCCCCGGTGAGATCGCGCCGAAGCTGGCGCTCGGCCTGTGCGCCGAGGTGCTGGACCAGCTCGACAACGCCGTCGAGTACTACCGCCTGGTGTGGTCGACCGACCCGAGCCATGTGAGCGCGGCGTTCGGCCTGGCCCGGGTGCGGCTGGCCACCGGCGACCGGAGCGGCGCCGTACGGACGCTGGAGTCGGTGCCGGAGTCGTCGATCCACTACACGGCCGCGCGGGTGGCGTCCGTACGCGCCCGGCTGCGGGGGCGGACCGCGACCGCGGGTGACCTACCGTTCCTTGACGACCTGAGTACCGCGGCGGGCCAGGTCGAGGCCTTGGAGTCGTACGGTCTGGATCCGGCGCGCCGGGAGTGGTTGGCGGCCGAGGTCCTCGGCTGCGCGCTCGACTGGGTACTCTCCGGGAGCCAGGGTTCCGTTCCGTTTCCGCTTCCGGCTCCGCCGGGACGGGGGCAGCGGAACGCCGCCGGGGGACGGACACTGCTCGGCAGCGGACTGGACGAGCGGAACCTGCGCTTTGGACTCGAGCGCTCGTACCGCACGCTGGCCCGGCTGGCGCGGAGCGGTGAGGAGAGGATCGACCTGGTGGAACGTGCCAACCGTTACCGCCCCCGGACGTGGGTGTAGTTGATGTCGCAAATGCCCCAGCAGGCCGCTCTGTCGAAGTGCCCGAGCTGCGAGGAACCCCTCGAACCGGGTGATCGTTTCTGCGGTGCGTGCGGATACGACCTGTCGGCCGTCCCGGCACCGCCGGTGGACCATCCGACGATCACCATGAACACCGGGAACGCCATGAGCACCGGGAACGGCTGGAACAGCGCGGTGCCGTCGCCGAGTCCGGCGGAGCGCGGGGCGCCCCGGCCCCCGGCCGCACCCCCGGCGCCCCCGGCCGCACCCCCGGCGCCCCCGGCGGCCCGTCCGGCACCGGTGCCGGCACCGGTGCCGGCACCGACCGAGCCGGACTGGCCCACCGTCCGCCCGGACAGTTCCGGCGTGTCCGCCCCGACGCACCGGCCCGCGGACCTGGCGGGCACCGACTCGGCCGGCCTGCCACTGACCGGCCACCCCCACCCTCACCCCCGTTCCCAGCACTCCGCGCCCGTGCCACCGCCCCCGCCCCCGGAGCCGCCCGCCGCGGCCCCGGCCGGCGGGGCGCCCCGGTCCTCCGGCGTGCGCTTCGACCGCCCGGCCCAGCCGGTCGCGGACCCGGTCGCGGACCCGGTCCCGCAGCCGGGCGTCCAGCAGGTCCCGCAGCCGGGCGCACAGCCCGTCGCCGGCCCGGGCGCGCAGCCCGAGGAGTACCCGCTGCAGGCCCCGGACCCGCGTGTGGCCGCCGAGCAGGTTGCCGAACAGGACTCGGCCGCCCCGGGCGGCACCGTGTGCGTGGCCTGCCGTGCGGGCAGGGTGGACGACGACGGCTACTGCGAGAACTGCGGCCACGCCCAGCCACGCGAACGGGATCACATGGAACAGGAATGCGGCCCGCTGGCCGCGGTCAGCGACCGCGGCCTGCGCCACCACCGCAACGAGGACGCCTTCGGTATCGGCACCACCACGCTGCCCGACGGCTCCCCCGCCTCCGTCGCGATCGTCTGCGACGGCGTCTCCTCCGCGACCCGGCCCGACGAGGCCTCGCTGGCCGCGTCCCGGGCGGCGAGCGCGTCGCTGCTCGCGGCCCTGCCGCGCGGCACGCACCCGCAGCAGGCGATGCACGAGGCGATCATCGCCGCGTCGGACGCGGTCAACGCGCTGGCCGACGAGCCCGAGACGGAGCGGGAGCGCGCCCCGCACCAGAACTCCCCGGCCTGCACCTTCGTCGGCGCCGTGGTGACCGACGGCCTGCTGGTCGTCGGCTGGGTCGGCGACAGCCGCGTGTACTGGGTCCCGGTGGACCGCGCCGCTCCCCCGGCCCGGCTCACCGAGGACGACTCGTGGGCCGCGCAGATGGTCGCCGCGGGCCTGATGGGCGAGGCCGAGGCGTACGCCGACCAGCGCGCCCACGCGATCACCGGCTGGCTCGGCGCCGACGCGTACGAACTCGATCCGCACACCGCGTCGTTCAAACCGGACCGGCCCGGAGTGGTCGTGGTCTGCACGGACGGGCTGTGGAACTACGCGGAGTCGGCCGAGGAGATGGCCCGGACCGTCCCCGCCGACGCCGCCGTCCGCCCGCTGCACGGCGCGCGGGTCCTGCTCGGCCATGCCCTCGACGGCGGGGGCCACGACAACGTAACAGTGGCCCTCGTCCCGTTCCCGGCCGTGCCGCAGGGGGCAGGATCGGCCTGAGGCCGCGTACGGCAAGCCCTTGGCGGGGAAGGTACAGGGAAGCCGCAGGGAAACCGCGGGAGAGCCGCGGAAGAGCTGCGGGCCAGCACCGGCGAACCGGAGGGGACCGGTCCGCCTTCTGTCGTCGCCCCGCTCGTCGGGGTTCTCCAGGGGGAGAGAAGCAGGCATGGCCAATTTCGCGAAGTCGAACGTGCCGCAGTTCTCGATGGACGTGTACCAGAACGAGTATCTGCCGGAGGGCGGCCGCGAGGTCAACGCCATCGTCACGGTGACCGCGACCGGAGGCGGCACCATCGGCAGCGCGGTGGCGGCACCCCACCTCTACGCGCCCGGTGAGGGGCCGTCGGCGGCCGTGGTGCTCATGGTCGACTGCTCCGGTTCGATGGACTATCCGCCGACGAAGATGCGCAACGCCCGCGACGCCACGGCTGCCGCGATCGACGCCCTGCGCGACGGCGTGCGCTTCGCGGTGGTCGGCGGCACGCATGCGGCCAAGGAGGTCTACCCCGGCGCCGGGCGGCTCGCGGTCGCCGACGCCGCCACCCGCGAGCAGGCCAAGCAGGCGCTGCGCACACTGAGCGCGGGCGGGGGCACGGCCATCGGCACCTGGCTCAGGCTGGCCGACCGGCTGCTGGCGTCGGCGGACGTGGCGATCCGGCACGGCATCCTGCTCACCGACGGACGCAACGAGCACGAGTCGCCCGTGGATCTGAAGGCGGCCCTGGAAGCCTGCGCCGGGCGGTTCACCTGCGACGCCCGTGGCGTGGGCACCGACTGGGAAGTGAAAGAAGTCACAGCGATCGCCTCCGGCCTCCTCGGCAGCGCCGACATCGTCGCCGACCCGGCCGGACTCGCCGACGACTTCACGCGGATGATGGAGACGGCGATGGGCAAGGAGGTCGCGGACGTCGGGCTGCGGCTGTGGACCCCGCTGGGCGCGACCGTGAAGTTCGTCAAACAGGTCGCGCCGACGGTCGAGGAGCTGACCGGCCGCCGCATCGAGGCCGGCCCCCGCGCGGGCGACTACCCGCTGGGTTCCTGGGGCGACGAGTCCCGTGACTACCACGTCTGTGTCGAGGTCCCGGCCGCCGGAGTGGGGCGGGAAATGCTCGCCGCCCGGCTCTCGCTGATCATCCCGCAGCCCGCCGGCGCCCCGGCCGGGAGCGGCGCGGAAGGTGTCCAGAAGCTCGGCGCGCAGGGTCTGGTACGGGCCGTGTGGACGGACGACATGGCCGCCTCGACGTCGATCAACCCCCAAGTCGCCCACTACACCGGGCAGGCCGAACTGGCACAAGTCATCCAACAAGGACTCGATTTGCGCAAAGCGGGTGATTTCGATGGAGCAACGTCCAAACTGGGCCGGGCCGTTCAGCTCGCGAGTGTCTCCGGCAACGCCGATACTGCGAAACTGCTTGCGAAGGTGGTGGACGTGGTCGACGCCGCGACCGGTACTGTGCGACTGAAAGCGAGGGTCGAGGAGGCCGACGAGATGACACTCGAAACCCGGTCCACCAAGACTGTTCGTGTAAAGAAGTGAACGCGAGTTGAACGAGCCCGGCCCGCGGGCCGGAGAACTTCGGTCGGAAGCGACCGGACAAGGAGAGGAGGAAGCGCCGACATGCCGACCTGCCCGAACGGACACCAGTCGGGTTCCGACGACTGGTGCGAGGTGTGCGGCCACCGCATGGCGGGGTCCGTGCCGCCGCCCCCTCCTCCCCCGCCGCCACCCGGCGGTGGCTACGGATTCCCGCCCCCCGGTGGCCAGGGCGGTCCCGGCGGCCCGGGTGGATACGGGGGGCCCGGTGGCCCCGGCGGCAGAGCGGAGCTGTGCCCGCAGTGCCGCACGCCCCGTGAGGGCGCCGCGCCGTTCTGCGAGGAGTGCCGGTGGAACTTCCTGACGAACACGGCGACCTCGTACACCCCGGCCGCCCCGCGCCCCGCCGGTCCCGGACCGGGCGGACCCGGACCCGGACCCGGCGGCCAGGGTGGTCACGGCGGGTACCAGCAGCAGCCCCCGCCCGGGCCGTACGGCGGTGGCAACGGCGGTGACTCCTACGACTACCAGGGCTCCCGTCCGTCACAGGTGAACCGGCCGGCCGAGCCGATCCCGCAGGGCCCGCCCGGCTTCGGCGGCGACCCCTCACGCCCGGTACCGCCGCCGCCCGGACCGGGCGGATACGGCGGCCCCGGTGGACCCGGCGGCCCGAACGGTCCCGGCGGGCCCGGTCCGCAGGGCGGCCAGGGCGGATACGGCGGTCCCGGTGGTCCGAACGGCCCTGGAGGCCCCGGTGGTCCACAGGCGTACCGGTCCGGTCCGCCGGCCCCGCCCGGATTCCCGCAGGAAACCGGCCGGCCCCCGCAGCAGGGCGGTCCCGCCTTCGGCGGCGACGACGACTGGGTCATCCCCCCGCCGTCCGGCGGTCCCGGTGGCGGCCAGGGCGCTCCGAACGGCCCGGGTCAGCACGGCCCGGGTCAGCACGGCCCGGGTCAGCACGGGCAGGGTCAGCACGGGCAGGGTCAGCACGGCGGTTACGGCTACCCGCAGCCCGGCGCGACCCAGGCTCCGCCCGCTCCCGGCGGATTCCCGCAGCAGCCCCAGTCCCCGGGGACCTGGACCGCGACGATCGGTCCGGACCGTGATTACTTCATGGCGATGATGCACCGCTCCGGCCCCGAGGCCACGGGCCTGAACCTGCCCGCGTACTCGCCCGAGCAGCAGCGCACCCTCACCGGCAACCAGCTCACGATCGGCCGTCGGCGCCACTCCACCGGTGACACCCCCGACATCGACCTGTCGACGCCGCCGGAGGACCCGGGCGTCTCGCACCAGCACGCGGTGCTGGTGCAGCAGCCGGACGGCAGTTGGGCGGTCGTCGACCAGAACTCGACGAACGGCACGACGGTCAACGGTTCGGAGGAACCGATTCAGCCGTTCGTCCCGGTCCCGCTCCAGGACGGCGACCGCGTCCACGTGGGCGCCTGGACGACGATCACCCTGCACCGCGGCTGAGCGGGGAAACCCCGGCCGAAGGCACGTTCGGGACTCAGGGTTCAGGAGGGCAGCACCCAGCGGTGCGGCCCTCCTGGGTCGTCCAGCCACACCCAGCAGTGGTCCTCGCCGACCGTGAGGCCGTAGCGCTCACGCTGCGGCCGTCCCTCCCTCCGCCACACGTCGTACGCCTCCCCGGCCCCGATGCTGCCTGCGGTCAGCGCCAGCAGGAACCGGAGCCGGTCGCTGGCCCTGGCCCGGCGCGGCACGTCGGCCAGGTCGGTCACGTCGGCCGGCACCGCCCGCGACCGGTTCGCGCCGCGCAGCGGTACGAAGTAGGCGGGCGTGTGCAGGAACCGGCCCTCGGCGTGCCCCGGACCGTGCACGGTGAGGGAGATCAGGCCGGTGGCGAACGGGGCGAGGATGCGGGCGCCGGGCCGGCACTGGGCGAGCCAGGCGCCGGGCACGGACGGCAGGGTGCAGGTCACGATGATCCGGTCGTAGGGGGCGCGCGCGGGCACCCCGCGCGCGCCGTCGCCGGTGACGACCACCGGGTGGTAACCGGCGGCGTCCAGGTGCCGGCGGGCCGACTCGGTGATCTCCGGGTCGAGGTCGACGGTGGTGACCAGGTCGCCGTCACCGAGCCGGTGGGCGAGCAGGGCGGCGTTGTAGCCACTGCCGGTGCCGATCTCCAGGACCCGGTCGCCGTCGCGGACGCCCAGTCCGACGAGCATCGCCGCCATGAGGGACGGCTGGCTGCTGGAGGAGAGCAGCTCGCCGTCGCGCATCCGGATGGCCAGCGGAACGTCCGCGTACGCGCCGCGCAGCCAGGCCTCGCGGGCCCGGGGGTCGGTGCTCTCGCCCCACCGCCGCTCGTAGCCGCCGACGACGCCCACGTAGTAGTACGGCACGAACAGATGGCGCGGGACGGCCTCGAAGGCCTCCCGCCACACCGGGTCGGCGTCGAACGCCCCGCTCGCGACGATCTCGCGCACCAGCGCCGCCCGCGCCGAGCCGGCGAGGTCGTCGGGGTCCCGCTGAGCAGCATGCCCGCCCATGCCTCCACAGTACGAGCACCGGCACGGGGACGGGACCCGGAGCCGGGCCTCGGACGGACCTTGGACGAGCCCCGGACAGGCCCGGGGCGGCCCTGGACCGGGCCCGGTTCCGGGACCAGAGGGCGGAAACAGCGGGACCTAGGGCTTGAGGCCTATGCCGCCGTGTCTGAGACCATGGACGGGTGACAGAGATTCGGCGCGGCACGCTTCAGGAGCAGACGTTCTACGAGCAGGTCGGCGGGGAGGAGACCTTCCGCCGGCTCGTCCACCGTTTCTACGAGGGCGTGGCCGAGGACCCGCTGCTGCGTCCCATGTACCCGGAGGAGGACCTCGGCCCGGCCGAGGAGCGGTTCACGCTGTTCCTGATCCAGTACTGGGGCGGTCCGACCACGTACAGCCAGAACCGGGGCCATCCGCGGCTGCGGATGCGGCACGTGCCGTTCAAGGTCGACCGGGCCGCGCACGACGCCTGGCTGGGGCACATGCGCGTCGCCCTCGACGAACTCGGCCTGTCCGAGGAGCACGAGCAGACGCTGTGGAAGTACCTGACGTACGCGGCGGCCTCGATGATCAACTCCCCGGGCTGAAACACCCTCCGGGCTGAAACACCCTCCGGGCTGAGAAACCCTCCCGACCGGGACGCCCTCCCGACCGGGACGCACCGGGGTTCGGCCGCTCCGAGGTTCAGCGCACGCTGAGCCCCAGCGCCTCGCCCGTACCCGCCCGCCGCAGAACGATCGACCCGTACGGCGTCCGCAGCCGGAGCCACGCGCCCGAGGCGAGCAGCACCGGCCGGCCGCCTCCAGCGGCGGGCTCGGCCGGTGCCGCCCGCAGGAATCCCAGCGACTGGGCGGCGTGCACCGCCCGCACCGGAAGGTCGGTGCGGGCGACCGTGCGGGACCAGATTTCCCGCCCGATCCGGTCGAGTTCGGCCCGGGTACGCGACTCGGGCGCCAACTCGCCCGTACGCGCCTTGAATTCGGCGACCGCGGCGGCGACGAGCGCCCGCAGGGAATCCGGTGCCGGCAGCCCGGGTTCGGCCTGCCAGCCCCCGCGCGGGGGCAGCATCCCGGCCCACGGCGGCCCGGTCACCGTGCCCGGCACGGTGGCGGTGGCAGCGGTCTCGTCCACCGATTCCAGCAGCTCACCGGCGGACACGGTCACATCCAGGGTGACGTCGATACCGTCCTCGTACGGCTTGGCCAGCCGCACGGCGCGGACGGCCAGCACCTCGAAGGAGGGCGGCCGTCCGAACACGGCCAGTGCGGTGCCCGACGCCTGGAGGCGCACCGCGGCCCCGCGGTCGTAGTGGAGCAGCCGGGAGAGGAAGGCCGCGAGGTCCGCCGCCTCCCTCTCGTCGACGAGGTGGAGCACCGTCATGCCGCGACGGCCTCGTCCTGATCGGCGTCGCTGTCGGCGCCGTCGTTCTCCTCGTCGTCCGTGTACTCCTGGAGGAACTCCCGCTCCTCCTGGGTGATCCGGCGCGGACGCTGTGCCTCGAAGTCGAACGGCACGATCACCGTGGAGGCCCGGACGTAGACCTGGTCGCCGTCCTTCACCTCGTAGGTGAGGGTGAAGGACGCGGCCCGGATCTGTGTGACCCACAGCTCGATGTCCACGGGCGCGTGCCGGTGGACGAGCTGCCGCTTGTAGTCGATCTCATGGCGGGCCACCACGGACCCCTGCTGGAAGTCCTTGTCCGGGCGGAACAGGAAGTCGATACGGGCTTCCTCCAGATACCGGAGGAAGACCACGTTGTTGACGTGGCCGTACGCGTCCATGTCCGCCCAGCGCAGCGGGCAGCGGTAGATGTGCCGCAAGAGATCAGCCCCGGGTCAGCTTCTTGTAGGTGGCGCGGTGCGGACGCGTGGCGTCCGCTCCGAGCCGCTCGACCTTGTTCTTCTCGTACGAATCGAAGTTGCCCTCGAACCAGAACCACTTGGACTCGCCCTCGTAGGCGAGGATGTGCGTGGCGACGCGGTCCAGGAACCACCGGTCGTGGGAGATGACCACGGCGCACCCGGGGAACTCCAGCAGCGCGTTCTCCAGGCTGCTGAGGGTCTCGACGTCGAGGTCGTTGGTCGGCTCGTCGAGGAGCAGCAGGTTTCCACCCTGCTTGAGGGTGAGGGCGAGGTTCAGCCGGTTGCGCTCACCGCCGGAGAGGACACCGGCCGGCTTCTGCTGGTCCGGTCCCTTGAACCCGAAGGCGGAGACGTAGGCGCGCGAGGGCATCTCCACCTGCCCCACGTTGATGTAGTCGAGCTCGTCCGACACGACCGCCCACAGCGTCTTCTTGGCGTCGATGTTGGCGCGGTTCTGGTCCACGTAGGAGATCTTGACGGTGTCGCCGACCTTGATCGACCCGGAGTCGGGCTCCTCGAGACCCTGGATCATCTTGAACAGCGTGGTCTTGCCCGCACCGTTGGGCCCGATGATCCCGACGATGCCGTTGCGCGGCAGCGTGAAGCTGAGGTCGTCGATCAGCAGCTTCTCGTCGAAGCCCTTGCTGAGGTTGTTCACCTCGACGACGATGCTGCCCAGCCGCGGACCCGGCGGGATCTGGATCTCCTCGAAGTCCAGCTTCCGCATCTTGTCGGCCTCGGCGGCCATCTCCTCGTACCGGGCGAGACGGGCCTTGGACTTGGCCTGGCGTCCCTTGGCGTTGGAGCGGACCCACTCGAGTTCGTCCTTGAGGCGCTTCTGCCGCTTGACGTCCTTGGCGCCCTCGACCTTGAGGCGGGTGGCCTTGGTCTCGAGGTACTTGGAGTAGTTGCCCTCGTAGCCGTGCAGGCGGCCGCGGTCGACCTCGCAGATCCACCCGGCGACGTTGTCCAGGAAGTACCGGTCGTGGGTGACGGCGACGACGGTGCCCTCGTACTTGGCGAGGTGCTGCTCGAGCCAGTTCACCGACTCGGCGTCGAGGTGGTTGGTGGGCTCGTCGAGGAGCAGCAGGTCGGGCGCCTCGAGCAGCAGCTTGCAGAGCGCGACGCGGCGCTTCTCACCACCGGAGAGGTTGGCGACGGGCCAGTCGCCGGGGGGGCAGCCCAGGGCGTCCATGGCCTGCTCGAGCTGGGCGTCGAGGTCCCAGGCGTTGGAGTGGTCGAGCTGCTCCTGCAGCTTGCCCATCTCGTCCATGAGCTCGTCGGTGTACTCGGTCGCCATTTGCTCGGCGATCTCGTTGAACCGGTCGAGCTTGCCCTTGATCTCGGCGACACCCTCCTGGACGTTCTCCAGGACGGTCTTCTCCTCGTTCAGCGGGGGCTCCTGGAGCAGGATGCCCACCGTGTAACCGGGGGTGAGGAAGGCGTCGCCGTTGGACGGCTGTTCCAGCCCCGCCATGATCTTCAGAACGGTCGACTTACCGGCACCGTTCGGGCCGACGACACCGATCTTCGCCCCCGGGTAGAAGCTCAGGGTGACGTCGTCGAGGATCACCTTGTCGCCGTGCGCCTTACGCGCCTTGCGCATGGTGTAAATGAACTCAGCCAAGAGAAACCGTCCGGCAGCTTGAAACTGGCAGTGGGCAGATACACCCCATCTTGCCGCACCGCCACCCCTTGGCGGAAACGCGTTCCGTCCGGAGCCTCTGAGCTGGGGTTTCACCGGTGGCGACTGCGGCTCGACCGTCACTTTCCGTTGCCGTCGGTTGCCGTCGGTTGCCGTCGGTTGCCGTCGGTCGGCCCCGGTGAGCCTCGCACGGCCCGGGGACGGCCCGGCGGACGATCACTGCGGCCGCCTCTGATCGGATCACCTCAGCAGCAGCCTGACTGGTGGCTGTACTGTGCCGCCCAGGTGGAGGGGCGCTGTCAGGGGCCGGGGGGTCACGTGAACACAGGCATGGTTGGTCCACTCGGACCGAGCGGCCCGTCGCGAGGTCCTCTCCGTCAGGCCGCACGTCACCTCGGCGCCATGCATCTGAGTGGCGCGATCTTGCTGTTCACCTACGTGATCCCTCCGGCCTGGGCTCTCGATGCCTACGGCGCGGCACCGGCCGGCGACCCTTCAGCAGACATCCCCCCGTTCGTGATCTTCGCTGAGCTGTTGGTCCACTGCGTGGGCTTCCACGTGCTCGTGCAAATCCCATCGGGGCTTCTGGGCACGAGGCTGGGCCTCGACCATGGTGGCTTGATCACCTACGCTTCGGCCCTGGCGATTGCGGGAGTCCTCACGGCCGCGGCCTTGCTGATGGCCCCGCGTATGGGGGATGTCGGTGAGCTCATGCAGGTGTGGGCCGACTTCATGGTGCGTGGCTCGCTCGGACTGGCGGGCTACGCGTGGGCAACTCGGCGGTCGCGGGAGATCACGAAGACGTGAGGTCGGTGGAGTCTCAACGGGCGCGGCAAGCGCCGGCGACGTTTTTGCGGCGATCACTACAGGGACCCCGAGGCCTTGCGTTCTTCGGGCTTCGCCGGCACGCACAGCCATGCGAGGCCCGCGGCGGTGAGGTAGGCGAGCGCGCCGATGGCCATGCTGGTGCGCAGCCCGGTGCTGTAGTGGGTGGCCGTGGCCAGCAGGCTGCCACCGAGCGCCACACCGGTGGCGCTGCCGATCTGGCGGGTGGTGTTGAACAGGGCGGAGGCGGCCCCCGAGTACGCCGGGGGTGCGGCACCCATCACGGTGGCGGTCGAGCCGGTGAGGGCGAAGGAGGTACCGAACCCCGCGGCCATCATCGGTACCACCAGCAGCGGATAGGCGGGGTCGGCTCCCGCCAAGGCCCAGCCGGCCAGCCCCAGAGCGGCCAGGAGCATGCCGAAGACCACCAGTCGGCGATCGCCGGTACGGCGGGTCAGCCGCCCGGACAGGACGGAGGCGAACATGGTCATCGCCACCGCCGGGAAGAGCGCCAGCCCGGTGCCGAAAGCGCTGTAGCCACGCTGGTGCTGGAACTCCAGGCTGGCGGTGAACACCATGCCGTAGAAGCCGAAGTTGAACAGCAGGCCGATGACGGCTCCACCGCTCATCGCACGGGACCGCAGCAGACTCAGCGGAAGGGCGGGAGACCGGGCCAGCCGCTCGCGCACCGCGAACGCCGCGGCGGCCAGCACGGCCAGACCCACCCCGGCGAGGACAGCCGGATCGGACCAGCCCCGCCGTCCGGCCTCGTTGAGCGCCGCGGTCAGCAGCGCCACCGCCGCCACGACCGCGCACTGCGCCGGCCAGTCCAGGGACCGTGCGGCGCGCCGGGGGGAGCGGGCCACATGCCGCAGCGTCAATGCCAGGCAGGCCATGCCGGCGGGCAGGTTGATGAGGAAAACCCAGCGCCACCCCACCGTGGAGACGAGCAGCCCGCCCAGCAGCGGCCCGGCGGAGGCCGCGATGCCCGCCATCGATCCCCACAGCCCGAAGGCTCGTGAGCGTGCCGCCGGCGCCGGGTAGGCCTGCTGGAGCAGGGCCAGGGAACCGGGCACGATCAGCGCCGCGCCGAGCCCCTCCACCAGCCGGGCCGCAACCAGGAAGAGGGTGCTCGGCGCGAGCGCGCACACGGCCGAGGACACAGTGAACACCGCCACGCCCGAGCAGAAGACCCGGCGGTTGCCCAGCCGGTCGCCCAGCGCGCCACCGGTCAGCAGGAATCCGGCGAAGACCAGGATGTATCCATCGGTGATCCACTGGATGCCGGTGAGCGAGGCCGACAGCTCCCGGCCGATCACCGGCACGGCGACGTTGATGACCGTCACATCCAGGATCACCATGAAGTACCCCGTGCACACCGCCAGCAGCGGCGCCCAGGATCGTCGCCCGGGCCCTGGGGCCGACGCGGGAGAGAATGCGGACCCACCGTCATCGGCCGACTCCGCGAACGCCACGCCCCCACTCCCTCCCGTCCGCGAAGACCCCGCACCAAAAGCTACGATAAGGGACAAATACACCGCACTGATGGAGCCGGGTCGGCTGCGATGGTGCCCGGGATCGCCGAAGCCGGGCGGTGAGTCGACGCCAAGGTGCCCGGTACGTGTCGGCGATGCCCTGGTTCCAGGGGGGCGAGGCCCTGAATGACGGAGTACGTCCCGCGCTGGCCTGTACGGCGAACGGTGTGACTCACAAGCTGGAAGCGACAGTTGATGGCTGACGTGACGAGTGGTATCGAGGCCGGGGATGCCGCCGTGGACGCGGCGAACGCTGTGGATGGCGGGCTGGTCGCCGAACTGATGGCCCTGGCCCTCGTCGGGCTCGTGCGGGCCTGCGTCGAGCACCGGGCATCGGTGCGCGGCCGGACGAGCAGGCCGCATGCCGTCGTAGGCGGCGTGCGGCCCCTGCTGGGAGCGACGGCGGCGATCCTTTACGTGGCCTTCCTGGCCACTCGTCCGGATCTCGCCCTCCAGGAGTAGCCGTTCGGCGGGCGCGTCGACCGAGTGCGTCAGTTGCCGCGGCCCGCCTCGCGCTGCCGGGTGACGACCAGTGCTGCTCCGCCGAGGACGACCAGGGTGATGGCGGTGCCGACGATCCAGGGGGCGGCGCTGGGGGCGCCGGTGTCGGCGAGGTTGACGTCGGCGGATCCGACCACGACGGGAGCGGGGGTGGGGCCGCTCAGGGTCTGGATGTCGGCGCCGGTTTCGGCGGCCTTGGTCATGCAGTCGAGCATGCCGGTGAACCGCTTCTCGAAGCCGTCCGCGCCCTGGACCGTGAAGTCGTACGTCCGGTCCTCGGCCACCGGGACCGTCACCGTACGGGTCTCGCCCGGCTTCACGGTGTACTCGCGCTCCGCGAGTTCGAAGGTGAAGGGCTCGTCGTCCTGGTTGGTGGTGATGACGTCGACGCCGCCCTCGGCGCAGTTCTTCCGGGCGGTCATCGCCGGAATCGCGCCCTGCTCCGCCCACGTCGCGCTCGCCGTCGCGGAGACCGTCGAGGTGCTGGAGCCGGCCAGGATCTGCGTCTGGCTGCGGCTCTCGGCGGCGAACGCCCGGCCGACCGGCACCGTGGTCGAGGCCTGCGCGGTCACCTGGACCGTGCCCTCGGGCTCGTCCTCGGGTATCTCGAAGAACACCTCGGTGCCGTTCACCGCGCTGATCACCGGCAGGCCGTCCGCGTCCAGGATCCGTACCCCGTTCGTGGCGGCGTCCGCCGGCGGCGACACCGTCACGCTGCGCGCGTCCGTACGTACCGTCACCGGGCCGAGCAGCTCGCCGGGGCGCCCGGAGACGGCCGGCGGGTCCAGGGTGAGCGACGCCTGCGGCTCCGCCTGGTTGCGCGCGTTCTTCTCCAGGTAGTCGGCGAGTTGCTCCGCCTGGGGGTCGACGGCGTCCACGTCCACGCCGTCGGAGTAGCGCCAGATCGCCACCTGTGTGCCGGCCGCCGCGTCCTGCTCGGTCAGCTCGCCCCGGACGCCCGCCCGGTCGGCGAGCGCAGCGAGGTCGTTCACCTGGGGGTAGGAGTTCCGCAGGATCCAGTGGATCCGGCCGGCGTCCTCGTTGGCGCCCAGCGAGGTCCCGCTCCAGTCGGTCTCGTGGTACTCGGCGTCCGTCTGCGTGGGGGTGTGGATGTCGACGCAGTAGGTCTGCAGCATGCCGCCGCCCTCGACGGACATCTCGAACAGCCCTGCCGACACCTGCTGGTCCCCGGCGGCGCCGCGGATCACGGCCTCGCCGTACGTCTTCAGGCCCTGCACGGTCGCGGCCGCTCCGTCCTCACCGCGCGTCGTCCCGTCGTCGGCCACCGCCGTCCCGGCGCCGGCCAGTACACCGGCGGCGATGAATCCGGACACCAGCGTTCCGGCGGCGAGACGTCTCACCGGCCCGGCCCCGCGTGCGGACGACGCAGAGAATCCAGAGGACGCAGCAAACACCGATTTCCCTTCCGAGCAGGACCCGTTGACGTGGGGGACGGGTCCCACCAGCAGAATCACCGGCCCCAGGAACCCCGGGAGCCATGCCCGGAATCCTAAGTACGCCGTGAACCGTGCCCAGCGGTGATCAGGTCGGAGGCCTGATCCGACGTGGAATCGTTATCGCCGGAGTGGGTACGAGCAGGCTTTATCGATAAATCAACTTGGGATCGTTCACCATGGATTCACCGATAAGCCGCACTTCGGCCAGCTCCGCCACCGAGAGCCGAACCGGCGACATCACGTCACCATGGCTGGTTCCTGCGACTGTTGAGTGGGGGCAGACTCGGGTGCGACGGGTGCGACGGGTGCGACGGGTGCGACGGATGCGGCGGATGCGGCGGATGCGGCGGATGCGGCGGATGCGGCGGATGCGGCGGTAGCTTCGACCACTTCGGCGGCTTCGACCGCATCCACCTCCTTGGCTCCCTCGCCCGGCCCGGTTTCCCACGTGGGTTCCGGCCGGTCCGGGGATGTCTGTTGCGGGTCCGGGCGGCCCGCGCGGCGGAAGGCCGACGTGCCCCGGGCCAGGTCGTGGCCGATCGCCGCCGCGTCGATGTCCGCCGAGGTACGGCCCTGCTGCCCCTCGCGTGTCTCCGTGCGCACCTTCAGCCGCCCCTGCACGATCACGGGTTCGCCCACCGACAGCGAGGCCGTGGCGTTGGTGGCGAGCTGGCGCTTGGCCCACACCGTGAAGAAGTTGGTGTGTCCGTCCGCCCACATGGCCTTGTCCCGGTTCCAGTACCGCGACGTGACCGCCAGCCGGAACCTCGCCACCGGTCCGGACGCCGTCTCCCGGAACACCGGCCGCGTCGCCACGTTGCCCACCGCACAGATCATCGTCTCGTTCATCGCGCCTGCCTCCCCCGCCCGGACACCGGCACCGGCGGCCGGACGGATACGCGTACGGGCCCGTCCCGTACGGCTGCGCGTCAGACTGCCGCCGTCGGGCCCGGCCCGCTGCCGCCTGTGGACCACCGCCGGTCCGTGGACAACTCCGCCACCCGTACGAGTGGCCGCGCAGGGGCAGTCGCGCAGGAGTGGCCACGCCGTACGCCTCAGCTCATCCCGGCGCCCACCCCCGCCACCCGTCCGTACTCCTCCCGTACCTCCCGGTAGCGCAGCAGTTCCGAAGCCACCGGGTCCAGGACCCGGGCGCGGCCGCACCCCGCGGCCGCCTCCCGCAGCCGTCTCTCCGCCTCCAGCCCGTGTCGCCGGGCCGGCCCGCGGGCCGCCATCCGGCAGCTCCACTCGACGATCGGGCCGCCGACGATGCCGATCACCATCAGCAGCACCGGCACCCCCAGGTTCGGTGACATGAACCCGACGATCTGGCCCACCAGCCACAGCCCGCCGATGAACTGGAGGATCGTCATGGACACCTGGGCGAGTACGGCCGCCGGCCACCACCCGGGCCGCGGCGGCCGCCCCGGCGGCAGTGCGGCGCGCGCGGCGAGGTCGTCCAGCGCCTCCGGCAGCCCCTGGGAGCCCCGTACGGCCGCCTCGCGCACCGCCTGCGCCCACGGCTCGGGCAGCCCGTCCGAGGCCCGGTCGGACACCGTGCGCACCGCCTGCTCCACCCGCTGCCTGGCCGTGATCTCCTCGTCGGGCTGCGCCCGCTGCAAAAGCTTCCCGGTGGGCGGCCCGCCCCGGTCCTCGTACCAGCGCCACAGCCGCAGCCACGGGGTGCCGCACGCGCGGTTGGCGTTGCGCAGCCACGCGCGTTCGGCGGCCTCGCCCGCCGCGGTGGCGCCCACGGCGTCCGCGAGCCGGTCCGTGAACTCCTCGCGCGCCTCCTCGCTGAGCCCGGCCCACCGGCGGTTGGCATAGACGGGCCGCAGCCGGGCCGCGGCGATGTCCACGTCCGCCGCGATACGGCGGCCGGCCGCTCCCCGCTCGGCCACGAACTGGCCGAGGGCTTCGCGTAGTTCACCGACCCCGTCGCCGGTGAGCGCGGACAGCGCGAGGACCGTCGTACCGGGTTCTCCGTACTCGCCCAGGGCGATGCCGTCCTCGTCGAGCAGGCGCCGCAGATCGTCCAGGACCTGTTCGGCGGCCTCTCCGGGCAGCCGGTCGATCTGGTTGAGGACGACGAACATGACCTCCGCGTGGGCCGCCATGGGCCGCAGATAGCGTTCGTGCAGCATCGCGTCGGCGTACTTCTCCGGGTCGACGACCCAGATGACGGCGTCGACCAGGTCCAGCACCCGGTCGACCTGTTCGCGATGCTGCACGGCCGCCGAGTCGTGGTCCGGCAGATCGACGAGAATGAGTCCGCGCAGCTGCTCGTCCGCGTCCGCCATCGCCTGCGACGGACGCCGGCGCAACCGGGGCGGGATGCCGAGCCGTTCGATGAGACCCGCGGCGCCGTCGCTCCAACTGCACGCGATGGGCGCGGCGGTGGTCGGCCGTCGTACGCCGGTCTCCGAAATGGCGACTCCGGCGAGGGCGTTGAACAGCTGCGACTTGCCGCTGCCGGTCGCGCCCGCGAGGGCGACGACGGTGTGCTGCCCGGAGAGCCTGCGCCGCGCGGCGGCCTCGTCGAGAACCCGGCCCGCCCCGGCCAGCGTCCGGCTGTCGAGCCGGGCCCTGGACAGCCCCACCAGTTCGCGCAACGCCTCCAGCCGGGACGTCAGGGGCGCGTCGTACGCCAGGGGTGTCACCGTCTGCGGCACGGACGCGCGGGTCTCCAGCGCGGCGTACGACTCGGCTCCGAACCCGGGCCCGGACCCTGTCCCGGCCCGTGTCCGGGCCCCTGCCCCTGCCCCTGCCCCTGCCCCTGCCCCTGCGGTCTCGCTCACCCGGCGCGCGATCAGCCCGTCGGCCCAGGAGTCCTGCGGGGCCGTCCTGTCCTCGGACGCCCTGCCGCCGTCCTCCTCGTCCTCCTCCTCGTCTTCTTCGTCTTCTTCGTCTTCTTCGTCTTCTTCGTCTTCTTCGTCTTCTTCGTCCTCCTCGTAGGCGTCGTCGTCCCTGTACACGTGGTTCCCGTACCTGTCGTCCCCGTACGGGCCCTGCTCGCGCCCGCCCTGCTCCTGCCCGTCCACCACGCGCGCGTCCTCGGGGAGACCGGCCCCCCCGGGCCGCTCAGCCGTCCCGGATGCTTTTGCATCCTCGGAACCCTCTGAACCCTCGGGGCGCTCGGTGTGGTCCTGGTCCTGGTCAGTGACGGCGGTCACCGGTCACCTCTCCTTCTGCAGTACGGACAACGCGGCGATGAGTTCGGCCTGGGGCTCCGGACGCACCTCGAGCGCGTCGAGCGGCGCGAGCCGGCGTTCGCGTTCGAGGTGCATGACCCGGTCCACGTACTCGGTGAGCAGCCGCCCGCCCCGGTCACGCAGCCGCACCGCCCTGTGCGCGCCGATCCCCTGGGCGAGCTTCTCCCCCGCGGTCCGCGCCCGGCGCCCGCTCAGCAGCACCGTGGCGACCAGGGCGGCGACCGTCTCGGGATCGGGGGCGGCACCGCGGTCGAGCTCGCGGACCTCTTCCTCGGCGTACTCCTCCAGCTCGCGCCGCCATCGCCGTACGGCCAGCCCGATCCGGTGCTCGACGCTCTCCGTCGCCCCGTCGCCGTCGGTGAACTCCGGCGATTTCGCGGCCGGTTCGCGCCGCCAGGCGGTGTCGACCCGCTCGTCGGCGGCGGCGACGGCGCACAGCAGCAGGGCACCCAGGCCCTCCACGAGGGTGTCGAGGAGCTCTCTGGGCGTGCAGTCGAGAGGGAAGGCCCGCCACCGCTTGAGCGCGTCGCCGGCGAGCACGGTTCCGGCCTTCAGCCGGCCGCGCAGGCGCGCGTGCTCCTTGTCGTACGCCCCCTCGACGGCGGAGGTGAGCCGCAGCGCGGCGGCGTGCTGCGCTGCGGCGGCACCGGCGAGTTCCGGCATGCGGGAGTTGAGGGAGTCGAGGATGCCGTGGGCGGTGCGCGCCATGACGTGTGTGCGGGCGGCGGGGTCCTGCGTCTGGTGGACGAGCCAGGTCCGCAGCGACGCCACGGCGGAGGCCGGCAGGAGCCCGCCGCCCCAGGCCGACTCGGGCAGCTCGGGCACGGTGAAGCGCGGTACGTGGCCGAGTCCGGCCTTGGTGAGGAGGGCACCGTACTGCCGGGACACCTCGGACACGACCTGGTGGGGCACCCGGTCCAGGACGGTCACCAGGGTGACGTCGTACTCCTTGGCGGCGCGCAGCATGTGCCAGGGCACGGCATCGGCGTAGCGGGCGGCGGTGGTGACCATGACCCAGATGTCCGCGGCGCAGATGAGCTCGGCGGCGAGGACGCGGTTGTCGGCGACGAGGGAGTCGATGTCGGGGGCGTCGAGCAGGGCGAGGCCGGGCGGGACGCTCTCGGCGGTCTCGATGCGCAGGACGCGCGCGGGGTTCTCTCCCGGGAGCAGCAGGTCGTCGACCTCCCGCCGGGAGCCCCACACGCGCGTGAGGTCGGGCAGTACACGCATCCCGCTGAACCAGTGGTGGTCCTCGGGGTGGCAGACGAGCACCGGTGTCCGGGTCGTCGGCCGCAGCACGCCCGCCTCGCTGACGCGCCGCCCCACGAGTGAGTTCACCAGGGTGGACTTGCCGGCCCCGGTGGACCCCCCTACGACGGCGAGCAGCGGCGCCCGGGGCTCTCTCAGGCGGGGCACCAGATAGTCGTCGAGCTGCGCGAGCAGTTCGTCGCGGTCGGCACGCGCGCGGGAAGCCCCCGCGACAGGCAGCGGGAAGCGTGCGGCGGCGACACGGTCGCGCAGGGCGGAGAGTGCGTCGAGCAGCTGAGGCCGTACGTCCAAGGTCACCACATGTGAAGAATGCCCAACTTCATGGGAATTCTGAAGCATATGACCATGTCTGCGCGCCGATCGAACACAAGCGGATGGAAGGGACGACTGGGGCGCGCGCACAGCCCAGGCATAACGAGTGCACAACACCCGATGCGCGAGAGGCCAAAATCGGTGCACGATTCGTACCTGCCTGCGATTATCGGGACCGCTTCACCGAACCTCCACATCGAGCCGCGGAGGCGAGGCGACAGGGGCAAGGACGCGAGAGCCCTATCCTTGTCCCCGGCAACGTCAGGCACCGGGGCCACCCGGGCACCATGACAGAGGCCACCACACCCGGCCCCCGTAGCTCAGTGGATAGAGCAGGCGCCTTCTAAGCGCTTGGCCGCAGGTTCGAGTCCTGCCGGGGGCACCTTCACCCTTCTCACCCCGGGTTCCGGGACGGAAGGAGCGCCCTGCTCGCCGCCCTGCGCGACGGCCGGATCGCCGGTGCCGGCGTCGCTGTCTTCGACGTCGAACCGCTGCCCGCCGGCCATCCGATGCGCACCGCTCCCCGTCTGCTCGCCACCCCGCACCTCGGCCGTTTCTCCCGCGCCGACTGCGCCACGTCCTACGGCCAGGCGGTCGAGAACATCCGCGCCCTCCTCGACGGCGCGCCACTCCGGCGCCTGCCCTGAAAGCGGCCGGAAGGCCGGGGCAGAAGGCCGGGCCGGAAGAAAACCCCTTCGTCCAGGGTGATCCGTTGCCGATCACCGTGACTCGTCGAGCGTCTCCGCGTTGAACGGGGAGCGCGGCCGCACCCCCTGCGGCCGTGCTCATCGAATCAGAAGGAGAACGTGATGTCGCGCATCGCGAAGGCTGCCTGCGTCGCACTCGGCACGGGTGCCGTGGCCCTGAGCGGGGCCGGTACGGCTCTGGCGGACGCGGGTGCCCAGGGCGCCGCCGCCCACTCCCCGGGAGTCCTGTCGGGCAACCTCGTCCAGGCCCCGGTCCACGTGCCGGTCAACGTGTGCGGGAACACCGTCAACGTCGTCGGTGCGTTGAACCCGACATTCGGCAACACCTGCGTGAACAAGGACGGCCAGGGCCACAAGAACCACAAGAACCACAAGGGCGCTTACGGGAACTGATCCTCCGTAAGCTTCATCAGCAGAACGTCCAGAGCCCCGGCACCTCGAGCGCCGGGGCTCTCGTCGCTCCTGACACCGTCCCTGAGACCCGCCCCCGGGCTCAGCGGTGGATCCGCCGGTGGTTGTCGCCTTGCGGGCCGGGCATGCCTTGTCGCCGGGATCGCCCACAAATGAGTGATTACAGAAAAAAGACATGGTTGCCGGTCATCATGGACGGGTTCGTCGTCATTTCCCCCGTCCCGGAGCCGTCCATGCGCACTGCCCTCACCACCGCCCAGGTTTCACTGACCACGCAGCGCCACGGGTCCTCTTCTCCACCGCCGGAGCGGGTGGAGGAGCGGACCCTGACTTTCGAGGGCTTCACGTACGGGTGCCGGATCGTCCATCAGAGCGCTCCGCGAACAGCGCCGCTGCTGCTGCTCGGCGGCTCGTCCCAGAACCGGCACTCCTGGCAGGGGCACGAGAAGTGGCTGGCGCCGTTGTGCACGGTGATCACCGTGGATCTTCCCGGATACGGCAGTGCGGACTTCCTGCCCGCTCACTACGGGATCGATTTCCTCGCCGCCGCGGTCCAGCACATGCTGGCGGAGACCGGGATGCCGCCGGTGAATCTCTTCGGCGGCTGCTTCGGGGAAGTCGTCGGCCTCCGCTTCGCGCAGCTGCATCCCGAGTCCGTCCGTCGCATCGTCTTCTGCGGCGCCGCGATGCGTCTCCCCGAGATCTACACCGACGCGGTACCGCGCCTGTCGCAGGCACTGGAACGGGGTGAGATCGAAGCGGCGGCCGGCGGCCTGGTGGAGCTGTTCATGTCGAATCCGGGCGCCGGTCAGGTTCGCAAGCACGCGGCCGTCGCACGCCTTTTGCATCACCAGTTCATGAACCAGACGCCGGACGAGCTGAAGAAGGCGGTCGAGCACAACACGAGGCTGGTGGCACACGGCTGTTACGAGCCCCTGCCCGTCCCCGACGTGCCGGCCCTGGTGTTCACGGGTGAGTACGACACCCTGTGCACCCCGCAGATGGGCCGTGAGCTCGCCGCGACGATTCCGGCGGCGCGGTTCACGACGGTCAAGGAGGCGGACCATCTGGTCACCGTCGAGCGCAGGCAGGAGTCGTCGGAGCTGATCGGCCGCTTCTGCACCGACCGCCCCATCGACGACCTGCCGTACTGCACCCCCGTGGAGTCACCGGGTGCCGGCCTCGCCTGCGCGACGGCACACCGGTGACGGACGCACGGAGAGTGGCCGGAACCCGGTACCGGGTTCCGGCCACTCTCCGCTACGCGGGTGGTCCGACGCGGGGGAAGCCGTGCACAACGGCCCTCGGCCGACAAAGACGTCAGGACTTCTCGGCCGGAAGGACAACGCTGTTGGCGCAGGAGACCTCGGCATTGCCGCCGGAGCAGGTCTGCTTCGACTCGTTGACGAAGTGGATCTTTCCGTGCTGGTCGGTCGTGATCTCCTGCTTGTTCACCTGCGCGCAACGAACGGTGCCGTCCCCGCCCTTGACGCAGTTGTCCGGGGCATCGGCACTGAAGGCCTGAACGGCACCAGCGCCGATCAGCGCGAGTCCTCCGAGAACCCCCGCCGCCGCCGCTGCGATCTTCTTCGACTTCACCATCTACCTTTTTCCTTGACGGTCGACCCGCCGCTACTGAGCGGCGGAGCCGGTCCGGACACACCCGGACCGGCCGACATGCCGGGCGGCCCCGGGGCTCGAACACCTGGGTTCGAGCCCCGAGACCGGCCCGGATCACCTGGCAGTGATCACTTGCCGCCGAGGATGAAGTTGGAGGCGCAGGACACCGCGTTGGTCTCCTCGTTCTCGGCGTGGGCGAGGCCCAGGATGCCGACCGCGAGGTTGATGTCGTCGATGTTGATGAGGCCCTGCTTCGAGTTGTCCTGGATGCAGGTCGTGGTCTGGTTGTTCTTGAGCTCGACCTCCGGCTCGCCACCGGCGTGGCTGACGCCGGCGCCGAGGAAGCCGACACTGCCGAGCATGGCCATGACGACGGCGGCCTTCTGGTACTTGCGCATTACTGCTCCATTCTCGTACCGACACGGCCCGTGTTGGGCCGGTCACTTACAGTCGCTAATATAGGCGACATTCACGGCAGTTGTTAGATGAAACGCCGCGTCGCACCCGCGGGAAACAGGGTGCCACCGCCCCGAGCGGCGGAGCCGTTCCGGACACCCGGACCGGCCGGCATCCCGGGCGGGCCCGGGACTCGAACACCTGGGTTCGAGCCCCGAGACCGGCCCGGATCACCCGGCAGTGATCACTTGCCGCCGAGGATGAGGTTGGAGGCGCAGGACACCGCGTTGGTCTCCTTGTTCTCCGCCTTGCCCATGCCCAGCAGAGCGCCGACGCCGGCGTTGACGTCGTCGATGTTGACGAGGCCCTTGACGGAGTTGTCCTGGACGCAGGTCGTGACCTGCTTGTTCTTGAGCTCGAACGACGGCTCGTCACCGGCGTGGCTGACGCCGGCGCCGAGGAAGCCGACACTGCCGAGCATGGCCATGACGACGGCGGCCTTCTGGTACTTGCGCATTACTTCTCCGATTTCCCGAGTAGACACAACCCGTGTTGGGTCGGTCACTTACGGTGGTAAACGTAAGCGACGTTTCCGACTTTGGGTAGTCAAAACGCCCATGCGCGTAATTTTCTCGTGAAGATGCAGGTCACCGGCCCGACACGGGCGCATCAGGTGGCCGAACGCGCGTCAGGCGGCCGGGAGCGGAGGCCGCTCGTCCGGTGCGGCAGCTTCCCCAGGGGTGATCCCGGAAGAAACACCGTGACCGGCGCGAGATGCTCGCGTTGGGCGGGGTGTGCGGCCGCGCTCACCGGACGAGTGAGGAGAACGTGATGCCTCGCATCGCGAAGGTCGGCGCTGCGGCTCTCGGCACGGGGGCCGTGGTGCTCAGCGGGGCCGGTAGGGCCGCGGCGGACGCCGGCGCCCACGCCGCGGTGTCCCACTCGCCGGGTGTCGCGTCCGGCAACGTGGTCCAAGTCCCGGTCCACGCGCCGATCAACGCGTACGGCAACACCGCCGACGTGCTCGGCTTCCTCAACCCCGCCGTGGGCAACCGCTGCGTGAACGACAGCCACAACAAGCACCACCAGGGCTACGGCAGCTGACGTTCGTCGTGGTGCCCCGAGAGCCCCGCCGCCCCGAGCGCCGGGGCCCCCCATGAAGCCCGAGACCGCGTCCCCTCACGCGTACCGGTAGATCCGGCCGACATCCTCCAGCTCGTCCGGTGTCACGTCCCACGGCGGCAGCTTCTCGCGCCGTGCCACGATCCGGCGGTGCTGCTCGTCGTCGGGGCCCGGCGGTTTCGCGGGGAGGTAGCGGGCCCCGCCGTGCCGGCGCTGCCAGCGGTACCACTGCAAATCGACGAAGGCATGGTGCAGCCAGAAGACGGGGTCGTTGACGGAAGCGGCACCGAGCATGGCCCCGCCGACCCAGCGGTGCACCCGGTTGTGGTTGCGCCAGGGCGTGCCGCCCCGGCCGGCGCTCCAGCCCTCCAGCTTGTTGCGGAAACCCCGTGTGGCCGTCGAGTCCCAGGGACGCACGTCGTAGACGGGGTCCTGCAGCGCCTGCTCCAGGTCGCTCGTGGTGGGCAGGGCGATCGGGTCGCGGCGGCGGCCGAGGTCCCGGGTGAGGAACCCCCCGTCGGTCACGCCCACCTCGATGGTCCAGTTGCCCTGCCGGTACGCGAACGGCCCCGTCATCACCTGCTGGTCAACCCGGCGCCCGTTGCCGCCGAGGAGGTCCGCCGACCACGGTGCGGAGGTGGTCGTGCGGTCACGGGTCCAGTCCCAGTACGGAAGGGTCACCGCCGAGTCCACCCGGCGCAGGGCGGTCTCCAGGTCGAGCAGGAACCGGCGGTGCCAGGGAAGGAAGGAGGGCGCCATGTGCGCGGTGCGCAGGCCGCGCTCACCGTCGGAGGTGAAGTACGCGAGGTGCATCCGCACGAACTCGTCGTACTCGCCACGCCGTTTGACCTCCAGCAGCGCCTTGACGAACCGCCGCCTCTCGGCCGCCGTGAGCGTGCCGGCGTCCTTACGCACGTACGTCATGCCGGCCCTCCCCGTGCGCGTGTCCCGCGCCCCCCGGCGCCGACGCCGCATCACGCAGCCGCTCGTCGGGGCCGAGCGCGTCGACGGCTGCGCGAGCGGCCTCGAGCGGCGTCCGGTAGGAGCAGTAGTGGTCGACCGTGCTCAGCCAGCCGCCGTCGGCGCGGCGCATCAGATGCAGGGGGCGGCCGTCCACCGTGACGTGCCACCGGCCGTCCTCGGCCGCGGTGCGCCCGGGCGCCCACACCCCCCGGATGCGACGGCCGCGGTAGGCCTGCTCGAAGGCGGTGTCGCCCGGGGCGCTCGTTGCCGCGGGTCCGGGGCGCGGAGACCGGAAGGCGGCGAGCACCGGAGCCAGGGCACCGACGAGTGCGCCGGCGCGCAGACCGCGCGCCACGTCCCGCCGTGTGCTGCCCGTCGGTCCGGACAGCGCCGGGCCCGGTGTTCCGTCGTCGGCACCCGTGGGTGCCCCGCCGGTAGTGACGACCATGATTCACTCCTCGTTCGTACGGTTGTCGGTTGCCCTAACCGCCGAACCTCCCGCGTGGTCACCGCCGCACGACGAGGAGAGGGGACATACGAAGTCGGCCCTCGGTCCGGG
>NZ_JBHSPC010000023.1:56405-92174 GCF_042656345.1 Streptomyces incanus
ATGGCGTGCCTCAGGCGTGCAACCCCAGATCGCCGTGCACCGGCTTGGCCTGGTCCATCACGGCGGCCGCCTCCTCGGCGGTGCCGAACACCGAGTTGCTCCGGTTCTCGGTGTCGCTCGAATCGTCGTGCAGCGGCATCAGCTCGAAGGGGACCGCGGTGCGCGTGTTCAGGCCGGTGTCGAGGCCGGTGGACGCCAGATCGATGTCCTGGGCGTACGCGGGCGCGGCCATGCCGGCAGCGATCAGGGAACCGGCAAGGACGGCGGCAGCCTTCAGGGACTTCATCATGTTCCTTTCTTCGGCAACGCGGGTCGCCGGAGGGGGCTTTGTTTCACCGTGCCTAACGATCCCCGGCCGGTGCGGAAACCGGGGGACCACGGATTGACGAGTCGTCATATGAGATCAAACGGGCGGCGGTACCACCGGCGCCGGCGGAACGGTGATCGCGGATGGCGGGGTTCCCGGCCCGCACGAGCGGCGCGCCAAGCCTTCGGCGTCCCCTTTTCACCCGTGCGGCCCTGCCCTGCCCGATGAGGCGGCGGGGCGGAACTGCAGGGGGCCGCCCCGCGGAGGGCCGAATTCACGATTCCAACACACTTGTCGGCGTTGATTGAGTTTCAGCAAATTTGTCCGGCTGGTGGCTAGAGTTGCGCCGACGCACCCCCAGAAGCGGACGCATCGCACTCGTCCTGCTGCCTGCTCCACCCCGGCGGTCCTGCTCGTCGTCGCCGTCCTCGGGCGAGGCTCCGGCATCGGCGGCACTGCCGGCCGCGGACGTCGTCTTCACCCATCCGGTCACCGCCACCCGTTCCGAAAGGCTTCGACGGTCATGCGCCAATCCCCGGGCCAGTTGCTTCGCCCTGCCACGGTGAGCGTCCTCGCTCTTGTCGCGATGTGGGCACCCTGCGGCTCCCCGGCCGCCGCGCCGGCCGCGCCGCCCGCGCCGGAAGCGAGCAGTCTCGCGTTCGAGCAGCGGTATCACGCGCTTCAGCACGGCGGCATCGTGCGCGCGGCCAACTCCTCCGCCACCTGCCGCACGAGCCGGGCGTCTTCGTGCGCGGACGTGCAGGCGGGCGCGCAGGCGGTGAACGGCGACTTCGACATGTTCTACGTCGACGTCGACCGCGACCCGAACACCTACAACTCCTCCCGCGCGGAGGTCCGCCTGCCCTCCGGCTCGCGGGTGACGTACGCGCGCCTGTACTGGGGCGGCAACCTGCGCGTGGGCGAACAGAAGCCGGCGGAGGACAACGGGCGGGTACTGATCGCCGAACCCGGCGGGTCGTACAAGGAACTCATCGCGGACACCGTCGTCGGACACGACGTGGCGGACGGCGCGGACGCCTTCCAGGCCTCGGCGGACGTGACCGGGCTGGTGCGGGACAACGGGCCGGGTCCGTACACCGTGGCACAGGTCAACGTGGCCTCCGGCCGGTCGGCGGCCGGCGCATGGGGCGGCTGGACCCTGGTGGTGGCGTACGAGAACCCGGCGGAGCCGCTGCGGTACCTCTCGCTCTGGGACGGCTTCGCGCCGCTGCAGTCCCGCACGGGACCCGAGGTCCGGCTCAGCGGCCTGGACCTCGCCGCGGGCGCGGAGGGCCAGGTGGGGCTGGTGGCGTACAACGGCGACCGCGGCACCACGGGCGACTCGCTCACCGTGACCACCGGCACACCCGCTTCCACCGCGACGCTCGCCGACTCCGCCAACCCCGCCGACGACGTCCTGAACTCCACCATCAGCGGGCCCCCCGGGGCTGCCCCCGCGCGGGTGCCGGCGTATTCCAACACCCTCGGCTACGACTCCGACGTGTTCACCATCGGACGCGGCCTGCTGCACGCCGGCGACCGGATGAGTTTCCGGCTCTCGTCCCAGCGGGACGCGGCCTGGGCCGGCGTGCTCTTCACCGCCGTCGAAGTCCAGCGATGAACACGCCACCCCCCGCCCCGAGCGCCGCCACGAGCGAGGAATCCGTACACATGAGCCTGCCCCCCTCGGACCGCCGGCCGCGGGTACTGCATCTCACCCAGCCGGTGGACGGCGGGGTCGCGCGCGTGGTGACGGACCTGGTCCGGACGCAGGTGGCGGACGGTCTGGACGTCACCGCGGTCTGCCCCGACAGCACACTCGCCCTCCACCTGCGGGCGCTCGGCGCGCAGGTACGGAACTGGCCGTCGACGCGCTCGCCCGGCCCGTCGCTCGTGCGGGAGGTACGGCACCTCGCGCGGTTGATCGACGAGGTGCGCCCCGACCTGGTGCACGCGCACAGCGCGAAGGCCGGGCTCGCCGGGCGGCTCGCGGTACGCGGGCGGATTCCCACGGTCTTCCAGCCGCACGCCTGGTCGTTCGAGGCGGTGGGCGGGGTCACCGCGGCGCTCGCGCTCGGGTGGGAGCGATGGGGGGCACGCTGGGCCACACGGATGGTGTGCGTGAGCGAGGCGGAACGGACTACCGGCATGCACGCCGGGATCACCGGACGGTGGACCGTCGTCCCCAACGGCATCGATCCCGAGCGCTTCTGCCCGGCCGGCGCCGGCACCGTGCGGGCCGGACTCGCCCCGCTCGCCGCCCTCCACCCCGCGGCACCGCTCGTGGTCTGTGTGGGTCGGCTCTGCCGGCAGAAGGGGCAGGACGTCCTGCTGCGGGCGTGGGACGCCGTCGTGCGGCGGGTGCCCGCCGCACGCCTCGTCCTGGTCGGCGACGGGCCGGACCACGGCCTGCTGCGCGCACAGGCCCCGACGTCCGTGCTGTTCGCGGGAGCCGTCACCGACACCTCGCTCTGGTACCAGGCCGCCGATCTCGTCGTCCTGCCGTCCCGCTGGGAGGGCATGGCCCTTGCCCCGCTGGAGGCGATGGCCTGCGGGCGTCCCGTGGTGGTCACGGACGTCGACGGCGCCCGCGAGAGCCTGCCGCCGTCCTTCGCCCCCCGTTGTCTGGTACCGCCGGAAAACCCGAAGGCTCTGGCCGAGGCCCTCTCCGGGCTGCTGCTCGACCCGCCGCTGCGTGAGTCGCTCGGCGACCTGGGCCGTCGGCACGTGCTGTCCGTCCACGACGTACGGCACACCGCCGAGCAGGTCGCCGACGTCTACCGCGACCTGCTCGGCACCTGGCCCTCCAGCGGGAGGGCACGCCCGTCCCGGGCCGTCGAGCGTGGTGAGGCCCCCGGCGCCGAACAGGAGCAGCCGCTCGAGGCGGGCTGCTGTGCCGAAGCGGCGAACCGGACCGCGCAGCCCGTCGAGCCCACCAAGTACAGGGAGACCATCCGCTCGTGACCGCCGAACCCACCGTGTCCTCCCCCGCCGTACCGCCGCGGGACCACGGCTCCTCGCCCGTCTCCGTCATGCCGCCGCGCGGCACCCCCAGCGGTCTGCGACGGCCCGTCCCGCAGCCTTCGGCGCGGCCTGCTTCGCCCGTACCGCTGCTCCTCGCAGATGTTGCCGCGGCCCTGTTGGGCACGCTGGCACTGTCCGGCACCCGGCGACATTCCCTGCTCGCCGCCCTGTTGATCGCCGCGTCGCTGCTGCTGCGCCCCCGCGGCGGCCGGCCGCCGGGGTCGGGAGTGCTGGAGGAACTGCCCGCCGTGTGCGGCCGTGTCGCAGTGGCCTGGCTGGCGCTCGCGGCGCTCTGGGCGGCGTACCGGCCGGAGCACGCGTTGTCCGCCGGCACCGTGCTGACGGGCCTCGTCCTGCAGTCGGCGGCCGGCGGTGCGCTGCGCGCGGCCGTGCACGGGCGGCGGCGCGCCGCACTGCGGCGCCACCCGCACGCGGCGCTCGTCGTCGGCCCGGCGGCGACCGCGCAGCGCGTGGCCGCCGCCTTGCTGCGCCACCCGCGGTGCGGTGTGCGGCCGGTGGGAGTCGTCGCCGAGCAGCCGGACGGCATCGAGGGCCTGCCGGTGCTGCGCACCGGTGAGGAGGTCGAGCGGGCGGTCATCCAGAACGGGGTGCGGGCCGTGCTGGCCGTTCACTCCTCGGTACCCGCCGGACAGGACCCGCTGCTGCGCGCACTGGCCGATTCGGGCTGCGGGGTCTGGGAGGTCGACGCCGATTCCCCGCCGCACCCGGCGAAGGAACGGCTGGCCGGTTTCGCGTGCCGGCGCCTGGACCTGTCACCGGTGCGCCGCGGCGGTGCGGGCAAGCGCATGCTCGACATCCTCGTGTCGGGGACGCTGCTGCTGCTGGCCGGTCCGCTGCTGCTGGTGTGCGCGCTGACGCTGCGGCTCAGCGACGGGCCGGGCGTGGTGTTCCGGCAGGAGCGCATCGGCAAGGACGGAAAGCCGTTCACGCTGCTGAAGTTCCGTACGCACCGACCGGTCGACGCGCACGAGTCGGCGACCCGGTGGAGCGTGGCCGACGAGAACGAGATGCGCCGGTTCTGCCGCATGCTGCGGCGCACCTCGCTCGACGAACTGCTCCAGCTGTGGAACGTGCTCCGCGGCGACATGAGCCTGGTCGGGCCGCGCCCCGAACGCCCCTACTTCGTCTCCCAGTTCAGTCGGACCTACCCGGATTACGCGGCCCGCCACCGGATGCGGACCGGCATCACCGGCCTCGCCCAGGTCCACGGGCTGCGCGGCGACACCTCGATCGAGGACCGCTGCCGGTTCGACAACGCCTACATCGACGACTGGTCGCTGTGGCAGGACATCTGCATCCTGCTGCGCACCGCGGTCACGCTGGTCCGTCCGACGGGGAGCTGACCGACGTGAGCCTTGCTCCCGCACCGCTCCCGCACCGGGCCGCCGGGCTGGTGCCGATGCTGCCCCTGGTGGCGTTGCCCGCCCTGCTGGCCCTGCCTCTGACGTACGACGGAGCGGGGCCCGCGGACGTGGTCTCCGGGCTGGTGGTGGTGTACTGCGTGATCCGCCTGCTGCGCGAGCGGCGGCGTCCGCTGTCGCCCACCGCGGCCGTGGTGCTGGGCCTGCCGGTCGTGGGGCTCGCGCTCGCCGCGATGGGGGCGTCCTCGCCGGAGGCCGGGTTCACCGGCCTGGGCCGCTATCTGCAGGTCTTCGTGCTCGTCCCGGTGGCCGTGCTGATCCTGGTCCGTGACCGCACCGACTTCCGGGTGCTGGCCTGGTCGCTCGTGGGACTCGCGCTGTGGCAGGGAGCCGTCGGCGTGCACCAGTACGTCACCGGGACCGGCGCCTCCTACCAGGGCGAGGACGTCCGGGCGGTCGGCACCTTCGGCGCCCATGACGTGATGGGCATGGCGACGGCGGTCTCCCTCGGCCTGGTGTGCGCGGTCGGGATCGCGCTGGGCCGGGCAGCCGTATGGCAGCGGGTGACGGCCACCGGATGCGCCGTGCTCCTGCTGCTGCCGCTCGCCCTCTCCTTCAGCCGGGGTGCCTGGATCGCGACCGCCCTGACGTGCGCCGTGCAGTTGGTCCTGACCGGGCTGCGGCGCACGTTGAAGGTGGCCCTGGCCGTGGCCGCCGCGGGCATGATCCTGACCGGCGGGTTCGGCATCGGCACGACCCAGTTGCAGGAACGGATCGACAGCATCGCGCAGGTCGGCGACGCCCCCGACCAGTCGGTCGTGGACCGGTACGCCCTGTGGGCGTCCGCCGGTGACATGTGGCGCGAGCAGCCGCTGACGGGCGTGGGTCTGAAGGGCTTTCCCGAGTACCGCGACGGGCACGCCCCCCTGGCGCTGTCCTCGGGCAGTGACATCAAGGGCGCGGGGACGGAGTACCGGAAGCAGGAGCTGCTCTCGCCGCACAACATGTACCTGTTGGTGCTGAGCGAGCAGGGCCTGATCGGGCTGCTCGCCCTCGCCGGCGGCTGGCTGGCGCTGCTGGTGGGCGGGGGGCGGAGGCTGCTGCGCGTGCGCGTCCGCGGACGCGCACGCGGCGACGGACCGGAACCCGGCCGTGGACCGGGACTCGACTGTGGGCTCGTCGCCTGTGGGCTGCTGCTCTGGCTGCTGACCGACTTCGTGTACGGCGACATCGGCGGCCCCTCGACGATGCTGATCGCCCTGAGCCTGGGGCTCGCGGCGTGGTGGGCGCTGGCCGGCGGCGAACATGAGGACGCCGTGCCGCGGGGCACGGTCCCGGAGCGTGTCGAGGGGGCCGCGGCGCGATGACGGTGGTGCCCTCGCAGAGCCCCGTTCCCGACACCGACCCCGACCCCGACGGGGACACCGTCGGGGCGGCGGCCGTGCCCGCGGCGCGTGCCGTCACGCCCGCCGGGCACGGTACCGGTCCGGCTTCGGCTTCGGCCTCGGCCTCGGCCTCGGCTTCGGCTTCGGCTTCGGCTTCCGGGAAGTTCCTCGCCCGTGCCGCGCTCGTCACGGCGTCGCTGTCCATCGCCGGCTCCCTGCTCGGCCTGGTGCGCGACCAGTCGCTGGCGCGGCTGTTCGGCGCCGGCAGCGACACGGACGCCTTCCTGGTCGCGTGGACCGTGCCGGAGATCGGCGCCACGCTGCTGATCGAGGACGGGCTGGCGATCGCGCTGATCCCGGCGTTCAGCATGGCGCTGGCCCGACGTGCCCGGGGCGAACCGGGCGACCCGGTCCGCGCCCTGGTCGCCGCCACGCTGCCCCGGTTGTGCCTCGCCTTCGCCGCGACGGCCGCCCTGGTCGCCGCCGCGGCCCCTTTCCTGGTCCAGGTCCTCGCGCCGGGCCTGCCCGACCCCCGGCCGGCCGTCGACTGCACCCGGCTCACGGCGATCAGCCTGCTGGCCTTCGGGATCGCCGGCTACTGCAGCGCCGCCCTGCGGGCACACCGCTGCTTCGTCGCGCCCGGGGCGATCTACGTCGCGTACAACACCGGCATCATCGCCGCGATGTTCCTGCTCGGCCGCACGTGGGGCGTGCGCGCCGCGGCGGCCGGGGTCGCGGTGGGCGGCTGTCTGATGGTGCTGGTGCAACTGCCGTCGCTGTGGCGGCAGCTGGCGTCCCGCACGCCGGCCGTCGAGGCGACGGCCGGCGACGCGCAGGAGCGACCGGTACGGCTCGCCCTGATCGCCGCCGTCCTCCTCTTCGCGCTGTGCCGCCAGTCACAGGTCCTCGTCGAACGCTTCCTCGCCTCCTCCCTGCCCTCCGGGGCCATCTCCCACCTGAACTACGCGCAGAAGGTCGCCCAGATCCCGATGACCCTGTCGCTGATGGTGTGCACCGTCACCTTCCCCGTGGTGGCGCGGGCGCTGGCGGACGGGGACACCGACCGCGCACGCGATCGCGTGGAGCGGGATCTGGTGTTGTCCTCCTGTGTGGTGCTGACGGGCATGGGCGCGGTGATCGCCTGCGCCCCGCAGATGATCGAACTGCTCTTCCAGCGCGGTGCGTTCACCGCGAGCGACACCGTGGCGACCTCGGACGTCATGCGCGTGTACGCCCTCGGGCTGCTGGGGCAGACCCTGGTGGGGACGCTGGTCCGCTCGTACTTCTCGGCGGGCCGGCCCAGCTGGTATCCCCTCGCGGTGATGGTCGCGGGCATCACCGCCACGTCGGTGATCGGCGCCGTTGCCGTGCGCCCCTGGGGGGTGGCGGGGATCGCCGCCGCCAACGCGTTCGGCATCACCGTCACGGCCGCCCTGCTGCTGACCGGCCTGCGAGCGTCCCGGCGCGGCAGCCCCCACGGTTTTTCCCTCCGGCTCCGGCCGGTCCTGGCCGAGTTGAGCAGGCCCGTGCTCGCCGCGGCCGTCGCCACCGCCGCCGGGGCGTTCGCCGCGAGCCGGTTCGCGTCCCCGGTGGCGGGTCTCGCGGCCGGCGTTCTGAGCGTGACCGGCGTCTTCGCCGCGCTCTCCCTGGCCCTGGGCGTCCAGGGCTCCGCATCCGCAGTGCGCTCCGTACGCACCGTCACACGAAGGCTCACTCATGGCCGCTTCCGTTGATTCCGTCGACTCCGCCGGTTCCTTCGACACCGGCAGACTCCCCGCCGCGCCCCCGGGCCCCGTCCCGTGGGTGGCGATGTACCACTCGGTGGACGACTGCTCGGACGATCCGTACCGCATCACGGTCACGCCCGAGAGGCTCGGGGGGCAGCTGGCCTGGCTGCGCCGGCGGGGGCTGCGGGGCGTGTCCGTGGCCGACCTGCTCGCGGCCCGCGCCCAGGGCGACGGACGGCACCTGGTCGGACTGACGTTCGACGACGGGTACGCCGACTTCGTCACCCATGCCCTTCCGTTGCTGCGCCGCTGGGGCTGCGGCGCCACGCTCTTCGTCCTGCCCGGCCGGCTCGGCGGCGACAACGCCTGGGACCCACTCGGCCCGCGCAAGCCGCTGCTGACCGCGGCCGGCATCCGGTACGCGGCGGCCGAGGGCGTGGAGATCGGCTCGCACGGGCTGACCCACATCGATCTCACCCGGGCGGACGACCTCGCTCTCAAGGCCGAGGTGACCGAAAGCCGCGAGCGGCTGGCGGAGTTGACCGGCGCCCGGGTCGACGGCTTCTGCTACCCGTACGGCACGGTCGACGCCCGCGCCGTACGGGCCGTGCGGGAGGCGGGCTACGCCTACGCCTGCGCCATCGACCCCGGCCCGCTGACCGGCCCGCACGCCCTGCCGCGCGTGCACATCGGCCAGAACGACACGGCGTGGCGCCTGCGTCTCAAGTACCGGCTGCACCGGCTGCGCCGGCGTCCGGTGGAGGGCGTGTGAGATGAGGGCTCTGCACATCATCACCGGCCTCGGTGTCGGCGGGGCCGAGCAGCAGTTGCGTCTGCTGCTGCGTCATCTTCCCGTCGACTGCGACGTCGTGACGCTCACCAACCCCGGTGCGGTCGCCGAGGGCCTCACCGCCGACGGTGTCCGCGTCGTGCATCTCGGCATGGGCGGCAACCGTGACGTGACCGCGCTCCCGCGGCTGGTCCGGATGATCCGCTCGGGCGGCTACGACCTGGTGCACACGCACCTGTACCGGGCCTGCGTCTACGGCCGGCCCGCCGCGCGTCTCGCCGGGGTCCGCGCGGTCGTCGCCACCGAACACTCCCTGGGCGACTCGCAGATGGAGGGTCGCAAGCTGACGGCGGGGGTGCGCGCGCTGTACGTCTCCAGCGAGCGGCTCGGTTCGGCGACGGTCGCCGTGTCCTCTGCGGTGGCCGAACGCCTGAAGCGCTGGGGCGTGCCCGCTCCCCGCATCGAGGTCGTCCCGAACGGCATCGACCTGGAACGCTTCCGTTTCGAGGCGGAGCGGCGCGTGCACACCCGCCGCCGTCTCGGCCTGCCGGAGGGCGCTTTCGTCGTGGGCGGCGTCGGCCGGCTCACCCCCGGGAAGCGGTTCGACGTCCTCGTGCACGCGCTCGCCCGGCTCCCGGACGACCACTGGCTGCTGCTGGTGGGCGGCGGCCCCGAGGAGCACGCCCTGCGCCGCACCGCCCGCGAGGCCGAGGTGGCCGACCGGGTCCTGTTCACCGGCGAGCGTCCCTACGCCGCGGACGGCTCCCCGGGCCCCGACCTGCCGTCGCTCACCTCGGCGATGGACCTGCTGGCGTCCCCGTCCCTGGAGGAGGCCTTCGGCCTGGCGGTCGTGGAGGCGCTGGCGTCGGGCCTGCCCGTGGTCTACGCCTCCTGCCCGGCGATCGAGGACCTGCCACCGCCGGCCGCGGCCGGCGTCCGGCGCGTGCGGGGCGGCCCCGAGGCGTACGCGCGGGCGATCGCCGAGGTCCGGGCGGCGGGCCCCCGGCCACGCACCGCCTCAGAGGTCGCGCACCGCTACAGCATCACCCGCAGCACCGACCGTCTTATGGACGTGTACACGGCAGCTGTTTCCCGTTCGTCGTCGTCCCTCTCCTCTTCTCTGGGAGCAAGCTCCTCATGACCGACACTTCGACCCGCCGGCTCCGTCTGTTCCTGGCCCGTGCCAGGAGGTTGCCGGCCTGGTCCGTGATCGCGGCCGGCACCCTCGTGGGCTGCCTGTCCGGCGGCGCTTACGGCCTGCTCACCTCCACGACGTACACGGCCACCAGCTACGTCGTCGCCGTGCCGACCGCGAAGTCCACCCCGGAATCCGCCCGCGGTTTCGCGCAGGCGTACGGACGGGTGGCCACGCAGCTCGCGGTGCTCGGGAACGCGCAGGTGTGGGCGGGCGTGCCGGTGCGGACCCTGCAGGACAGCGTGCGCACGGCGACCTCGCCGGACGCGCCGATGGTCGCCGTCTCGGCCACCTCCTCACGTCCCGACCTCGCCGTCGACATGGCCAACGCGGTCTCCCGCGCGCTGACGCGGCACGCGGAGGAGGCCGAAAGCAGCACCCAGGTCCGGCTCGTGCAGTTCTCGCGTGCGGTGAAGCCGAGCGAACCGACGTCCGGCTCACCGGCGTTGACCGCTCTGGTGGGGGCGAGCGCGGGCGGGCTGCTGGGCGGTCTGACCCTGCTGGCCCGGCCGCGGCGGACCGGCGGGGACGACGTCCCCGTCCTCGCCGCCTCGGTGCCCAACCCCGCCACCGCCGCCGATGCGCGCGGACAGCGGTGACGACGGTGAACCCGGCCGGGCCGGCGACCGCTACGGCGGGTGCGCGCTCACCAGTCGAAGCGGAGGCAGAACTTCCCGCCGAGCCAGAACTCCACCCTGCTGCCCAGATCCAGCGGCGAGCAGCCCTCCCGGGGCGGCGGTGCGGTGGGGACGAGCGGCACGGGCGGCACGGGGGTGAACACCGGGGGCACCTCGACGTTGCGGCCGAAAAGGACGGACCGGTAGACGCGGGACGAGGCCGGGTTCCGGTCGCACCGCCACACACCGTGCGGGCAGTAGTCGCTCAGCGTGTTGTACAGCGGCTTGTGCTTGTCCATCCAGGCGAGCATGCGCCGCATGTAATCGGGATTGTCGCCGTTACGGAAAATCCCCCATTCGGGATAGGAGACGGGTTTGCCATGGGCTTTCGCGAAATCCACGTGTGCCCGAAGTCCGTAGGGTTCCTCGACCTGTTCACCGAAGAGCATGCCGGCCGGCTGGTCGTAGGAGTCCATCCCGATGATGTCGACCGTGCCGTCCCCCGGGTAGCACTGCGTCCAGGGAACGGCGTCCCGGCCGCGGCTCGGCGTGAAGTCGAACCGGAATTTCTGGCCCGGCACCGCACGCATGGTGGTGACGATCCTGTTCCAGTACGTCTTCCAGGACTCCGGATCCGGTCCGCACCGATGGGTGTAGGTGACGCCGTTCATCTCCCAGCCGAGCACGAGGATCGCGTCCGGCACCTTGAGCCGGACCAGCCGTTCGGCCAGCGCGCGGAAGTGGTGGTCGAACTCCCCGGCCGCGCCCCGCCGCAACAGCTCCCGGACCTCGTGGTCCGGGACACCCCCCTCGTTGCCCTCCTGCAGAGGCACGTTGAGGACGAGCATCCGGTCGTCCTTCTCGTTGCGCCAGCGCGCCCACGACTCGAGGAAGTGGACGTCGCCCTCGATGTCGCTCCAGTGGTTGCCGGGCAGGTAGGTATGGCCGACACGGAGTTCGGCGCCGCCCAGCCAGCGGCTGAACTGCTCCATCCGGGCCATGCCCCGCTCGTCGGAACCGAGGAAGGCGCCGAAGGGCGGGCCTTTCTTGCCCAGCACCGGCACGGCCGGAACCGGGACCGGCGGTACGGGGGCGGGCCGCTGTACGAGGCCCGGGAAAGCGGCCGCGGACGCCGTCGGGTCCGGCGCCGGAACGCGAGGATCGCCGGTGCCCCCCACCCCCGCCGCGGAACCGGACAGCAGGGCGGCCGACACGGCCATCGCCACCGCGCCCACGACCAGTCCGCGGACCCGGACACGTTCGTGCTGTGGGGCCATTCCTGCTCCTGTCTTCGCTCTCGTTTCCGGCCTTTTGAACTTCTGAGCTTCTGACCTTCTTCCTCTGGGCTCATTATTGACGAACAGTCACCCGAAAGTCAGTCACAGGAATTCCCATGGTGCCACCGCCACTGCGGCTTTCGATTGCCATGCTCGCCCGTGCGGGTGAGCGAACTCAAAAAGAAAGAGATGATTCGTGCCGCTGCTCGACACCCGTGTCCCCGCCGTGATTCTGCGGGTCGACCGAAATCCCTTCCACCACGGAACGCTGGGGGCCGTGCGTTCGCTGGGCAGGGCGGGAGTGGAGGTGCATGTCGTCGCCGACGAGTCCCGAAGCCCCGTGCGCAGCTCACGCTATGTACACCGGCTGCACACCCCGCCGCTGCCCGGAGCGTCCACGGACGACATCCTCGCCGTGCTGCGCCGTGTCGCCGAGCGGATCGCGCGTCCTGCCGTTCTGGTCCCGATGGACGACGCGAGCGCGATCGCCGCGGGACGCCTGCGGGACGCTCTCGCCCCTTCCTACCTGCTGCCGGCGATGCCGGGCACGCTGCCCGAACGCGTCGCCGACAAGGCGGAACTGGCTGCCGTGTGCGCGTCCGCGGACATTCCGCACCCAAGGACGCTCATCCCCGACAGCCCGGAGCGGGCCGCCGCCGACGCGACGCGGCTCGGTCTGCCGGTGGTGGCGAAGTGGAGCCGGCCCTGGCTGCTGCCGGCCGGCAGCGGGCTGCGCAGCACGCTGCTGGTGCGCTCCGCGCAGCAGGCCCGGGAGCTGTATCTGCGCAGCGAGGAGGCGGGCAGCCCGCTCCTGCTGCAGGCGTATCTGCCGCCGGGCCCGAGCCGGGACTGGTTCTTCCACGGCTACGCCGACCACTCGGGTGCCGTGCGCGCCGGCGGACCGGGCGTCAAGCGGCTGGCCTGGCCGCGGGGAGCGGGGCTGACCGCGGTGGGCAGCTGGGTGCCCAACCCGCAGGTGCGGGCCCTGGCCGAGCGGCTCACCGGCGAACTGGGCTACCGCGGCGTCTTCGACCTCGACTTCCGCCGCTGCGGCACGCCGGGCCGTTACCACCTGCTCGACTTCAACCCGCGCCCCGGCGCCCAGTTCCGGCTCTTCGAGGACAGGGCCGGACTGGACGTCGTACGCGCCCTGCACCTGGACCTGACGGGCCGTCCGCTGCCGGACGGGGACCCGGTGGCCGGGCGGGCTTTCGTGGTGGAGAACTACGCGCCGCTCACCGTGCTGCGTGCGGCACCGGCCGGACGTGAACTGGCCTGGTACGCCCCGGACGACCGGGGTCCCGGACGGGCGATGTGGTCCTTGTGGGCCCGTCATGTGTCCGGCCGGCTGCGGGAGCGGCTGGGCGGCGGCGTGGCGGTGCCGGCGCCCCCCGTGATCCCCCGGGCGACCTCCCCCTCCCTGACCGACAACGAGAAAGCGAGCAGCTGATGATGTACGACCTCCTGGTGGTCGGCGCCGGTCCGTACGGCCTGTCGATCGCGTCCCACGCCGCGGCCGCCGGGCTGCGCCTGCGCGTGTTCGGCCGGCCCATGGCGTCCTGGCGGGACCACATGCCCGGCGGCATGTTCCTGAAGTCGGAGCCCTGGGCGTCCAACCTCTCGGATCCGGGCAGGCGGTGGAGCCTGGCCGCGTACTGCGAGGAGCAGGGGCTGACGGCACGTCACGCCGAGCCGATTCCGGTGGAGGAGTTCGCGTCGTACGGCCTGTGGTTCGCCCGTCACGCCGTGCCTGAGGTGGACGAGCGGATGGTGACCCAGGTGTCGTCAGGTCCTGACGGCTTCACGGTGGTGACCGCGGACGGGGAGACGCTGCAGGCGCGGACGGTGGCGCTGGCGGTCGGAGTGATGCCGTTCATCGAGGTCCCGGCGGCCCTGCGCGGGCTGCACCCGTCACTGGTGACGCACAGCAGCCACCACAGCAGCCTCGACCAGTTCCGCGGCAAGGACGTCACGGTGATCGGCGGCGGCCAGGCAGCCCTGGAGACCGCGGCGCTGCTCGCCGAACAGGGCACGCGGGTAAGGGTGCTGGCGCGGGCGGAGCGGCTGGTGTGGAACGATGTGCCGCCGCCCTGGGAGCGCCCCTGGTGGCAGTCGGTCCGCTCCCCGCACAGCGGCCTCGGCCCCGGCTGGCGGAACTGGTTCTACTCGGAGCGTCCCGGCCTCTTCCGGCGGCTGCCGCAGCCGACCCGGGCCCGCATCGCGGGGACGGCACTGGGTCCGGCGGGGGCGTGGTGGGTGCGGGACCGGGTGGAGCGCGCGGTGGATCTGATGCCGGGCCACAAAATCACCGCGGCCTGTGCGGTGCCGGGCGGGGTACGGCTGGACACGGTGAACCGCGAGGGCACCGCGGGCGCCCTGGAGACCGAGCACGTCATCGCGGCCACGGGGTTCCGGGCCCAGCGCGACCGGCTCGGCATGCTCTCCGCCGAACTGCGTGGGGCGCTGGCGGTCCTGCCCGACGGCTCCCCGGCGACCGGGCGCGGCTTCGAGTCGTCCCATCCCGGCCTGTTCTTCGCGGGCCTGGCGACCGCCTCCGGTTTTGGTCCGGCCATGCGCTTCGTCCACGGCGCGACCTTCACGGCGCCCACCCTCGTCCAGGGGGTGCGCCGACGGCTCAGGGCGACTCCGCCGCGCGGGGCGACGGTTCCCGTCCCCTCGAGTAGCAGCCGAACCGAGTCTCCGGCGCCGGTGAGCGGCTGACACGGCGTCCCTCGGGACCCTTCCGGGCCGCTGACGGCGGACCAGCCGTCAGCGGCCCGTCCCGTCCCCTGCCGCGGCCCGTCCCGTCCCGGACCGTCCCGTCCAGCACGATGCCCCCGGACCGGTCCGGGCCACCTCGAAGAGAGGCCCGGACCGGCCCGGGGGCGTGCGCGGTCGGCAGGGTCGCGGGAGCCGGACGGACGGGGGGGGTCCGGCGCCTGGCAACCGCTATCGGCGGGCGGCTGCGCGCCCCCGGCGGTACAGCAGCGCCCCGCCCACGAGCAGGGCCGCACCGGCGCCCGAGGCCAGCAGCGCGTTGTCACTGCCGGTCTCGGCCAGGTGGGGCGACTCTTCGCCGGTGGTCTCGGGCGGCGTGTACGTCACGTGCGTGGGAGGCGGGGTGTGCGTACGGACGGGCGGAGACGACGGGGTCTCGTCCTCGGGTCCGTAGCCGGATCCGTCGGGTCCGTAGTCGGGCTCGTGCGGTGTGTATCCGTTGCCGCAGTCGTTGCCGTAGGCGGAATTGAGCACCCCGATCACACCGATGGTGTTGCCGCACGCGTTCACCGGGGCGTGGATCGGGAGCTGGATGAGGTTCCCGGACAGCACGCCGGGAGAGTCCTTGGCGACTCCCTCCGCGTACGCGCCACCGCCGCCGGAGCGGCCCTGCGAGGTGCTGGACGCGCGGTGCTCGGACCTGTCGTCCTGGTGCGAGCCGTTGACGCACGTGTTGCCGGACGCCTCGTTGAGCGCCCCGACCACGTCGACGGTGTTGCCGCACACGTTCACCGGCGCGTGGACCGGTGCCTGGACGTTGTTCCCGGACAGCACGCCGGGAGAGTCCTTGGCGACTCCCTCCGCGTACGCGCCACCGCCGCCGGAGCGGCCCTGCGAGGTACTGGACGCGCGGTGCTCGGACCTGTCGTCCTGGTGCGAGCCGTTGACGCACGTGTTGCCGGACGCCTCGTTGAGCACGGAGGCCGCGCCGATCGTGTTGCCGCACACGTTCACCGGCACCTCGATCGGTGCCTGGACGTTGTTCCCGGACAGCACGCCGGGAGAGTTCGTGGCGGCTCCCTCCGCGTACGTGTCAGCGAGAGCGGGGGCGCCGTACAGGGAGAGGAGGCCCGTGGCGGCGGCCGCCGCGAACGCTCCCCTGCTCAGGGTCTGTCGCAATGTCGTGGTCTTCCTGCTTGAAGGTGGAAAGCCGGC
This sequence comes from Streptomyces incanus, assembly GCF_042656345.1. Taxonomy (NCBI): domain Bacteria; kingdom Bacillati; phylum Actinomycetota; class Actinomycetes; order Kitasatosporales; family Streptomycetaceae; genus Streptomyces; species Streptomyces incanus. The sequence continues at coordinate 72,043 of NZ_JBHSPC010000023.1, forward strand.
CCGGGCACGGAGATCGACGCCCGAAGTCGGCCATGGCGGAGCCGAGAGGCCGGTGCGTCGGACGCCACAGCGTGCTATGCGTCGAGAAGAACACCCGGAGGTCCGACGGCGGCAGACTCTGCGTCGGCAGCGGCTCCCGTGTTCGCCCTCGACTCACAGGCGGGAATGCCTGCGGGACGAGCCCGTGTACCGCGGACGGAGCAGCACAGCGCGTTCCTTTCTCGTGGCGTCGCGTGCCCTACTGCTTCAGTAACCGGACGCACGGGAAACGGTTGCGCAAGTTCACCCGGTTGGCGGCATATCCCGTCAGAGGTGCAGTTTCTCGATCTCCTGTGCGTACGCCGCCTGTGCCGCCTGGCGTTCGGCCTTCAGGGACGGGGTCGGCAGTCCGTTCTCCTCGGTGGACTCGTCCTCGACGAGGGGGAAGGCGCGGATCGACTCGGCGCGGGAGACGGCCTCGTCGGCGTGGCCGACGGCCTCCTGGACGTCGGCGCGCGTCCGGGGGTCGTCGATCACTTCGGACAGGGGCGTGCCGGCGGGCAGCCCGCGCACCGCGAGCCAGTGCCCGACCGTCTCCGGGTCGAGGGTGACGAGCGCGGCGGCGCAGGGGCGCTCGTCGCCGGCGACCAGGTGCTGGCCGACGGGCGGGTGGCTGCGCGGACGGTCCTCCAGGACGGCCGGGAGACGTTCTTGCCGCCGGAGGTGACGAGGATGTCCTTCTCGCGGCCGGTGACGGTGAGACAGCCGTCGTCGAGGGAGCCGAGGCCGCCGGTGGCGAACCAGCCGTCGGTGAGCACCTCGTCGGTGGCGGCCGGGTCGTTCCGGTAGGCCCCGAAGGCGATGCCGCCCTCGACGAGGACCGCGCCGTCGTCGGCGATACGGACGACGGTGCCGGGAACCGGCAGGCCGACCGTGCCGGGGCGGGGGCCGAGCGGCGCGACGAGGCCCTTGGCCACGGCGGTGACCTCCCGGGTGAAGGCCGCCGCCGTCGCGTCGCGTCCCGTGCCGTGTCCGTGCGCCCCGCCGGGCACGTCGTACTGTGCGTGGTGCTGTGCGGCATGCCCCGCCCCGTGCTGTGCGGCACGCTGTGCGGCGTGCGTCGGGTCGTCCGCTTCCTCGTCCGTTCCCCCTCGTGCCGTTGGCGTCGGCTTCTGCGACTGTGCTGCCGGAGCGGGGCGGAACGTGCACTACGGGGCGTTGCGGACGGGTCTCGAAGCGGGCACGGGACGGGCCCGCCGAGACCGGTGGGTGACCCTCCGCCGACCTACGACACCACGTCCTTGCGGGCGAAGCCGCGGAAGGCCAGCGCGAACAGCACGAGTGCGTACGTCACCGAGACCGCGGTGCCCTGGATCATGCCGGACCACTGCGGGGTCGGCTGGACTGCGTCGGCCCAGGCGAACTGCCAGTGCGCGGGCAGGAAGTGACGCCAGTCGCCGAGCGCGGTCACCGCGTCCAGGACGTTGCCGACGATGGTCAGGCCGACCGCGCCGCCGACCGCGCCCAGCGGGGCGTCGGTGCGGGTCGACAGCCAGAACGCGAGCCCGGCGGTGACCAGTTGGGACACGAAGATGTACGCCACGACCACCACGAGCCGCTGCGCCGCCGTCGCGGGGTCCAGCGAGCCGCCGGTGGGGATCTGCAGCGGGCCCCAGCCGTAGGCGGCCGTGCCGACGAGGAGCGCGACCACCGGCAGCAGCACCATCGCGGCGAGGCTGAGCCCCAGGCCGACGACGAGCTTGGACCACAGCAGCCGCATCCTCGGTACCGGGGCGGCGAGGAGGTAACGCAGCGAGGACCAGCCGGCCTCCGAGGCGACCGTGTCCCCGCAGAACAGGGCGACGGGGATGACGAGGAGGAAGCCGGCCGAGACGAACAGGTTCACGGCGGCGAAGTTGGCGCCGGACGCGGTGGCCGTGTCCATCAGGGTCACCCGGCCCTCGCGGCCCTCCGGCTCGCCTCCGATGGCGAAGGCGACGACCAGCACGAACGGCAGGGCGGCGAGGATCGCGCCCATGACGAGGGTGCGGCGGCGCTTCAGCTGCCGGACCAGTTCGACCCGCAGCGGCAGCGTGCGGCCCGCGCGGTAGCCGTCGGCCACCTCCACCGGTTCCGCCGGGTTCGCCGGCTGTCCGGGGCCGGCGGGCCCGGTCCGTTCGTCGAGCGCGCTCATGCGGAACCTCCGATCATCGTGAGGAAGGCGTCTTCGAGGCGGCGGTGCGGTCCCACCGACGCCACCGGCACTTCCAGCCGCACCAGTTCGGCGACCAGGCGCGGGGCGGTGCCGTCGGCGTCGAGGCGGACCAGCAGCCCGTCGTCGGTGGGGACCGCCGAGGCGACGCCCGGCAGGGCGGCCACCTTCCCGGCTAGCGGCTCGTCCACGGGGGACCCGGTGCCGACGAGCAGGGTGTCGCCGGAGCCGATGATCTCGTGCACCGGACCCGCCTGGACCAGCTGTCCGCGGTCCATGACGACGAGGTGGGTGCAGGACTGCTCGACCTCGGAGAGCAGATGGCTGGAGACGATCACCGTGCGTCCGGCAGCCGCGTACCGGATCATCACCTCGCGCATCTCGCGGATCTGGGGCGGGTCCAGGCCGTTGGTCGGTTCGTCCAGGATGAGCAGGTCCGGCAGGCCGAGCATGGCCTGGGCGATGGCGAGGCGCTGGCGCATGCCCTGGGAGTAGGTGCGCACCGCGCGGGCGAGGGCGTCGCCGAGGCCCGCGATCTCCAGGGCCTCCTCCATGCGGGAGTCCTGTGGCGGGCGGCCGGTGGCCTGCCAGTACAGCTCCAGGTTCTCCCGGCCGGACAGGTGCGGGAGGAAGCCCGCGCCCTCGACGAAGGCGCCGACCCGGGACAGCACCGGCGCGCCGGGGCGGATGGCGTGGCCGAAGACGCGGATCTCGCCGCCGTCGGGCTTGATCAGGCCCATCAGCATGCGCAGGGTGGTGGTCTTGCCCGCGCCGTTCGGCCCGAGCAGGCCGAGGACCTGGCCCTTCTCCACGCGGAACGACAGGTCGCGTACGGCGTACCGGTCGGCGGAACGGGCGTAGCGCTTGCTGAGGCCGGTGATCTGCAGCGGTACGTCGGCGAGTCCGGGGTCGGGGGGCGTGGCCGTCGTGCGGCGGCGGCCGCTCAGCACCAGGGCGAGGGCGGCGACGGCTCCGGCGAGCGGCAGCCACCACACCCAGGAGGGGAGCGGGGCCGCCGCGGTGACCACCTCGGGCGCGGTGGGCACGGTGAGGTCGCTCTTCAGGGAGACCGTGTACGTCGCCGGGGCGGCCGGGGAGGCGTAGCCGAGGTCGGTGGAGGCGAGGACGAGCCGCAGGCGGTGGCCCTGCCGGACCTCGTGGTCGACGGCCGGGAACGTGACGGTGACGTCCTTGCCCGCCTTGGCGTCCTCGACCCGGATCGGCGCGACCAGCTGGGAGGGCAGTACCTGCTGCCGTCCGTCCGGGCCGACGTCGTACACCTTGCCGAAGAGGACGGCGTCGTCACTGGTCGACTTCACGTGGACGGTGGCGGTCGGCGAGCCGGTGATCCGCAGGTCGCCGGTGACCGGGGCGGACTCGAAGCGGGCGTACTGGCCGGGGAAGTCCAGGGAGACGCCGACGCCGAGGGACGACAGCTGGGAGAGGCCGCCGGCACCGCCGAGGCCGGGCAGGGCGGAGACGGCGGGCGGACTGGCGCCGGCCGGGTTGGCGAAGCTCTGCTCGCGTCCGGTGAGCGGGAAGTCCTTCCCGCCGCCGGTCAGGCCCGGGTAGCGGTCCGCGCTCGCGCCGCTCAGCACGGCCCGCCCGTCGGTGGAGTCGACGCCTCCGGTGCGGGTGACGCGGAAGGCGGGGCCGGTGTCGGCGCCCTTGTCGTCCTTCAGGTACCGGTCGAACCAGGCCCGGGTGCGGGCACGGACGCGGTCCGCCTCCGGTTCACCGCCGTCGTGCCCGCCGGCGATCCAGTCGACGTCGACCGGGGCGCCGTTCGCGCGGATCGCCTGCGCGGCCGTGTCGGCGTGGCCGAGCGGGAACAGCGAGTCGGACTGGCCCTGCATCAGCAGCGTCGGCACGTCGATGCGGTCGGCGACGGCGGACGGGGACCGCTCCTTCAGGAGCGCGACGGCCTCCGCGTCCGGGGTGCCGGACTCGGCGACCCGCTCGTACATCCGGCACAGCGCGGGCTCGAACTTCTCGCAGCCGCCGCCGGTGTTGACGAAGATGCCCGCCCACAGCTTCTTGAACACGCCGTCCGGGAACAGCGCTTCGGCGAGGTCGAAGTAGGTGATCGCCGGGGCGATGGCGTCCACCCGGTCGTCGTGCCCGGCGGTGAGCAGCGCGATGGCGCCGCCGTAGGAGGCGCCGGCCATGCCGAGGCGCGGGTCGCCGTCCTCGTCGAGCTCGACCTCGGGCTGCTCGGCGAGCCAGTCGATGAGCCGGGAGACGTCGGCGACCTCGCCGTCCGGGTCGTTCAGCCCGATCTTCCCGGTGGACTTGCCGAAGCTGCGCGCGGACCAGGTGAGCACCGCGTACCCCTCGCGCGCGAGCTCCTCGGCCTGCTGCCGTACGTCGTCCTTGCTGCCGCCGAAGCCGTGCCCGAGCAGGACGGCGGGACGGCGGCCGGCCGGACCGGCGGTGAAGTACGAGGTGTCGATGCGCACCTCGTCATTCCCGTCGCTCCCGTCACCGCCGTCGGCCACCGTCATGACGCGGTCGGCCCGGTCCACCGCGGGCGCCGGGTCGTCGGAGGCGACGGCGGTCCAGGTGCCGGCCCCGGCGAGCACGACGACCGCGGCCGCGGCGGCGACGGTCCGCCGGGGCCGCCATGACGTGGGCCACCGCAGTCCGCGCAGTCGAAGATCCATGCGTCAACGGTACGGGGTCGATCTGGCGTCCCGATGCTGCCCGAAGGCCGACCCCGCCACCTCCTCCAGGCGTACGCGACCGCCGCCGCGTACCGCGTCCGTGGTACACGACCGCACCGCGAACACCCCGGGACCGCCCGTGTCGGGTGGGTGGTACCGGCTTTCCGGGCGGGCACGCGGGGCGGCGCGGGGCGTTCGCCCGTGACCGGTGGCGGACGGAGACCTCCGGCGGGGGGGCCGTAGTGGACGGGGAGTCGTCGCACGCACTTCGCTCCTGCCAAAGCAAAGTGGCCGCCCGCGCCGGAGGCGTTCGGTGCCGGGGCCCTCAGGGGCGCCCCGGAGCAGGGACGGCGGTCGCGTCACTCGCGCCGCCGCTCGTGTCGTCGTTCCTGCCGCCGTGGAGGGCGTCGCCTCGTCGTTGTCGTCCCCGCACGGCTCCCCCCGGTTCTAGCCGTGGAGGCGAAGCCCTGTCAATGCTTTGTCCAGACATAAGGACGAGATCTTGACCTTACGTCCCCGGAACAGCCGAACCGTCCAGGGGAGACAGGAAGCCGACGCCCCGCCGGACCGTGTCTTCACAGCCGCCGCCCAGGAGCGCGGCCGCGGCCCGCGTGGCGAGCACGCCCGGGCCGACCCTCGAGCCGATGGGCGACCCGGGCAGATCGACGGTCACGGCCGGGCGGGTCAACACGGCCCGCCGGTGGAGCGGCACACATCTTTGCTTCACTTGTGTCACAAATGCCCCGCCCGTGTCACACATGTCCCGTGTGCGCGGGCTTTCCGTCACACCCGGCGCACAACGCCGCTCCACCCTCGTACGGCGTCGTTCACCGGGCAGAACGCTTGGTGATCGCCAGCGCAGCACCCGGCTCCCCCTGACGGCCGACCCCTGGCCGCCTCCGTGGTGCTCGCGGGGAGGTACGACGCATGACCGACCAACGTCTGTGGTCCTACAAGGACATCGCGGCGCACATCAAGGTGCAGCCGGACACCGTCCGTTCGTACCGCAAGCACGGCCTCTTGCCCCCGCCCGACCACGTGGAGAGCGGCAAGCCGTACTGGTACGCGGACACCGTACGCCGCTGGGTGGCCTCCCGGCCGGGCAACCGGGGCCGCGGGGGCAGTTGACCCCGGGAGACCTCCGGAAAACAGCTGTGCCCCGCCGCCCCGATGGGGCACAGCTCAGCCAGGAGTTTCACCGGCAAACCCACTCTCACCGGGGACCGGACCGTGCTGTGCCCCTTCACGGAGGCCGACGCCGACACGATGTGGGAGATCATCCGGGGCCCGGAGGTCGTCCGCTTCACCTTCGACCCCTCCGTCGGACTCACCCCGGGGAAGACGCGTTCCTGGTACGGCTCCCGGTCCGCGCAGCCCGACCGGCTCGGCCTCGCCGTCACCGACCGTGCCACCGGGGACCTCGTCGGCGAGGTCGTCCTCAACGAGTGAGACCCAAAGGCACGCAGCGGTACCCTCCGCACCCTCATCGGCCGCGTGGCCGCGGCCGGGGGCTGGGCACCGAGGCCACGCGGCTCATCGTCGCCCACGGCTTCGAGCGCCTCGGGCTGCGCCGCATCCAGCTGGAGGCATACGGCAACAACCCGCGCGCCCTGCGTGTGTACGGGAAGGCCGGCTTCGTGGTCGAGGGCGTGCGGCGGGAGGTCACCTTCCGGGACGGGGAGCGGGTCGACGAGGTGATCATGGCGATCCTCGACCGGGAGTGGGCCGCGCTCAACGCCACGGTTCGATGACCGTCACGCCCGCGCCCGGGGCCGTGCCCATAGCCGCCAGGGCCGACGGAGCCGCGTCCAGGCCGATGGTCCGCGTCACCAGGAGATCGGGGCGGACCGCGCCCGCGCGGACCAGTTCCAGCATCGGCGGGTAGGTGTGCGCGGCCATGCCGTGGCTGCCGAGGAGTTCGAGCTCGAGGGCGATGGCGCGGGCCATCGGGACCGGGGTGGTGCCCGTGGGCGAGGGCAGCAGTCCGACCTGGACGTGACGGCCCCGGCGGCGCAGGCCGTTCACGGAGGCGGCACAGGTGACGGGTGAGCCGAGGGCGTCCAGGGAGAGGTGGGCGCCACCGCCGGTGAGGTCGCGGACCGCCTCCGCCGTGTCCTCCGCCGCCGCGTTCACGCACTCCACCGCGCCGAACTTCCGTGCCAGGTCGAGGGCTTGCGGGGAGACGTCCACCGCGACGACCCGCGCACCGGACGCCGCCGCGATCATCACCGCGGACAGGCCCACCCCGCCGCAGCCGTGCACCGCGACCCACTCCCCCGCCGCCACCCGGCCCTGCTGCACGACCGCGCGGTAGGCGGTGGCGAAGCGGCAGCCGAGGGAGGCGGCGGTCGCGGAGGTCATGTCCTCGGGAACGGCAACCAGGTTCACCTCGGCGTGGTCCAGCGCCACGTACTGGGCGAAGGAGCCCCAGTGGGTGAACCCGGGCTGGGTCTGCCGCTCGCACACCTGCTGGTCGCCGGCCGCGCAGGCCGGGCAGCTTCCGCAGGCGCAGACGAACGGGACGGTGACCCGGTCTCCGGGGTGCCACCGGGTGACTCGCGCGCCGACCGCTTCGACGACCCCGGCGAGTTCGTGACCGGGGACGTGCGGCAGCGTGATGTCCGGGTCGTGGCCCTGCCAGCCGTGCCAGTCGCTGCGGCACAGGCCGGTGGCCTCCACGCGGACCACGACTCCGTGCTGCGCGGGTTTTGGGTCCGCGACCTCCCGTACCTCGGCCGGTTCCCCGTACCGCTCGAACACCACCGCCCGCATGACCGGCCCCTTCCCTCGCTCACCGCTGTCGGCGGAACGCTATCCCCGGGCCTCCACCTTGTCGTGGGCGGCCTTGCCGCGGGTGGCTTCCTCGGCCTCGGCGGAGTCCTCGGGCCCACCAACCCGGCCGGCCTCGCGCACGGACTCGCCCTCGCTGAGCCCGAACCGCTCGTGGAACCGGCGCAGCGGGCCCGGGGCCCACCAGGTCGCCCGGCCGGTGAGCCGCATGACCGAGGGGACCAGGAGGCTGCGGACGATCATCGCGTCCATCAGCACGGCCAGCGCGATGCCCAGGCCCAGCATCTTGGTGTTGGTCACGCGCGAGGTGCCGATCGCGACCATGACCACCGCCAGGATGACGGCCGCCGCGGTGATCAGCCCGCCCGTGCGCTGCAGGCCGTACCGGACGGCCTGTTCGTGGTTCCCGTCCCCCACCGCCTCAAGGGCGTGGGAGGTGCCCCCACGGTCGTACTCCTCCTTGATCCGGGAGAGCAGGAACACGCCGTAGTCCATGGAGAGGCCGAAGGCGACGCAGAACATGATGACCGGGAGGGTCGTCTCGACGGAGCCGGGGCTGGTGAAGCCGAGCAGGCCGGAGAGATGGCCGTCCTGGAAGACCCAGACCACGGCGCCGAACATGGCGGTCAGACTGAGGGCGTTGAGCAGCACCGCCTGGACGGGTATCAGCACGCTGCCGGTGAGCAGGAACACCAGGAACAGGGTGACGGTCACGATGAACAGGGCCGCCGCGGGCAAGCGTTCGGCTATGGCGTCCTTGGAGTCGACCAGCACGGCCGCCGCGCCCGTCACGTGGGTGTCGAACGGGGCGTCCAGCGCGCGCAGCTCGCCCACCAGGTGCTGGGCGGGGTCGTCGACGGCCTCGCCCTTCGGCTGCACCGTGAAGTACGCCGTATCGCCCTTCACCAGCGGCCCGTCGACCCGTACCACCTCGGGGAGTTCGGCGACGCGCTCCTTGTAGGCCGCGTACTGGGCCGCGGTGGCGCGGCCCTCGGCGAGTACTCCGAGGCTGCCGCCGGGGCTGCCCGGGAAGCCCTCGCGGATGTGGTCCTGGACCACGCGCGACGCGGCGGTGGACGGCAGCTGGCGATCGTCGGCGGTGCCGAACTTCACGCCCAGGAAGGGCAGTCCGAGCAGGACCAGCACGGCCGTGGTGCCCAGGGCGAAGAACGGCGCACGGCGCATCACGAGCGTCGCCATGCGACCCCAGGCGGCTCCTTCCTCTCCGGCGGCCTTCGCGGGCCGCTTGCGGCGCAGCAGGCGGCGCAGGTCCAGGGCGTCGACGCGGTGGCCGAGGATCATCAGCGCGGCGGGGAGCAGAATGAGCGCTGCCGCCGCGGCCAGCAGCACCACGGCGATGCCGGCGTAGGCGAAGGACCGCAGGAAGTGCTGCGGGAAGAGCAGCATCGCCGCCAGGGACACCGCGACCGTGAGGGCGGAGAAGAGCACCGTGCGCCCGGCCGTGCGCAGGGTGGTGCCGACGGCGGTGAGGGGTTCGGCTCCGGTGGACAGCTCCTCGCGGAAGCGGCGGACGATGAAGAGCGCGTAGTCGATGGCCAGGCCGAGGCCGAGCGCGGTGGTGAGGTTCATCGCGAACACCGACACCTCGGTGAACTCGGTGAGCCCGCGCAGGATCGCGTTGGCGCCGAGGATCGCGACGATGCCGATGCCGAGCGGCAGCAGGGCCGCGACGGCGCTGCCGAACACCATCACCAGCAGCACGAGCGTCACGGGCAGGGCGATCAGCTCGGCCCGCAGCAGGTCCTCCTGAATGATGGTCTGCATCTCGTGCCGCACGGCGACCGGGCCGCCGACGCCGACCTCCACCACGCCCTGTTCGCCGCGGAACAGGGGCGTTATGCGGTCCAGGGTCTCGCCCATGGCCGTCTCGTCGCCCGTGATGCGGGCGGCGATCAGTGCCTCGTGCCCGTCCTCGGCGCGCAGGGCGGGTGAGCGGGTCTGCCAGTAGGAGCCGACGCCGGTGACCCCCTCCTCGCCGGCCAGGCGCTCGGCGAGCCGCCCGGCCTCGGCGGCGACGGCCGGATCGTCCACCGAGGCGTCGCCCGCGTCGACGAGCAGCAGGAGGTTGGGCCGGGAGTCGGGGAACTCCCGCTCGATGGCCTTGGTCGCGTAGGTGGATTCGGCGTCCGGGTCCTCCCAGCCGCCGCTGCTCATACGGTCGGCGGCCCCGCTGCCGGCCAGTACGGCCAGCACGGTGAGTACCAGCGCCGCCAGCAGGGCGAGCCGCGGCCGGGCGGTCACGAACCGGGTCCAGCCTCCGACGCGCGGTGGCTCGTTGACTTCGGTCATCCTGCGGTGTCCCCTTTTCACCGTGAAACCGTGCCCCGGCCCCCGCCCCGGCGGGCGCTCTGTGCGTGCTGCTCGTGCACCGCGCCGGTCCGGGGCCTCGCGGTCCGCGCGTACGCGGGCAGGCGGCATGGCTGTGCCGTTGCCATAAGCTGGCAAACACGAGAGGTCGCTCGTGTTTCACCAGAATGCGAGCACCCTCTCGCGTTTGTCAATCACTGTGGAAAACGCGCACGGAACACCCGCGGAAGGCTTCGTACGCACGGCGACCGCGCACGGAACCGCACACCGGACGGCACACAGGGCCGCACACGGAGAAGCAGCACAGAAACGGGGAACACGTGCCCGACAGGACCGGGAGGACCGACATGGAGCAGACGGCCGGCGAGCGGCCCCGCCGCAGACAGGCGCGCGGCGAACGGCGCATCGTCCAGTTGCTCGAGGCGGCCGCCTCCGTCTTCTGCGCCACCGGGTACACGGCGGCCAGCACCAACGCCATCGCCCGCGAGGCGGGCGTCTCCCCCGGCACGCTGTACCAGTTCTTCCCGAACAAGGAAGCGATCGCGATCGAGCTGAGCGACCGGCTGATGCACGAGATGCGGGAGACGTACGGGGAGGCCCTCAGGCCGATCGCCCCCGAGACCCCGCTGGAGGAGGCCGTCGCGGCGGCCGTCGACCGCTTCGTCGACTTCAACTGCCGCCACCCGGTCTTCTTCGCCCTGATGCACGGCCCCGACGTCCCCGGCGCCATGGCACAGGAGCACGACGCCCTGCACGCCGCCCTGATCGACCGGGTCGAGGCACTGCTCACCCCGTTCCTGCCCGACGCCCGCACCGAGGAGATCGCCCGCACCTCCCGGATGTGCGTGGGCATCTACAAGGGCGGCCTGGAGCTGATCCTCGCCCACGAGGGCGCCGAGCGCGCGGCCTATGTCCAGGAACTGAAAAATGTCCTTTTTCGCTATCTCGAGCCGCTGCTCACGGATTCATACCCCCTAGGGGTATAGTCTGGAGGTGGAGGCCCCGGCCCCGTGGACCCCCTCGACCCCATCCGCCTCGACGAGGAGCAATGACATGACCGCCCAGACCGACACCCAGGGCTCCGTCACCACCGTCTACAAGGTGAGCGGCATGAGCTGCGGACACTGCGAAGGCGCCGTCTCCGGCGAGATCTCCGAGATTCCCGGGGTCGACTCGGTGAAGGCCGTCGCCACCACCGGCGAGGTCACCGTCGTCTCCGCGGCCCCGCTCGAGGAGGAGGCCGTCCGCGCCGCCGTCGACGAGGCCGGTTTCGAGCTCGTCGGCCCCGCCTGACGCCACAACGGCTCAGCCTGGCGCCAGGACGACACGCCCGAGCCCACCGGGGACACCGCGACCCCTCCGGAGTCCCGGACCTGCCTGGAGTACGGACATGACCAGCACCACCACCGGAGCACCGATACCCACCGACCCGGCGGGCCCGGGGACCCCAGCGGCCCTCACGGCCTCAAAGGCCCCGCCCGCCTCCGAGGTCGAGCTGCTCATCGGCGGGATGACCTGCGCCTCCTGCGCGGCCCGCGTCGAGAAGAAGCTCAACCGCATGGACGGCGTGACCGCCACGGTGAACTATGCGACGGAGAAGGCCCGGATCGCCTACCCCGCCGGCACCGAGGTCGCCGATCTCATCGCCACCGTGGTGAAGACCGGCTACACCGCCGAGGAACCCGCGCCCCCGCCGTCACCGGCCTCCGCGCGGGAGTCCGCACCGGACGGGCCGGACACGGCGCCGGCGGACCCCGGGCTCACCGCCCTGCGCGACCGGCTGGCCGTCTCCGCCGTGCTCGCCCTTCCCGTCGTGCTGCTCGCGATGATCCCGCCGCTGCAGTTCGACAACTGGCAGTGGCTCTCGCTCACCCTCGCCGCCCCCGTCGTCGTCTGGGGTGCGCTGCCCTTCCACCGGGCCGCCTGGACCAACCTGCGGCACGGCGCGGCCACCATGGACACCCTGGTCTCCGTCGGCACGCTCGCCGCGTTCGGCTGGTCCCTGTGGGCGCTGTTCCTCGGCGACGCGGGCATGCCCGGGATGCGGCACCCCTTCGAACTCACCGTCGCCCGCACCGACGGCGCCTCCGCGATCTACCTGGAGGTCGCCGCCGGCGTCACCGTCTTCATCCTCCTCGGCCGCTACCTGGAAGCCCGCTCCAAGCGCCGCGCGGGCGCCGCCCTGCGGGCCCTGATGGAGCTGGGCGCCAAGGACGTCGCCGTGCTCCGCGACGAGGGCGGCGGCCGGGTCCGCGAGGTGCGCATCCCGGCGGAACGGCTCGCGGCCGGTGACCGGTTCGTCGTACGCCCCGGGGAGAAGATCGCCACCGACGGGACCGTGGTCGAGGGCTCCTCCGCCGTGGACGCGTCGATGCTGACCGGCGAATCGGTGCCGGTGGACGTCACGGTCGGCGACACCGTCACCGGTGCCACGGTCAACGCGGGCGGCCGGCTCGTCGTCGAGGCCACCCGCGTCGGCGCCGAGACCCGGCTCGCGCGGATGGCACGGGCCGTGGAGGACGCGCAGAACGGCAAGGCCGAGGTGCAGCGGCTGGCGGACCGGATCTCCGGGATCTTCGTCCCCGTGGTGCTGTTCATCGCCGCCGGCACCTTCGGCGGGTGGCTCGGCGTCACCGGCGACACCGTCGCCGCCTTCACCGCGGCCGTCGCGGTGCTGATCATCGCCTGCCCGTGCGCCCTCGGGCTGGCCACCCCGACCGCGCTCATGGTCGGCACCGGGCGCGGCGCGCAGCTCGGCATCCTCATCAAGGGCCCCGAGGTCCTGGAGTCCACCCGCCGCGTCGACACCGTCGTCCTCGACAAGACCGGCACGGTCACCACCGGCCGGATGACCCTCCAGCAGGTCCACACCGCCGACGGCACCGACGAGAAGCAGCTGCTGCGGCTCGCCGGCGCCCTGGAGCACGCCTCAGAGCACCCGATCGCCCGTGCGATCGCAGCCGGCGCCGAGGAGCGGGCGGGGGCCCTGCCTGCGGCCGAGAGCTTCGAGAACGTCCCGGGGCGGGGCGTACGCGGGCGCGTGGACGGCCATGAGGTGGTCGTGGGACGGCTGGGCGGCGGACCGGCCGCCGAAAGGGGCCCGGAGGCGGGCTCCGGATCGGTCTCCGGAGCGGCCTTCTGGCTGCCGCCGGAGTTGGAGCGGGCCCGGGAGGAGGCCGAGAAGGGCGGGCTCACGGCCGTCGTGGTCGGCTGGGACGGAGCCGCACGCGGGGTCCTCGCCGTCGCGGACGCGGTCAAGGAGACCAGCGCGGAGGCCGTCCGGGACCTGCGCGCCCTCGGGCTCACCCCCGTCCTGCTCACCGGCGACCACCGCACCGTGGCCGAGGCGGTGGGCCGGGCCGTCGGCATCGACCGGGTGATCGCCGAGGTTCTGCCCGAGGACAAGGCCGCCGTCGTCCGGCAGCTGCAGGACGAGGGACGGTCCGTCGCCATGGTCGGCGACGGCGTCAACGACGCCGCCGCCCTCGCCACCGCCGATCTGGGCCTGGCCATGGGCACCGGCACCGACGCGGCGATCGAGGCCGGCGACCTGACCCTGGTACGCGGCGACCTGCGGGTGGCGGCGGACGCCATCCGGCTGTCCCGCCGCACCCTCTCCACCATCAAGGGCAACCTCGTCTGGGCCTTCGGCTACAACGTCGCCGCGCTGCCGCTGGCCGCGGCCGGGCTGCTCAATCCGATGATCGCGGGGGCGGCCATGGCCTTCTCCTCGGTCTTCGTCGTCACCAACAGCCTGCGGTTGCGCTCGTTTCATTGAGGTCTCAACTGACCTCAACCCCTGGAGTCCGGTACGACATTTCACATAAGCTCTTCACAAGGCTCGCGCATCTTCCTTACTCTTGGGGCGCGTCGGTAATTCAGGGCTGTTGCGCACCTAACGGACACATGCAAGAGACGCAGATCACAGTGGTGTGAACGTAACCATCGAAGGGGTTCGAAGGTCTAAGTTGGCGATGTCAGGAAGCGTCTTGGGGGGCGCGACCTGGCGTCTGGGGATGTCTTGGGGGACTTCCCCGGAGCTGCGTTGCCGGGGCACGTACATCGGAGAGCTTTGAGCGGCCCTCTCGACCGTGCGCGTCCCGGCAGACCGCACGGGCGCGATGAGTTCCGCTCATCGCGCTCAGAGACAGCGATTCAGGCGCTGATCTTCACAGACGCCCGGCCGGATCCCGTGGGGGGAATCCGCACCGGGACATGGGAAGGCGCCCTGACGTCGGCCCGTGGGGGGACCGGCGCAGGGCGCCTTCTGCTTTTTCGGGGCCCGGTTCACCTCCGGGGCGCGCAAGCCCGCGTCGGGGCCCCACCCGTCGACCGTCCTCAGTCCTTCGGGTCTCCCCGCGTGTGCGCAGCCTCGACGCACAGGCGCGTCCCTTCGGCTCACTCACTCGCCGCAGGGAGCCGTGGGCGAGCTTGCCGCACGGGACCGGCAGGGGCCGCGCCGAGGCGGCACCCGTCGCCGGGGGCCGCTGAGCGACGGCACTCGTCGCCGGGGGCCGCTGAGCACACGGCGAACGGCACGCCCCGAGGGGCGTGCCGTTCGGTGGTTGCGTCGCGTGCCGCGTTCGGTCAGCGCTCCTCGACCGGGATGAAGTCGCGCTCCACCACGCCCGTGTAGATCTGACGGGGGCGGCCGATGCGGGAGCCCGGCTCCTTGATCATCTCGTGCCACTGGGCGATCCAGCCCGGCAGCCGGCCGAGGGCGAACAGGACCGTGAACATCTCAGTCGGGAAGCCCATGGCCCGGTAGATCAGACCGGTGTAGAAGTCCACGTTCGGGTAGAGGCTGCGCGAGACGAAGTAGTCGTCGGAGAGCGCGTGCTCCTCCAGCTTGAGCGCGATGTCCAGCAGCTCGTCGGACTTGCCGAGGGCGGACAGCACGTCGTGCGCGGCGGCCTTGATGATCTTGGCGCGCGGGTCGAAGTTCTTGTAGACCCGGTGGCCGAAGCCCATCAGGCGGACGCCGTCCTCCTTGTTCTTCACCTTGCGGATGAAGGAGTCGACGTCGCCGCCGTCGGCCTGGATGCCCTCGAGCATCTCCAGCACCGACTGGTTGGCGCCACCGTGCAGCGGGCCCCACAGGGCGGAGATGCCGGCGGAGATCGAGGCGAACATGTTCGCCTGCGAGGAGCCGACCAGGCGCACCGTGGAGGTCGAACAGTTCTGCTCGTGGTCCGCGTGCAGGATGAGCAGCTTGTCCAGGGCCGAGACCACGACCGGGTCGAGCTCGTAGTCCTGGGCCGGGACGGAGAACGTCATGCGCAGGAAGTTCTCGACGTAGCCGAGGTCGTTGCGCGGGAAGACGAACGGGTGACCGATCGACTTCTTGTACGCGCAGGCCGCGATCGTCGGAAGCTTGGCGAGCAGCCGGATCGTGGAGAGGTGGCGCTGCTTCTCGTCGAACGGGTTGTGGCTGTCCTGGTAGAACGTCGACAGCGCCGAGACGACCGACGACAGCATGGCCATCGGGTGGGCGTCGCGCGGGAAGCCCTTGTAGAAGTTCTTGACGTCCTCGTGCAGCAGGGTGTGCTGCGTGATCTCGTTCTGGAACGCGGTGAGCTCGTCGACGGTCGGCAGCTCGCCGTTGATCAGCAGGTAGGCGACCTCCAGGAAGGAGGAGCGCTCGGCCAGCTGCTCGATGGGATACCCGCGGTAACGGAGGATGCCTCCCTCACCGTCCAGGTACGTGATCGCGGATTTGTATGCGGCGGTGTTGCCGTAGCCGCTGTCCAGCGTCACCAGGCCGGTCTGGGCTCGGAGCTTCCCGATGTCGAAGCCCTTGTCACCGACCGTACTGCCGATCACCGGGTAGGTGTACTCGCCGTCGCCGTACCGCAGTACTACAGAGTTGTCGCTCACGTCATCCCTCACCGACGTAGTGCCTCACCTTCGAGGTGCCCTGACTGCCTCTACCATCCCCCACTTGGCCCAGGAGAGTGCACTCGGGGTCGACCATCGGGCCTATTGGCGGCACTGAGTGCCGCCAACTCGCCCATCCTGCCTCTTGTGTTCCCCTTTCCGGAAGCCCTCTGTGACGTTCCCGACTCATTTGATCGATCATTTTCCTTCCGGAAGGGGGCGAAGGGCAGCAACAACGACGGTTCAGGCGCCCGCGAGCCGGAAGTCGAGCGCCGTACAGCGTCGGCCGGCCGAGACCGTGCGTACCGCCTGTCCGATCGCCCTGCGGGAGCCGACGAGGACGACCAGCCGCTTGGCCCGGGTGACCGCCGTGTAGAGCAGGTTCCGCTGCAGCATCATCCAGGCGCCCGTGGTCACCGGGATGACGACGGCCGGGTACTCGCTGCCCTGGGAACGGTGGATGGTCACCGCGTAGGCGTGGGCCAGCTCGTCCAGTTCGTCGAACTCGTACGGCACCTCCTCGTCCTCGTCCGTCAGCACCGTCAGCCGCTGATCGACCGGGTCGAGCGAGGTGACCACGCCGACGGTGCCGTTGAAGACCCCGTTCGCACCCTTCTCGTAATTGTTGCGGATTTGGGTGACCTTGTCGCCGACGCGGAAGACCCGGCCGCCGAACCGCTTCTCGGGCAGGTCGGGGCGGCCGGGGGTGACGGCCTGCTGGAGCAGACCGTTCAGCGTGCCGGCGCCGGCCGGGCCCCGGTGCATGGGGGCCAGGACCTGCACGTCCCGGCGCGGGTCGAGCCCGAACTTCGCCGGGATGCGGCGCGCGGCGACATCCACGGTGAGCCGGCCCGCCTCCTCCGTGTCGTCCTCGACGAAGAGGAAGAAGTCCTTCATGCCGTCGGTGAGCGGGTGGTGTCCGGCGTTGATCCGGTGCGCGTTGGTCACCACGCCCGACTGCTGGGCCTGGCGGAAGACGCGGGTGAGGCGGACGGCGGGGACGGGGCTTTTGTCGGCCAGCAGGTCTCGGAGCACTTCTCCCGCGCCGACGCTGGGGAGCTGGTCGACGTCGCCGACGAAGAGGAGGTGGGCACCCGGGGACACCGCCTTGACCAGCTTGTTGGCCAGCAGCAGGTCGAGCATGGACGCCTCGTCGACCACCACCAGGTCGGCGTCCAGCGGCCGGTCCCGGTCGTAGGCGGCGTCGCCGCCGGGTTTGAGTTCCAGCAGGCGGTGGACGGTGGAGGCCTCGGTGCCGGTCAGCTCCGCGAGGCGTTTGGCGGCGCGCCCGGTCGGGGCGGCGAGCACCACCTTGGCCTTCCTCGCGCGGGCCAGCTCCACGATCGAGCGCACGGTGAAGGACTTGCCGCAGCCGGGGCCGCCGGTGAGGACCGCGACCTTCTCGGTGAGCGCCAGTTTGACGGCGGCCTCCTGCTCGGGGGCGAGGTCGGCGCCCGTACGCCCCTTCAGCCAGGTCAGCGCCTTGTCCCAGGCGACGTCCCGGAAGCCGGGCATCCGGTCCTCACCGGTGCGCAGGAGGCGCAGCAGCTGGGCGGAGAGGGCCAGTTCGGCGCGGTGGAAGGGCACCAGGTAGACGGCGGTGACGGGGTCACCGCCCTGCGGGTCGGGGACCTTCTCCCGTACGACTCCGGGGTCCTCGCCCTCCTCCGGCTCGGCGGCCAGCTCGGCGAGGCACTCGATGACGAGCCCGGTGTCCACCTGGAGCAGCTTCACCGCGTCGGCGATCAGCTTCTCCTCGGGCAGATAGCAGTGGCCCTGGTCGGTGGCCTGCGACAGCGCGTACTGCAGACCGGCCTTGACCCGGTCCGGGCTGTCGTGCGGGATACCGACGGACTGGGCGATCTTGTCGGCGGTGAGGAAGCCGATGCCCCAGACGTCGGACGCCAGCCGGTAGGGCTGGTTCTTCACGACGGAGATCGAGGCGTCCCCGTACTTCTTGTAGATCCGCACCGCGATCGACGTCGACACCTCGACGGTCTGGAGGAAGAGCATGACCTCCTTGATCGCCTTCTGCTCCTCCCAGGCGTCGGCGATCTTCTTGGTCCGCTTGGGGCCGAGACCGGGGACCTCGATGAGCCGCTTGGGCTCCTCCTCGATGACGGTCAGGGTGTCCAGGCCGAAGTGCTGCGTGATGCGGTCGGCGAAGACCGGCCCGATGCCCTTGACCAGCCCCGAGCCGAGATAGCGGCGGATGCCCTGGACGGTGGCCGGGAGCAGTGTCGTGTAGTTCTCCACATGGAACTGCTTGCCGTACTGCGGATGGGACCCCCACCGCCCCTCCATCCGCAGCGACTCGCCCACCTGGGCCCCGAGCAGCGCCCCGACGACCGTGAGCAGGTCGGCGGCGCCCCTGCCGGTGTCGACGCGGGCGACCGTGTAGCCGTTGTCCTCGTTGGCATACGTGATGCGCTCGAGGACGCCTTCAAGGGTGGCGAGACGCCGTTCACCGGGGGCCGCCGCGGACTGGTTGGACATGCTCCGACGGTACCGGTGGGCTGTGACAGGGTGCCGGGGCGTTCGAGCTTCAGCGCTGGAATCCGCTGTGAGCGCTTGGGCGAAGGGGGCTAAGGCCCCCCGGCGGGACGGCGCGGGCCAGGGCCTGTTCCCTCACGCGGGTGAGCCGGGTTCGTGTGAGGGCAGGAGACCCACCTCGGACAGGCGCTGCCACGCTGTGCGTACATGAGCCCGCGTGAACAGGCGCTGCTTGCGCTCGTTCCACCCGCTGATGCACGCTGCGACGGCGTCGGGGTTCGGTGGCGGCGTGACCAATTCTTCCGCAGCGAACAGAACGGTGCTCAGGAGTTCCATGCCGAAGGCGTCTTCGAAACCAGCCGTCAGCATGTGGAATTTTTCCGCAATCCCCTCGAACTCCGGGTACTGCTCAAGAAGCCGCTCGGCTTCGCCCACGGAGTCCTTGTCGATTTCCAGGACCGCCTGAGCTCCACTGGTACCGTCTCCATACCCCGCGGTGAAGTGACCCTCCATCGCCGAGACCGCTCTGTCCAGGGGGTGCGAGTACGGACCGTAGATCCCCTTTTCGAAGCGAAGACCCAGCGGCAGTTGCAATTTCTGCAGAAAATACGCAACCTTGTGCGCTTCGAGCAGAGAAACGCGAGGCTCAAAAGCAAGCCCACGTGAGATTCCGCTATGGATGTAACGGTTGAGCGCGGCAAGGAAAGCGGCACGCTCGCGGTTCATGGGGGGCGCTTCGGTGGCGTTCGGCACGGAGGCGGCGCTCGGCGCGCCGGATGGTTCCCACACCCGGACCTCGACCCCGGGGATGGTGCCCAGCGCCTGGCGAATCATGGGCTCGACCTCACGCCAGGACAGGCCGCCATTGCCGCACCCGAGCGGAGGGACCGCGATCGATCCGATTCCCCTCTCGACGATCTCGTCACGCAACGCCACAAGCCCCGAGGCGATGTCTTCGATCCTGGACGGCGCGCGCCAGTGACGCTTGGTCGGGAAGTTGATGATAAATCTGGGGCCCGCCATCTGCCCGACCTCATGCACGTGCATTCGGCCGGCCGTCGCATCCCCGCGCTCACAGGACGCCTTGTAATCCTTGAAATTCTCCGGATAAGCCCGCTTGAACTGCAAGGCGATGCCCTTGCCCATAACACCCACGGTGTTGACCGTGTTCACAAGGGCATCGACATCCGCCAGAAGCAGATTGCCGGTGCCGCGCGTAATCATCGCCGTCCTTCCCTTGGAGGGTCCGATCTCCTTCGCCAACTCAGTAGTACCACTCACGTCTGACACTCACCGGGAGCTCGGCCCCCGCCTCTCTGAGCAAATGATGTGCTTGTTGAGCATGATCATGATCATAGGTCCCGACCTCATGCAGGGCGGTGACCGGGAGGTGTTCGAGGACCAGAAGTTCAGCCATGCGCCGTCTCATGCGGTCGCCGTCGTCAGCCGTGTTCGCCCAGTACCGCGCTGCCATGATCTCCCAGTCGACGACTGTGGGCATCTCGCCCAGTGTCGTGAAGTGCTGAGTAATCTCGTTTGCGCAGTTACCGTCACTGAAGACGAAAGGTCTTCCGGATTCCACAACCGTACCTACGGACGTGACGAGGTAGACGAGGGGCGTCTGCCCCTCCCGGTACGTCGGCACGCCACCCCTGCTGATCACGTACAGCATGGGGGATCGCGGAGCGAAGTAGAACGGAACGTAGTCAGCCGGACAACCGTACGGCGGGACGGTCACGGCAGCTGTAGTTCGTGACTCGTGAGGTTCCTGTCATGCGATGGCCACTGCC
>NZ_JBHSPC010000024.1:0-31316 GCF_042656345.1 Streptomyces incanus
GGCGGAGAGGGGAGGGGCGGAGAGGGGAGGGGAGGGTGGGGCGGGCTGTGTGTCGTCGTCAGGGGTGGTGGCCTGTTCTACGGGCTGCCGAGGTGATTGTCGTGCGGGCCTCGCGCTCGGACAGGCCGATGGTTAGGGCCGCCTTCACCAGGGGGTCCGCCAGGGCGGGGCCGATGCCGTCCTCGTAGGCGCGGCAGGCCGCCCAGAACAGGCGGGTGTTGCGCTGGCCCTCGTGCGCCGCGAGGACGAACTGGACCAGCCCCTGCCCATGACCGCCGGCCGCCGGGGGCGTGGGGTGGTGGGCGCGGGGCGGCGGCAGCAGGAGCCGCAGGAGGGTGGGCGGACATGTGGCGGGGGCGAGGTGTGCGGTACCCGGGGCGGCGGTGTACGTGCCGTGGTCCGTACGGGAGCCGGGGCCGACCAGGTAGCCGCCGGCGCCCCGGATGTCGATGCCGGGGGCGAGCCGGCTCGCGGAGTTGGGGACGACGACGTCCGGTGGGCCGCTGAGCCACAGGTGACGGCCGCCGCTGGGGGTCAGGACGACCACCGTGGCGGGAATCGTGAACAGGTGGCGCAGAGCCAGTTCGCGCAGAGCGGCGGAGGGGTCGGAACTGGTCTTCGTGTCCAGGTCGACGCCGATGAGGTGGTGCGGGGGCAGACCGCAGGCGATGCCGTAACCGGTGGCCCTGGGGGCGGCGGCGAACAGTTCGCGGATACGGGTGGGGTCGGTGGAGGCGTCGTGGACGCCGTGCCCCAAGCGGCCGCACTCGCTGCGGCAGCGCGTGGTGGGGCCGGGACCGGCGCCGGTTTCGTCGCGGTGTGGGGAACGCAGTGCGGGGAGTTTCGTCCGGGACAGCGGGATGACGGCCAGTCCGCGCTCGGCGGCTGACAGGGCGTGTGCGAGGGCCAACTTCGTGGCCTGCCGGTCGGTGGTGGCCATGCATCCATATTCGTACCTGTGTTCGAAAAAAGGAAGGAGGGAGCGGGGTGACGCGCCGGGGTTCGGGTGATGGGCAAGGAATGTGCCGAAACGCTTCACCTCTTGTGGGGCTTGGTGTGGAGGGCTCCTGCCGGGCAGAGGGAATGAATTGAGGGGCGGCCAGGGGTTTATCGACTTGTCCTCACGCTTGCGTGCGAATGATGGCTTCAGGGGTGGTTCACGGGGATTCGGTGGGCAATCCTGATCTTGCGACGTCGAGAACAGCCGGGGCGGTCGGCCAACTTCCCTGGTGACAGCCGTACATCGGGCACACGCGGTCATGAGCCGGTGCGTCCTTGGTTCTGGAGGAAACACAACATGGCAAGCATCCGTACCGCCCGCGTCATCGCCGCCGTCTCCGCCCTTCCGCTGGCGGCAGCCCTCTTCACCGGTGTAGCGGAGGCGGACAACGGCGCTTTCGCGGACAACGGTTCGAGCGCCACGGCTGCGAGTGCCACGGCGGGCGTGGTCGGCAGCGGCGTCGGCGGGGACAACTTCGGCAACTCGGCCACCACGCAGCAGCAGGCCGTCGGTTCCGGCGCCTCGAACCAGAGCAACACCGCCCAGGTCAACGGCTCCGCGTTCACGGCCGTCAATCAGGGCAACGACAACGTGGCGATCACCTTCAGCCCGCTGTGGTAGCGAGGTGAGGGGGCCGGCGGCCCTCTGACGGTGTGTGGGGCGTGCCTCGTGGGGTGCGAGGCGTGTGCGTGTCGGTGCTTCGGTACCGCAGGGCACACGCCTCGCGGGGCCGTGCTTGTTGATCGGGGTGGGGGGGCGACCGCTCTGTGTGTGTGTCTGCGGGGGGAGGGCTCGACGGGAGGTGAGATCTGACGGGCAGCCAGGAAATCTCATGGGGGGACACAGGGGGAGGCGTTATCCGTACGTCTACGGGCTGCCCCCTGAGACGTTCGGGCAGGTGGCCGTGGTCGACCGGAAGCAAGCGGCGACCAACCCGGCGACGTACTTCCACGGCCGGCCGATCAGCCTCGCCGACCATGCGGCCTCGCGGTGGATCGTCGAGCCGCTGCGGCTGCTGGACTGCTGCCAGGAGACGGACGGCGGGCAGGTGCTCGTCGTCACGTCGGTGGAGCGGGCCCGGGACCTGCTCGTCCGCCCGCCGTGGTGGCGGCAACCGCACAGGGAGCGGGGCGGTCACAGGAGTAGCGGACAGATGAGGGGGGAGGGGGTCGGTGTGGTGCCCGGAACGGGTGAGGCCCCGGGGTGCCAGTGTGTTTCCCCCAGGGGTGAACCCGCAGTGGCTCTCCACCGCTCCTCCACCCTCAGGAGGTGCAGCAGGCACTACCCCTACAACCTGAGAGGGACGTGGCTTCGGGACTTGTGGCCGATTTGCCGAACGCGTCCCGCTCATAGCGTTGAGCCATGACCACACCCGTCTGCACCAGCGCTTCGAACGCCGCTGCTCCAGTGACGCAGACTCTCCCGTACCCGTCGTTCTCGTCGTACATGAGGGCCCGCCAGCCGGTGCTCCTGCGTACCGCCCGGTCCCTGACCGGGAACCCGAGTGACGCGGAGGACCTGCTGCAGACCGCGCTCGCCAAGACGTACGTCGCCTGGGAGCGTATCGAGGACCACCGCGCGCTCGACGGCTATGTGCGCCGGGCACTGCTGAACACCCGGACGTCGCAGTGGCGCAAGCGCAAGGTGGACGAGTTTGCCTGCGGCGAGCTGCCCGAGCCGGACCCGGCGTCCGCCGCCGACCCGGCCGAGCAGCAGGCACTGCGCGACGCGATGTGGCGGGCGATCATGCGGCTGCCCACGCGACAGCGCGCCATGGTCGTCCTGCGGTACTACGAGGACCTCAGTGAAGTCCAGACGGCCGAGGTGCTCGGCGTATCGGTGGGTACGGTGAAGTCGGCCGTGTCGCGGGCGCTCGGCAAGCTGCGGGACGACGCTGAGCTGGGGCCTGTTCGACCCTGAACCGAAATGTCATTTCGCGATACGTGATCGATCATCCACTCCTCTAGTGACATACCGCGCGGTATGTGCGCAGAATCAGCACATCCGTTACCGCCGCGTAGGCAATGTCGCCCGGGAGGACACCGTGCTGAGCACGATGCAGGACGTACCGCTGCTGATCTCGAGGATCCTCACCCACGGGTCGACGATCCACGGTACGTCACAGGTGACCACCTGGACCGGCGACGGCGAGCCGCACCGCCGTTCCTACGCGGAGATCGGCGCCCGCGCGGCGCAGCTGGCGCACGCGCTGCGTGAAGACCTCGGGGTGTCCGGCGACGAGCGTGTGGCAACCCTCATGTGGAACAACGCCGAGCATGTCGAGGCGTACTTCGCGATCCCCTCCATGGGCGCGGTGCTCCACACTCTGAACCTTCGTCTCCCGGCCGAGCAGCTCGTGTGGATCGTCGGCCACGCCGCCGACCGGGTGGTCCTGGTCAACGGTTCGCTGATCCCGCTGCTCGCTCCCCTGCTGCCGCACCTGAAGTCGCTCGAGCACATCGTCGTGGCCGGCGCCGGGGACCGCTCCGCGCTGACCGATGCCGCGGCGCAGGCGCAGGTGCGGGTGCACGAGTACGAGGACCTGATCGCCGGGAGGCCGACCGCCTACGACTGGCCCGAGCTGGACGAGCGTGCCGCGGCCGCCATGTGCTACACCTCGGGTACGACCGGGGACCCCAAGGGCGTGGTCTACAGCCACCGTTCGATCTACCTGCACTCGATGCAGGTCAACATGACCCAGTCGATGGGCCTGACCGACGAGGACACCTCGCTGGTCGTGGTCCCCCAGTTCCACGTCAACGCCTGGGGTCTGCCGCACGCCACCTTCATGACCGGTGTCAACATGCTGATGCCGGACCGCTTCCTGCAGCCCGTGCCGCTCGCCGAGATGATCGAGGGCGAGCGGCCGACTCACGCCGCCGCCGTCCCCACCATCTGGCAGGGCCTGCTGGCCGAACTGCTGGCCAAGCCGCGCGACGTCTCCTCCCTCACCCAGGTCACCATCGGCGGCTCGGCCTGTCCGCCCTCCCTGATGGAGGCGTTCGACGAACTCGGCATGCGGGTCTGCCATGCCTGGGGCATGACGGAGACCTCCCCCCTCGGCACCATCGCTCGCCCGCCGGCCCACGCCGTGGGCACCGACGAGGAGCTCGCCTACCGCCTGACCCAGGGCCGCTTCCCGGCCGGTGTCGAGGCCCGGCTCACCGGCCCCGCCGGCGAACGGCTCCCCTGGGACGGCGAGTCCGCGGGCGAGCTGGAGGTGCGCGGCCCCTGGATCGCCGGCGCCTACTACAACGGCACCGACGCCGAACCCCTGCGCCCCGCCGACAAGTTCAGTGAGGACGGCTGGCTGAAGACCGGCGACGTCGGCACGATCTCCCCCGACGGCTTCCTCACCCTCACCGACCGGGCCAAGGACGTCATCAAGTCCGGCGGTGAGTGGATCTCCTCCGTCGAGCTGGAGAACGCGCTGATGTCCCACCCGGACGTCGCCGAGGCCGCCGTCGTCGCGGTCCCGGACGACAAGTGGGGCGAGCGCCCGCTGGCGACGGTCGTCCTCAAGGAGGGCGCGACCGCCGACTTCACCACCCTGCGCGAGTTCCTCGTCGGCGAGGGCAGGGTCGCCAAGTGGCAACTGCCCGAGCGCTGGACGGTGATCGAGTCGGTGCCGAAGACGAGCGTCGGCAAGTTCGACAAGAAGGTGCTGCGCAGGCAGTACGCCGAGGGCGCGCTGGACGTCACCCAGCTCTGACGCGCTCCGATGCCCCCGACACGCTGTGACGCACCCCGCGTACGCCGGTCATCAGGCCGATGTGCGCGGGGCCCCGTCGTGCGCCCGGAGGCGCGGTTCCTCTGGAACGGATGCGGCGCGGCTCAGTTGGTGCCGATGCGGGCCAGCAGGTCGACGATCCTGTCCTGCACCTCGTCGCTCGTGGAGCGCTCCGCGAGGAACAGCACCGTCTCGCCGGAGGCCAGCCGTGGCAGGTCCCCCTGGTCGACGGCGGCGGTGTAGACGACGAGCGGGGTGCGGGTGAGCTGCCCGTTCGCCCGCAGCCAGTCCACGATCCCGGCCTGCTGACGGCGTACCTGCATCAGGTCCATCACCACCAGGTTCGGCCGGAACTGCCCCGCGAGCGTCACCGCGTCCGCGTCGCCCGCGGCCCGCGCGACCTGCATCCCGCGCCGCTCCAGCGTTCCGGTCAGCGCGAGCGCGATCTCCGCGTGCTCCTCTATCAGCAGCACCCGCGGCGGGTGCTGCTCGCTGTCCCGTGGGGCGAGGGCCTTCAGCAGGACGGCGGGATCGGCGCCGTAGGCGGCATCGCGCGAGGCCTGCCCCAGTCCGGCCGTGACGAGCACCGGTACCTCGGCGGCCACCGCCGCCGTCCGCAGCGACTGGAGCGCCGTACGGGTGATCGGTCCGGTCAGTGGGTCCACGAACAGTGCGGCGGGGAACGCCGCGATCTGGGCGTCGACCTCCTCGCGCGAGTGCACGATCACCGGCCGGTAGCCGCGGTCGCTCAGTGCCTGCTGCGTGGCGACGTCCGGCGCGGGCCACACCAGCAGCCGGCGCGGGTTGTCCAAGGGCTCCGGCGGCAGCTCGTCGTCCATCGGCTGCGGACGCGGAGGGTCCGCCACCTCGACGGCCCCGCCCGGACCGTCCAGCGGCTCGGGTCCCTCGGCCGCGTCCGCGTCCGGCGCACCTATGGCGTACGAGCGCCCCGTGCCCTCGGTCGTCGGCGTGAGCCGCGACTGCCCCGGCTGACTCGACTGCCCCGGCTGACCGGCGGTCGAGTGCTGCGACTGAGACTGAGGCTGTGCCTGCGACGGGGGTTGCGGCTGGGGCTGCTGGGGCGGTGGTGTCTGTGTTGGCGCCTGGGGCCGCGCGGGTGTCTGGGCGCGGGCAGGGGCCTGGGTCGCTGCCTGGGCCTGCCGCTGGGTGGGGGCGGATCCGGTCGTTGCGTGCGGGTGCGCGCTCTGCTCCTGGCCCGCGGCCGGGTCGGGGCGCGTACCGAGCTTGCGGCGGCGGCCCGAGCCGCCCGGCTGATGCGGGGGAGGCGTGGCCGACGGCAGCGGTTGCTGGACCTGGGCGGCCTGCCGGGTGAACGGCACACCCTGCCCCAGCGTGCGCACGCTGAACGCACGCCCCTGGGTCGAGTTCGGGTCCACCGGAGCCACCGGAGCCACCGGGGCCACCGGAGCCACCGGAGCCACCGGAGCCACCGGAGCCACCGGGGCCACCGGAGCCACCGGGGCCACCGGAGCCACCGGAGCCACCGGAGCCACCGGGGCCACCGGAGCCGACGTTTCGACGGGGAGCGGCTGAGCGGCCCGTTGCGAGGGTACCGTCGCGTTCTCGGGAGGCAGCGGGGTGCCCGGCACGGGCATCGGCACAGGCATGCCGTTCGGCGGAACGGGAGCACCCTGCGGCGGTACGGGAGTTCCGGTGCCGGAAATGTCACCGGCGGCGGGCCACGGCGGCTGCGCGGACGGGGCGCCCTGGGGCGGAGTCCCCTGGCCGGGCACGGCCTCGGCGGGCAGCGGCTGGGCCACGGAAGCGGGCTGCTCCGCGACCGGAGCGACGGGCTGTGCCTGTGCAGCGGGCGGCAGCACCGCCGGCTGGGGCAACGGTTGCCCGGCGGAGGCCGGTTGGAGCTGATCGTGGGGTGCTGCTGCCGCCGCTGCCGGAACCTGTGCCTGAGGCAGCTGCCCCTGCCCGGTCATGCCCTGCGGCGGAACGGCCGACGGAAGGGCCGCTCCCTGCGGCGGTACGGGGGCACCGTTTGGGGTGGCCCCCGGCACAGGCGCCACTGGTACGGGAACCGGCTGGGCGGCGCCTCCGGCCGCACCCCCCGGGGCCTGGACCGGTGCTTGCACCCGGACTGGTGCCTGGACCTGAGCGGCCTGCGCCGGCGAAGGGACCGTACTCTGCTCGGCCTGCTGGGCGGCGGCCCGTCGGCGGCGGCCCGTCGGGGCGCTGGTGGGGTGCGGCTGCGGAGGGGTGTGATCGTCGGACTGGTCGTGCGGGACGGCGTCATGGCGCCCCCCGTCGGTCAGCGCGTCACCGGAGGCGGTCGATCCGGGCATCACCACGGGAGCCGAGCCCTGCACCGAGCCCTGTACCGAGCCCTGTGTCTGGCCCTGTCCGACCGCACCGACCGCCCCGATGGCCCCGATGGCCCCGATCGCCCCGGCCTGTTCCTCCTGGTCCGCCTCGGCGGGCGGCAGGGCGAACACCGTACGGGGCGCGGCTTCCTGCGCCGCCGCCCGCTCGGTGGCCGCCGCCAGCGCACGCCGGCGTCGCCCGGTCGCCTGAGTCTGCTGCCCTTGCTCCTGCGTCTGGCCCTGTTGTCCCGAAGCCTGATCCCGGCCCGGCCCCTGGGAGGCACCGGTCGTTCCGTTTTCGCTGTCGACCGCGGGCAGCGCGGGCGGCAGGGCGTGCTGCTCACCGGAAACCTGCCGGACACGCTGTCCCCCCGCCGGGACGGGTACGCCCTGCGGCGGTACGGTCCCGCCCAGCCCGGTATTCGAGGCGGCGGACCCCGCCGCGTACTCGGCGGCCGTGACAACGGCCCCCTCGGACACTCCGCCCCCGGCGCCGACCGCACCGGCGACCGCACCTGGGGCGGCAGGGGCTGCGGCCTCCGTGCCCTCGGCCGGCCGGCCGCGCCGCCGTCCGGTCCCGCCGGACACCGCCACCGCGTCCTCACCGGACGCCTGAGCCGGAAGCTGCGCGGGCTCCGCGACCGCCGCGGCAGCCGCGGCCGTCCGGCGCCTGCGCCGTCCGGTGGGCGCCGCGGGCTCCGTACCGGCGCCGGAACCGTCGTCCGGCCCCGGCACCTCGCTCTCCAGGAAGGCGTCCACCGAGGACCGGCGGGCCCTCCGCCGTCCGCCACCGGAACCCTGCTGACCGCCCGCGACAGCGGCAGCCCCCTCGGCCGGTACCACTCCTGGCACCGCTCCCGGCACCGGCGCCCCACCCGGTGCCTCGCCCGCCGGCACTCCGGCGGGCAACGCGAGCTGGGCAGTCGCCTGACCTGCGGCGACGGCACCCGCACCGGCCCCGATGGGCACCTCGAGGACGAACGCGCTGCCGCTCATTCCCGGCACCTCGTGTGTCTGCAGCACACCACCGTGCGCCCGTACGATCCCGCGCACGATCGGCTCGTGCACCGGATCGCCGCCGCTGTAGGGCCCGCGCACCTCGATCCGTACGACCTCGCCGCGCTGTGCCGCCGCTACCACGACCGTGTTGTCCAGGTAACCGCCCGCCGACACGGGAGTGCTGCCGGTGGAGTCGACGCCCGCGACATCCGCGACGAGATGCGCGAGGGCGGTGGCGAGCAGCCGCGAGTCGACCTCGGCCTCGATGGGCGGCGCATGCACGGCGAACTGAACCCGGCCCGGCCCGATGAGTTCCACGGCCCCGTCGACACCGGCGGCGACGACGGCGTCGAGCATCACCTTCGTACGAGTGATGCCGCCCGTCCCGGCGTCGAGCCGCTGGAAGCCGAGGACGTTGTCGATGAGGGTGGTGATCCGGGAGTAGCCGGCCGACAGGTGATGGAGCACCTGGTTGGCCTCGGGCCACAGCTGTCCGGCGTCGTCGGCGGCCAGCGCGGCAAGGTCGCGGCGCAGCTCCTCCAGCGGGCCCCTCAGCGACTGCCCGAGCAGGGTCAGCAGCTGCTCGTGCCGGCCGGCGAGGGCCTCGAAGCGGTCCTTCTCCCGCTCGCCGAGCGCGGCGTACCGTTCCTCGTTCGCGGCGAGTTCCTCGGTGTGCGCCTCGCGCAGTTCCTCCAGCTCGCGGACCTGCTCCTGGCGCAGGGCGGTGAGCTCGGAGGCGTGCTCCTCGGCGATCCGCTCCCGTTCCTCCGCGTGCTGCCGCTCGGTCTCTTCCTTCTCCTTGACGAGCGTGTCGTAGGGACGCCGGTCGGTGAAGGTCATGACGGCGCCGACGAGCTGGTCGCCGTCGCGTACCGGCGCGGTCGTCAGGTCGACCGACACCTTGTCGTTGCTCTTGGAGTACAGCACCTGGCCGCGCACCCGGTGCTTGCGCCCGGAGCGCAGGGTGTCGGCGAGCGGGGACTCGTCGTAGGGGAAGGGGGAGCCGTCGGCGCGCGAGTGGAGGATGAGGGTGTGCAGCTCTCGCCCGCCGAGGTCGCTGGCCCGGTAGCCCAGTATCTGGGCGGCGGCCGGGTTGACGAGGACGATCCGCCCGTCGGTGTCCGTCCCGACGACACCCTCGGCGGCGGCCCGCAGGATCATCTCGGTCTGCCGTTGCGAACGCGCCAGCTCGGCCTCGGTGTCCACGGTGCCGGACAGATCGCGTACGACGAGCATCAGCAGTTCGTCGCCGGTGTAGCCGTAAGTGTCGTAGGCCTGCTGACCGGTCTCCAGATTCGCACTGGTGACCTCGACCGGGAACTCGGTTCCATCGGTCCGCCGGGCGACCATCCGCGTCGGCTTGGTACGGGCCCGCGGGTCGATGTGGTCGGGCCGGCGCATGGAGCCGGGGATGAGCTTGGAGTCGAACTCCGGCAGCAGGTCGAGCAGCCCACGCCCCACCAGAGCGGTGCCCGGGGTCTCGAAGGCCTCGAGGGCGATGGTGTTGGCGTTGACGACCGTCCCGTTGGCGTTGACCAGCAACAAGGCGTCGGGGAGCGCGTCCAGTATGGCTGCGAGGCGAGCAGTGCCTCGGGATGGCCTGCTGCTCACGAGACGCTTCCTTCCTGTTTCGCGACGTGCCGACCGTTCGGGCCATCTTGCCAACCGGCCCTCAACGTGTCACCGGAGGGAGTCTAAGGGCTGGGGTTGCGCTCGCGACGCCGGATGAGACCGAGGTCGCACGTAACGTGACGGTGATGTGACGCGCCCACCGGCCCTCGCCGACCGTGGCCTGCCCTGCCACGGCCCGAACCGTTACGGGATCTCCACGCGGTCCCTGCCCCGCTCGGTCCGTCCCACTGTCTCGGTCGCACGCCCATACGTCCTTGGGGTGACGGCGAGGACGGGCCCGCCACGCGACCGTCGGAAAGACTTTGCTCTGCGGCCATCGCGCCTAGTACCGTGGGGGGCGATTGGTGACACCACGCACGGCTGTGTCATCATCGGCACGCACCACTTGAACCGCGCTCGCGTGCGGAAGGTTGTGCACGGAGGCGTCGCCTAGTCCGGTCTATGGCGCCGCACTGCTAATGCGGTTTGGGCCTTAAAGCCCATCGAGGGTTCAAATCCCTCCGCCTCCGCACCGATTACGAAGCCCCGGTCCACTCGGCCGGGGCTTCGTCGTATGCCCGGTCTTCTGTCGCAGTTTTCGCAGGTCACAAGGGGCGGGGCAAACGGATTTCACATGGCGGCGGCGGTCATGTAATGTTCTTCCTGTCGCCGCGAGCGAGCCCGCAGAGGGCCGGGAGCGGCGAGAAAACTGAAAAACAGGCACTCGTAGCTTAACGGATAGAGCATCTGACTACGGATCAGAAGGTTGCAGGTTCGAATCCTGCCGAGTGCACAGAGACAAGAGCCCCACTGGTTGATCCAGTGGGGCTCTTGCCGTGCGAGAAGAGGGCGGGCCGAGGTTCGATCGCCGAGGTTCGATCCTGTGGCTTCGGGTGAGTTCACTCCGACGGTGGAGCCCGCCCGGGACGGGATCGGGCGGGGTCGGGCGGGGTCAGGGTCTGTGGTGGTGGTCGGTTCGGCGGCGGAAAAACGCGGTGCGGAGCTGGCGGCTCAGGGCCGTGGCCGCCGCGGTGAGGAAGATGAAGGTGTAGAGGATCTGGAGCATGGTGACCAGGCGGGCCGTCTGGCCGTGCGGGGTGATGTCGCCGTAGCCGACGGTGGCGAGGGTGATCATCGTGAAGTACAGGGCGTCCAGGCGGGTGTCGAGGCCGATGAGTTCGCCGGGGCGTTGGGCCAGGGCCTGGTAGGTCGTGGCGAAGACCAGGATGGACAGGCTCATCAGCAGGGGGATGACCAGTCCGGGCCGGGCGTGCGGGTGGTCGAGGAGGACGTGGCTGATCTGCTGGAGCAGCAGGGCGGCGATGAGTGCCAGGGCCAGGACGAAGAGCGTCCAGCTCAGGGTCGGGCGTCGAGGGCCCAGGTCGTCGAGGGGGAGCAGGAAGTAGGCGGTGACCAGGACGGTCGCGGCGGCAGCCTGGGCGAGCCAGCGCCACAGGGTGCTCCGTGCCGTGGCCGTCTCGAGGGTGCGGCTGTTTTCCATGGGGGGTGGGGAGAGGGCCGGAGGGGAGGGGCGTTCCTAGGTTCGGGGCGCCGGTTCGCGGCGTGGTGAGCACAGGGCCCAGATGATGAAGCCGTCGATGACGATGAGAACGATCGACCAGAGCGGTGCGTAGGGCAGCCATACGAAGTGGGCGATCATGCTCAGTCCGGCCAGTACGACACCTGTGGCGCGGGCCCAGGCCGCTCCGCTGAAGAGGGCGAGTCCGGCCACCAGGACAAGGGCACCGAGGATCAGGTGGACCCAGCCCCAGCCGGTCAGGCTGAACGCGTAGGTGAAGTTGCGGGTGGTGACGAAGACGTCGTCATGGGCGATGGCGGAGATGCCTTCGAAGATCGCCATGATCCCGCCGAAGGTCATCAGCACCGCCGCCGCCGCGGTCCAGCCCGTCGCCCAGGCGCTGCGCGGCTCCCATTCGGTCCGGTGGTGCGTTCCGCTGACATTGCTCGCCATGTGCTCGCCCTTTCGGCTGCCCCGAGTGGTCCCCGAGCGGTGCGTCTCGCCATCCAGGTTTGCACCCCGGGGTGTGCTCGGCACCTCGGGTGCCGCGCCGCGCGCCTCGTCACTTGGTGCGGCCGTGTTCCTCGAGGTAGCCGGCCGTGAGGGCGTTCGCGCGGGTGGACCAGTCGCTCAGGACGGCGATCTCCTCGGGGCCGTGGTCGGCGAAGAGCGCGGTGAGCCGGGCCCCGCGGATGCCGGTGGCTCCGTGCGCTGAGGCTCCGTGCGGCCCGTTGCCAGTGGCGGCCCCTAGTCTCGTCAGAGATGGCACAGACGTGGAGATGCTCGGGGCTGCGGTGGTCGGCAAGCGGTCCCGTGCTGGCGTGGGACGGCGGGCGGCACAGCGCGCTGACCTGGGGGAAGCGGGTGGCCTTCGCGGTCGCGGAAGGGGGAGTGAGGACATGCGTGGGGGCACGGGGGCATGCGTGTCCGCTCGGCGCGGTGGTGCCGGGGCGAGGCACGGGAGCGCGGTGCGAGGAGTGCGCGTGGCTGGACCGGGCGCACTCCGTGGCCGCCGACACCCTCGCGGACGATCCGCGTCCGTACCGCGTATATCTGGCCTGGTTCGGTCCCGGGATGGTCAAGGTCGGGATCACCGGGGTGGCGCGGGGCCCGGCGCGGCTGCTGGAGCAGGGGGCGGTCTGCTTCAGCTGGCTGGGGGCCGGGCCGCTGATGGCGGCGCGGCGCACCGAGGAGCTGCTGCGCGCCGCACTCCGGGTGGCCGACAGGATTCCCTACGCGGACAAGCGGGTGGTACGCGCGGCACTTCCGGGCACGGGGGCCGAACGGGCTGCGGAGCTCGCGGAGGTGCACGGGCGGGCGGTCGCTCTGGCCGGGTGGCCGGAGTCGCTGGACCGTGAGGTGTTCCGGCCCGTCGACCATGTCGAGGTGTTCGGGCTGGCGGGGGCACCGGCCGCCTTCGGGGAAGTGAGCGAGCTGGTTCCCGGGGGCGTGGTGAGCGGGGAACTGGTGGCCGCCGCCGGGCCGGATCTTCATCTGGCGACGAAGGGCGGCGTGGTGGTGCTGGATACGCGGTTCCTCCTCGGGTGGGGGCTGGTTCCGGCGGAGGGCAGGAATTTCGACGTGCCGGTCAAGGCGCTCAAGGCGCTCAGGGGGGCCGGGGAGGGGGTGGGAGTGCAGGACGGCTTGTTCTGATCCGGTTCGCGGTCATCCGGTGGGCGGTCATCGGGTGGGCGGGCATTTGGTTCGCGGGGGCCTGGGTGACCCGGGCGGTGGGCCGTCCGGTGCGTCGGCCCGTCCTGGCGGCAGGGGGTGGACCGGGAGCCGGGTCACGGGTGATCGTGGCGGCATGAGTGATCACCTCACGGCATCCGCCCGTGCCGAGGCCGCTGACGTGCGGCGCTTCTGGGAGGGGCTCGGACTTCCCGGGCTCGTCGACGTACACACGCACTTCATGCCGGAGCGGGTGCTGCGCAAGGTATGGGCCTACTTCGACGCGCTCGGGCCACTGACCGGCGGGGTCGAGTGGCCGATCGCCTACCGGCAGGAGGAGAGCGAACGGGCCGAGCTGTTGCGGGAGTTCGGGGTGCGTGCCTTCACTGCCATGCTCTATCCGCACAAGCCCGGCATGGCGCGGTGGCTGAACGGCTGGGCGGTCGACTTCGCCCGTCGTACGCCCGGCTGCCTGCACACCTCGACGCTGTTCCCCGAACCCGGGGCCGAGAGCCTGGTCAGGGACGCCGTCGAAGCGGGGGCACGGGTCTTCAAGGCGCATGTGCAGGTGGGGGCGTACGACCCGGCCGACGCGTTGCTCGACGGTGCCTGGGGCGTGCTCGCCGAGGCGGGCGTCCCGGTGGTGATCCACTGCGGTTCCGGGCCCGCGCCCGGTACGTACACCGGCCCCGAGCCGATCGCGCGGGTGCTGGCCCGGCATCCCCGGCTGCGTCTGATCGTGGCGCACCTCGGGATGCCCGAGTACGAGGACTTCCTCGACCTCGCCGAGCGCTGCACGGAGGTGCGGCTGGACACCACGATGGCGTTCACCGACTTCGCCGAGCGCATGGCGCCGTTCCCCCGGCGGGCCCTGCCCCGGCTTGCCGACCTCGGCGACCGGATCCTGCTCGGCACGGACTTCCCCAACATCCCGTACCCGTACCTCCATCAGCTCCACGCCCTGGAGCGGCTCGGGCTCGGGTCCGCATGGCTGCGGGCGGTGTGCCACGACAACGCGGCCGGACTCTTCGGCCTGCGGGAGAACGAAAGCGGAAGCGAAAGCAGCACCGTCGGCTGACAAGAGGGCCAGGGAGGTGGAGGAGCGGCCCGAGGATTTCTCAGGGAAAACACAGACTTCCGAAAGGGCGCTCTCAGAGCCCCTCGCGACGGTGTGGAGCATGACCACGACCGCGCCCCAGGGGCGCACCGAACTGCTGAGGCCGGACGGGGGCCCCGTCCGCGTGCTGGTGGTGGACGACGAGCAGTCGATCACCGAACTGCTGTCCATGGCCCTGCGTTACGAGGGCTGGCAGATCCGCAGCGCGGGGGACGGCCGGGGCGCCGTCAGAGCCGCGCGCGAGTTCCGGCCCGATGCCGTCGTCCTGGACATGATGTTGCCTGACATGGACGGGTTGTCCGTTCTCGGGCGGCTGCGCCGCGAACAGCAGGATGTGCCCGTCCTCTTCCTCACCGCCAAGGACGCGGTCGAGGACCGGATCGCGGGCCTGACCGCCGGTGGCGACGACTATGTGAGCAAGCCGTTCAGCCTGGAGGAGGTCGTCGCGCGGCTGCGCGGGCTGATCCGGCGCTCCGGCGCGGCCGACCGCCGGTCCGAGTCCCTGCTGGTCGTCGGCGATCTCACGCTGGACGAGGACAGCCACGACGTGACCCGGGCCGGGGTGGGCATCCACCTCACCGCCACCGAGTTCGAGCTGCTGCGCTACCTGATGCGCAACCCGCGGCGGGTGCTCAGCAAGGCGCAGATCCTCGACCGGGTCTGGTCCTACGACTTCGGGGGGCAGGCGAACATCGTCGAGCTGTACATCTCGTATCTGCGCCGGAAGATCGACGCCGGCCGGGAGCCGATGATCCACACCCGGCGCGGTGCCGGGTACCTGATCAAGCCCGCGGTGTCGTGAGCGGACGGCGACGGCCGGGTCCACGGCGAAGAGCGGGCACACCGCGCACGCTCCGGACCCGCTCGTCGCCGCGTCCCTGGCGTTGATCGCCGTGGTGTGCACGGTCGGTGCGCCAGGTGTGCCGCCCCTGGCTGTTCCCGCCGGCCGGGCCCGACCTCCCCCGTCTCGGACCCTCCGGCCGCTCGCTACGCCCCTTCGACCAGCCGTGCCGGGAAGCCGGCCGCTCGCTACGCCCCTTCGACCAGCCGTGCCGGGAAGCCGCCCGCTCGCTACGCCCCTTCGACCAGCCGTGCCGGGAAGCCGCCCGTCGCCACCGGGCCCCACCGCTCCGGGGTGATCCGGATGATCGACTTGCCCTGCTTGACCATGGCCGCCCGGTACTCGTCCCAGTCGGGATGCTCGCCGGCGATGTTCCGGTAGTACTCCACGAGCGGCTCCACCGACTCGGGCGTGTCGATGACCTCGGCGGGGCCGTCGATCTGTACCCAGGGGCCGTTCCATTCGTCGCTGAGGACGATCAGGCTCACGCGGGTGTCCCTCTTGGCGTTGCGGGTCTTGGCGCGCTCCGGGTAGGTGGAGAGCACGATGCGGCCGGAGTCGTCGACCCCGCAGGTCAGCGGCGACCCCTGAGGGCTTCCGTCGGCCCGCCGGGTCAGCAGGATCGCGCGGTGCCGGGGCCGTACGAAGTCCAGCAACTCGTCGAGGGAGACACGGGTGTTTGTCGCGATGTTCGGTGCCATGGCGCCAGCCTAGGACCGACGCCGGGTGCCGGCGGGTGCCTCGCCCGGCCGTGGGGAGCGAAGACCCGAGAGGAGGACCCGAGAGGAGGACCGGCGAGGAAAACCCGGTGAAAAGGACCGGCCCGCGGCGGGGGCGCGCCTCTGCTGAGAGCGCGCCGCCCGCCGCGGGCCGGGGTCGGGTGGTTCGAAGGAGTCCGGACTACTTGCCGGGGCCGGTGAGGCCGTTGCCCTTGCCGCCGGCGGAGGCCGAAGCGGAGCCGGACCGACTCGGGGCGTTGGCGTCGGCGGTGTCGGCCTCGGCCGCCCCGCCGGTGGCTTCGCCCGTCGCCCCGGCAGTCACCGGAACCGGTGCGGCGGAGAGCGACTCGGCGGCCTGGGCCAGCGCGCCCGAGGTCCGCAGCGGGACTTCCTTGATGAACAGGGTCGCCAGGACGGCGATGAAGGCGACCGGCGTGACGTACAGGAAGATGTCGGCGATGCCGTGCCCGTAGGCGCTCTCCAGCCAGGTGCGGATGCCGTCGGGCAGCAGGTCCATGTTCGGCAGTTCACCGGAGCCGAGCGACTGGGCGGCCGCGGCCTGCTCCTGCGGGCTCAGCGAGTCGATGGTGTCCTCGGCGTAGCGGTTGATCCGGGTCGCCATGACCGAGCCGAGGACCGAGACGCCCACCGCGCCGCCGAGCGACCGGAAGAAGGTGACGACGGAGCTGGCGGCGCCGAGGTCGCTCGGGTCGACCTGGTTCTGCGTGCACAGCACCAGGTTCTGCATCATCATGCCGACGCCGAGGCCCATGATCGCCATGAAGACGCCGATGTGCCAGTACGGGGTGTCGTAGCGTATGGAGCTCAGCAGCCCCAGAGCAGCGGTCAGCAGCGCGCCGCCGGCGACGAGCCAGGCCTTCCACTTGCCGGTCTTGGTGATGATCTGACCGGAGACGGTCGAGGAGACGAACAGACCGCCGATCATCGGGATGGTCAGGACACCCGACATGGTCGGGGACTCGTTCCGGGCCAGCTGGAAGAACTGGCTGAAGTAGATGGTGCCGGCGAACATCGCGATACCGACGAACAGCGAGGCGACCGAGGCCAGCGTGATGGTGCGGTTGCGGAACAGCCGCAGCGGGATGATCGGCTCGGCGGCCTTCGTCTCGACGAACAGGAAGACCAGGGCGAGCAGCAGCGCGCCGCCGACCATCGCGTACGTCTGCCAGGACACCCAGGCGAACTTGTCGTCGGCGAAGGTGACCCAGATCAGCAGCAGGCTGACGGCAGCGGTGATGAAGGAGGCGCCGGCCCAGTCGACCTTCACCTTGCGCTTGGTCTCCGGCAGCTTCAGGGTCTTCTGCAGTACGACCAGGGCGATCAGCGCGAACGGCACACCGACGTACAGGCACCAGCGCCAGCCGAGCCACGAAGTGTCGGTGATCACACCGCCGACCAGCGGGCCGCCCACGGTCGCGACGGCGAAGGTCGCGCCCAGGTAGCCGGAGTAACGGCCGCGCTCCCGGGGGGAGATCATCGCGGCCATGATGATCTGGGCCAGCGCGGTCAGACCACCGGCGCCCAGACCCTGGATGACCCGGGCCGTGATCAGCATGCCGGGGTTCTGTGCCATGCCGGCGACCAGGGAGCCCACGATGAAGATGACCAGGGCCGTCTGGACCAGTGTCTTCTTGCTGACCAGGTCGGCCAGCTTGCCCCACAGGGGGGTGGACGCGGTCATCGACAGCAGCGCCGCCGTCACGACCCAGGTGTAGGCGCTCTGGCCGCCGCCGAGTTCGGTGATGATCTCGGGCAGGGCGTTGGAGACGATGGTGGAGGACAGGATCGCGGCGAACATGCCGAGCAGCAGGCCCGACAGTGCCTCCAGGATCTGCCGGTGGGACATGGGAGTGCCGCTTCCGGAGGATTCTCCCCCGTGTTCGGCCTGAGCCCGCACACCAGTCGGTGTGGTCGTTGCCATGGACTTCCTTCTCTTACGCGTTTGCGGGTGTACGGGTGGTCTCGGTGTCCTGGGGGGCGCGAGGAGCCGGTGGCGCGGGAGCCGCGGAAGGTGCGGCAGCCTCGGGCGGCGCGGGGGCCGCAGCCGGTGCGGCGCTGGGCGGTGGTGTCGCGAGGGGCGTGGACCGGCGGCAGTCGCCGAAGCTGTCCCGGAGCCGGGACATGAGCTGGGCGAGCAGGCCGATCTCGTCGTCGGACCAGTTGTCCAGACGATCGGCGAGCATCTGGGTGGCCCGTTGGAACAAGGCGTCGAGCTGCACTTGGCCCGTAGGGGTCAGGCGCAGGATGCGGGAGCGCTTGTCGGAGGGGTCGGGGGAGCGCTCGATCCAGCCGAGCTCGACCGCATGGGCGACTTGGCGGCTGGTGACCGAGAGGTCGACGGCGAGCAGTTCGGCGAGCCGGCTCATGCGCATGTCGCCGTGGCGGCCGAGGGCCGTCAGCACGGCAGCGGAGCCGCTGTGGCAGTCGGCCGGCATGCTCCGGCGCAGCTCCCGCTTCACCGCGCTGAAGGCACTGAGCTGCCGTACCAGCTCCTCGTACTGCGCCTGCTCGGCCATGACACCTCCGGTTCGTTGCTTAGGGCAACGATAGAAGTGAATGGTTGCTAGAGGCAAGTAAAAAGGGGTCCTAGCGCTCCAAAACTTGGCAAAGACAAGTATTGTGAATCGTAAACATGCAGGTGGGGTGACTCGTCGGCCGCTCGGCACCAGTGGCCGGGCGCTCGAGCCGCACTCCAGCCGCACACCCGGCCGCGCTCCGGCGCACCCCGGCAGCCCGCGGGGGGGCACACGGGGCGTACGCGGGCCGCACCCAGCCCGTGCCGTCGAGCGGCGTGTGCCCGCGTGTGTGCCCCTGCGTGTGCCCCTGCGCGATCGCTCTGAGGGCGCCCCCACTTGGGGCCTCCGCGGGCAGTTCGCTAGTGTCTCGGGCCATGGCTAACTCCCAGACCCCGCAGGGCAACCACGACCCCGCCGGCAGTACCCAGATGTTCCGCGCGTTCGTCGACGAGGCCCCTCAGGGGCAGCAGGCCGCCACGACGAGCGGTGGTGGTCCCCGTATCGGTCTGATCGTCGGCATCGTCGTCGCCGTGGCGATCGTCGCGGCCGTGGCGTGGCTGGCGCTGAACTGACCCGACCAGGACACGCGGAGGCCGCCGTTGCGCCCGTGAGGGGCGCCCCGGCGGCCGTGGGTCCGCGTCCGGGCCGGTAGCCGATGGTGGGAACCGATGGCTGCCGGCGAATCGGTGTGTCTCAGTCCGAGATGAGGCCCTCACGCAGCTGGGCCAGGGTCCGGGTGAGCAGCCGGGAGACGTGCATCTGGGAGATGCCGACCTCCTCGCCGATCTGTGACTGCGTCATGTTGGCGAAGAAGCGCAGCATGATGATCCGCCGCTCCCGGGGCGGCAGCTTGGCCAGCAAGGGCTTGAGCGACTCCCGGTACTCCACACCCTCCAGCGCCGTGTCCTCGTAGCCGAGGCGGTCCGCGAGCGAGCCCTCGCCGCCGTCGTCCTCGGGCGCCGGGGAGTCCAGTGAGGACGCCGTGTACGCGTTGCCGACCGCGAGCCCGTCGACGACGTCCTCCTCGGACACGCCCAGTACCGCGGCGAGTTCGGGGACCGTCGGGGAGCGGTCGAGCTTCTGGGAGAGCTCGTCGCCGGCCTTCGTCAGCGCCAGGCGCAGCTCCTGAAGCCGGCGCGGCACCCGCACCGACCACGACGTGTCGCGGAAGAACCGCTTGATCTCGCCGACCACCGTCGGCATTGCGAACGTCGGGAACTCCACGCCCCGTTCGCAGTCGAAGCGGTCGATCGCCTTGATCAGCCCGATGGTGCCGACCTGGACGATGTCCTCCATCGGCTCGTTGCGCGAACGGAAGCGGGCCGCCGCGTACCGCACCAGTGGGAGGTTGAGTTCGATCAGTGTGTCCCGGACGTAGCCGCGCTCCGGGCTGTTCTCGTCGAGTGCGGCGAGCCGCAGGAACAGGGAGCGGGACAGGGTGCGGGTGTCGATGGCCGCTGTGTCCGGAAGGTCTGGAGCGGGCGCGGCCGCGAGGGCCGGGACGTGGTCGATGGGGCCGAGTGCGTCGAGAGCATTGGGAGCTGTCTCGCTCTCCGCGAGCGTGAGCACCTTCGAGCTGCCCTGGTCTGCGGACATGCCACCCCCTTTGGGTCGCGGGACGGTCGCGGCGGACGTTCCTGTCCGAGGAACGCAGCCTTCACCTGAATACCGGAGCCGGAGCTTCGGCAAACGCGCTTCCGGCAGAATGTCACATGTCGGCAACGCGCTGTAGTGACATGTCGACATCCATGGAGTGAATCAGCCCTGTAAACAAGGGGTCTGACGGGATTTCAGGTAAGAAGTAAAGGTAAAGGTACTGGTGAGCGATTCGCCCTCAGGGGTTACGCGTCGATCCTGTTTGCGGACCGCAGCCGCTGGAAGCTGCGTGCGAGCAGCCGGGACACGTGCATCTGGGAGACGCCCAGTTCGGCGCTGATCTGCGACTGGGTGAGGTTGCTGTAGTACCGCAGCAGCAGGATCCGCTGTTCCCGCTCGGGGAGTTGGACGAGCAGATGCCGCACGAGGTCACGGTGCTCGACGCCGTCCAGTGCCGGGTCCTCGTAGCCGAGCCGGTCGAGCAGCCCGGGAAGTCCGTCGCCCTCCTGCGCGGCCTCGAGGGAGGTGGCGTGGTACGACCGCCCGGCCTCGATGCAGGAGAGCACCTCCTCCTCGGTGATGCGCAGCCGTCCGGCGATCTCGGCGGTCGTCGGGGAGCGTCCGAAGGCGGTGGTGAGGTCCTCGGTCGCGCTGTTGACCTGCACCCACAGCTCGTGCAGCCGGCGCGGTACGTGGACGGTGCGGACGTTGTCGCGGAAGTACCGCTTGATCTCGCCGACCACCGTCGGCATCGCGAACGTCGGGAACTGCACGCCCCGCTCCGGGTCGAAACGGTCGATGGCGTTGATGAGCCCGATGGTGCCGACCTGGACCACGTCCTCCATCGGCTCGTTGCGGGAGCGGAAGCGGGCGGCCGCGTACCGCACGAGCGGCAGGTTGGCCTCGATGAGCGCGGCGCGCACGCGGGTGTGCTCCGGCGTGCCCGGCTGGAGGTCCTTGAGCCGGCCGAAGAGCACCTGGGTCAGCGCCCGGGTGTCCGCCCCGCGGCGCTTGGCCGGTGACAGGGGGGCAGGTGGTGGTACGGCAGGTGGTGGTACGGCAGAGGGCGGACCGGCGGGAGGCGGACCGGCGGGTGCGGCGGAAAGGGGGTCGGCAGGAGAAGCGGCGCAGGGCGGGCCGACGGGCGTGGCGGGAGTGTCCGGGGACTGAGCCGGAGCCGGAGTCAGGGCGGACACCTGGTCCTGGGGCGGCGCAGTACTGGCCGACACGGTCAACGCCACCTCTTCATCGGTCAACTCATCCGTCAAAAGCGGTCATAGCATCACAAGACATGCTCACCGTGTGCAAGCACCGCATATTCCGTGTTGAGGGCACGTCGTACCGGGAATGCGCAAAAATCCCCCGTCGTTGCGACAGGGGACTGCTGGGGCGGAGGCTCAGAACTCGTAGTCGGCGATCACCCACGTGGCGAACTCGCGCCACAGGCCGACACCCGCCTGATGCTCCGGGTGCTCCACATACCGGCGCAGCGCGTGGGCGTCGTCGAACGCCGAGTTGATGGCGAAGTCGTAGGCGATGGGCCGGTCGCTGATGTTCCAGGCGCACTCCCAGAAGCGGATCTCCGGGATCCTGCCCTCGAGCGAGCGGAACGCCTCCGCTCCCGCCACGACGCGCGGGTCGTCGCGCTCCACGCCTTCGTTCAGCCTGAAGAGGACCAAGTGGCGGATCATCAGTCTCCTCCGTTGGCGAGCCATGTCATGAAGTCTCCGACGGCGGTCGCGGCGTCGGATATTCCCTCGAACGCTATCTGGACGTAGCCGGTCGCCTTGGTGGGATCCGTGATGATCACATACAGCGCGAAGACCACGAGGACGTAGACGGCGACCTTCTTCGCGTTCACCGCCATCGCGGCCCTCCCCCTGTCACTGGTGCGCACTGGTGCCACTGTGGTGCACAGGCGTCACTCTTGCTGCGAGCGGGCCCATGATCGCACGAAGGGCCCCGTCTGACGGCGGGGCCCTTCGGAAGCGGTAGCGGTGGGATTTGAACCCACGGTGACTTGCGCCACACTCGCTTTCGAGGCGAGCTCCTTCGGCCGCTCGGACACGCTACCGGGAGAGACCTTACAGCACGCGGCGCGATGGTTTGAAATCGGTATTCGGTACGCGGCGGCTCCGCCGTCAGCGGTCCCGGAAGAACGCCGTGAGCAGGCGCGCGCACTCCTCGGCAAGCACTCCTTCGACGACTTCGGGCCGGTGGTTGAGCCGCCGGTCGCGGACGACGTCCCAGAGGGAGCCGACCGCGCCCGCCTTCTCGTCCCGGGCGCCGTAGACGATCCGGTCGACCCGGGACTGCTGGATCGCGCCCGCGCACATGGTGCAGGGCTCCAGTGTCACCACGAGGGTGCAGTCGGTCAGCCGCCAGTGTCCCAGCGTTGCGGCGGCCCGCCGGAGGGCGAGCAGTTCCGCGTGCGCGGTGGGGTCGCGGGCGGCCTCGCGTTCGTTGTGTCCGGAGGCCAGTACGGTGCTGCCGTCCGGCGCCAGGACGACCGCGCCGACGGGTACGTCCCCGCCCCGGACGGCCCGCTCCGCCTCGCCCAGGGCGAGGCGCATCGCGGCCCGCCAGGGGTCGCGCACCGGGTCGGGTGGGGTGGGCCCGGTCAGCGGACGGTCTCCAGGACCTCTGCGGCGCCCAGGACCTCGGCGATCTCGCCGAGGGCGTCCCCGGACAGCGAGCGCAGGTCCTTCTCGCTCACGCCCAGGTCGTCCAGGACCTTGGCGTCGCCGACCGGCCCGTGCGGCACGGAATCGGTGGGACCGGTATCCGGCACACCGTCCTCGCCGGTGCTGCCGTCGTCCGGTTCACCGTCCTCCGTGCCGTCGAGGTCGAGGGCGTCCAGGTCGGGGCCGTCGACCCCGGGTTTCCGGCCGAGCAGCTCGTCGGTGAGCAGGATCTCGCCGTAGCTGCTGCGGGCGGCGGCCGCGGCGTCGGACACGTAGATACGAGGGTCGTCCTCGCCGTCCACGCGGACGACACCGAACCAGCCGTCCTCCTGCTCGATCAGCACGAGCACTGTGTCCTCGTCGGGGGCGGCTTCCCGGGCCAGGTCGGCCAGATCCGACAGGGTCTCCACATCGTCGAGCTCCGTGTCGCTCGCTTCCCACCCGTCTTCGGTGCGCGCGAGCAGTGCGGCGAAGTACACCGTGACTCTCCCACTGGTCTTAGGTGTGCCGGTTGGGAATTCCCCCGGCGGAGGTGTCTGGACGAGGAGTGCTCTACGAGCCCCGCCCGTTCAAAATCGTGGCAGAAACAAGGCCGACAGGGGACGTCTTCGGCTCCCCGTGTCCGGCAGTTTTGATCCCACGCCATCGAGTGTCCCCCCGGAGCCTGCCCGGGACCCGTCGGCGCGCTCGCCGCCGCCACAGCGGATCGTACGCGGCTCGGACTGCCGTCCTCGTACGGCCACGAGGCAAACACCCGCATGAGCCGGGATCTTCCCGCAGCCGGGCCTGTTTCCGCCGTGTCGGCGGCACCCCGCTCACCAGGAGTGTCCCGTCCTGGGCGGCCCTGGAGTGCCTACCAGCGGAAGGTCCGCATACGCATCGCGTGCCGCAGCCGGGCCGCCTTGGCACGGCGTGGCTGGACCCGGTTGCGCAGTTCCCGGGCCTCGGCGAGTTCGCGCAGGAACCGGGCGCGCCGCCGCCGCCGCTCGGCGTCCGTCTCGTCCGCCCCGGGCGGTCCGGTCATGCCGGGTACCCCGGACACTCCGGACACCTTCGATGCGCCGACCGCGCCGACCGTGCCCGATGCGCCGCGCAGGCCGGCGGGTGTCTCGCGTACCGGCGGCTCGTCTCGGGAATTCCGCTCAGGCATTGCTTCATCACCCCAGTCCGTTCCTCCCACTTTCCCCGGACGGGCGGTTTGACGCCAGCGAAGGGGTGGTGGCGGGCAGCGGAGCTTGCCGTGTGCGGGGGAGTGGGGCCCGGCCCTGCCCGGTTAATGTGGGGGCATGCGTCTCCACGTCGTCGACCACCCCCTGGTCGCACACAAACTCACCACGCTGCGCGACCAGCGCACCGACTCCGCGACCTTCCGCCGTCTTGCCGACGAGCTGGTCACCCTCCTCGCCTACGAGGCTACGCGCGACGTGCGCACCGAGCAGGTCGACATCCAGACGCCGGTGGAGCGGACCACGGGCGTCAAGCTCTCCCACCCGCGCCCGCTGGTGGTGCCGATCCTGCGGGCCGGCCTCGGCATGCTGGACGGCATGGTCCGGCTGCTGCCGACCGCCGAGGTGGGCTTCCTCGGCATGATCCGCAACGAGGAGACGCTGCAGGCCTCGGCGTACGCCACCCGGATGCCGGAGGACCTTTCCGGGCGTCAGGTGTACGTGCTGGACCCGATGCTCGCCACCGGCGGCACGCTGGTCGCCGCGATCA
Organism: Streptomyces incanus; assembly: GCF_042656345.1. Classification (NCBI taxonomy): domain Bacteria; kingdom Bacillati; phylum Actinomycetota; class Actinomycetes; order Kitasatosporales; family Streptomycetaceae; genus Streptomyces; species Streptomyces incanus. Next base: position 24,074 of record NZ_JBHSPC010000024.1, read on the forward strand.
TGGAGCTGATCAAGCGGGGCGCGGACGATGTGACCGCGGTGGTGCTGCTGGCCGCTCCTGAGGGCGTCGAGGTCATGGAGCGGGAGCTGGCCGGCACCCCGGTGACCGTCGTGACGGCGTCGGTCGACGAGCGCCTCAACGAGCACGGCTACATCGTGCCGGGCCTCGGCGACGCGGGGGACCGGATGTACGGGGCGGCCGAGTAGGCCGTCCGCCGTAGGCACGCGTACGGAGGGCGGTGCCGGACCGGCCCGTCCGTACGCGGGACGACCGCAGGACGAAGCGGCCGCCCCCGAGCTCCGTTCCTGAGCTCGGGGACGGCCGCTTCTGCTTCTGTCTCGGGCTTCCGTCTCGGGTGTCAGCAGCCCTTCTTCGCGGTGGGTTCGGGCTCGGGGTCGTTCAGCGCGGCCAGGGCCCGGTCGGCGTCCGCCTCGGCCGTCAGCCGGGTGAAGGCGTCGCCGATGATCAGGTCGATCTCGCCGCCCTTGCGGGAGGCATCGGTGCGGCGTTCGGCGTCGGCGAGCTGGGTGCCGAGCACCGGCAGCGAGGTCTTGAGAGCGGACGCGGGGCCGAGGAGCACACCGATGCCCTTGACCTTCTTGTCGTACTCCTTGGCCGCGTTGCCGACGTCGCCGATCTTGAAGCCGCGCTTCCTCAGCTCGTCGGCGGTCTTCTTGGCCAAGCCGGACTTGGTCGTGGCGTTGAGGACGTTGACCGTGATCCGGTCGGGTCCGGGGAGCGCGACACTGGGGCTGGGGCTGGGCGAGGGGCTCGCCTTGGTGGCACAGCCCGCCTTGACGCCGACCGCGGAGGCGGGGTGGCCGCCACCGGTGAAGACGTCGAAGAGCTGCAGTGTGCCCCAGCCGGCCACGCCGAGCGCCGCGACGGAGGTGATGGTCAGGACGACGAGCCTGCCGCGGCGGCGGGGTCGGCGCATCCGCGGGTACTTGTCACCCCGGATCTGGTACTGGCCGCCCATGCCGGGAGGAGTCAGCATGCTCATGGGCGCAGCGTAATGCGCTCCGGCAGCTATGCCTACCAGATGATCATTCGATAGGGCGCAGTCCAACCCGAAAGGGTCAAACCCAGTGCCGACAGGGGTGCATTCGGTGGGCTCGAGGGGCTTCAATGACGTATCGGTGACGTCTGCGCACCGATTGGCGGCGTCTGCGCATCGACTGGCGGCGTCCGCGTACCGACTGGTGTCACTCGCGCGCAGACCGGTGGAGCACCGGCCTGCGCGCGGGGAGTGTCAGCCCAGTTCGAGGACGCGGGCGTGCAGCACCTGGCGCTGCTGGAGCGCCGCCCGTACCGCGCGGTGCAGGCCGTCCTCCAGATACAGATCGCCCTGCCACTTCACGACATGTGCGAAGAGGTCGCCGTAGAAGGTCGAGTCCTCGGCGAGGAGGGTCTCGAGGTCGAGCTGCTGCTTCGTCGTGACGAGCTGATCGAGGCGGACCGGGCGCGGCGCGACGTCCGCCCACGACCGGGTGCTTTCCCGGCCGTGGTCGGGGTACGGCCGGCCGTTTCCGATGCGCTTGAAGATCACACGGAAAGCCTACCGGCCCAGACGTTCCGGGCGCAGCCATGGCGGCGGAGTGTGACGCTGGAAAAACCGTCCCAGAACGGTAGGAAGTGGAAGCGGGCGAGGGAGATCCACACCTTCTGCTTGCCGAACCCGGGCAGGTCCTCCAGCCGCTTCAGCAGCTCCTTGCCGGTGTCCCCGGGCTTCGCCGCCCGCGCCCGGTCGCCGGTGCGCCCCTCGTGCGGGGTGAACTCCAGGCCGAAGGTGGTCGGCCGCCGGGTCGGGGTCGACGAGGGTGTGCGCCCGCTGGTGCGGCTTGCCCGTGTCGTCGAACCGCAGCCGTACCCGCATCGTCGGGTGGGCGCCGGTCGCGGCGGGCATGCCGCCGTCGGTGAAGCGTAGCCGCCGGTAGCCGGGGTGGCGTCCTCGGCGCGCGGCACCGCGCACTCGACGTCCTCGGCGCGCGTCGGCTCGAGGACCGCGCCCTCCCGGGCCCGCCCCTGCCCCCTCGCTCGTTCGCCTTTCGCGTACGATTCCGCCACGGCTTACTTAGGGGAACCTAACTTAAAGCGAATGGGGGCACAGTGGCCGGCGAGATCTTCCGGGACGCCTGGGGCATTCCGCATCTGCGCGCGGGTGACGCCGTCGAACTCGCCCGTGTCCAGGGCCGGGTCACCGCCCTCGACCGGGCCTGGCAGTTGGAGACCGAACGGCACAGGGCGCAGGGCACCTCGGCGTCCTTCCTCGGCCCCGAGGCCCTCCCCTGGGACCGCTTCGCCCGTCGTGTCCGCCTGGCCGACACGGCCCGCCGCTGCCTCGCCGAACTGGACCGGCGGGACCCGGAGACGGGGCAGTGGCTCCGGGCGTACGTGGAGGGGGTCAACGAAGGGCTGGCGGCCCCGGGTACTTCCCACTCCCCGGCCCCCGAAGCCACCCCGGTCCTCGCAGCCACCGCAGCCACCCCGGTCCCTGAGGCCACTGCGGTCCCCGAGTCCACCGCAGCCAGTGCGGTCCCCAAGCCCACCGCAGCCCCCGAATTCGCCCGTTCCGCCCTCGCGCCCGGCCGGTGGGAGCCCTGGACGCCGCTCGCGGTGTGGCTCTCCACGCACATCCTGTTCGCCGGGTTCCCCGCGAAGCTCTGGCGCGAGCAGGTCGTCGAGTGTCTCGGGCATGACGCCGTGGGACTGTTCGCCGCCGACGGTCCCGGCACCTCAGGAAGCAACGGCTGGCTGGTCGCCGGGGAGCGGACGGTGACCGGGCAGGCGGTGATCGCGGGGGACCCGCACCGCTTCATCGAGGACCCCGGCGTCTACCAGCAGATCCACCTGTCCTGCCCGGAGTTCGACGTCGTCGGCATCGCCGTGCCCGGCGTTCCCGGCATCGCCCACTTCGGCCACACCGGCACGGTCGCCTGGGCGATCACCAACGCCATGGCCGACTACCAGGACCTGTACCGGGAGCAGTTGCGCCGTACGGGTGCCGGTGTGGAGGCGCTCGGCCCGGACGGCGTCTGGCAACGGGCCGCCCGGCACACCGAGACCATCGAGGTCGCCGGCGAGGACCCGGTCGAGGTCGAGGTGATCGAGACCGACCGGGGGCCGGTGATCATCGGCGGCCCCGAGGGCCCCGAGGGCCTCGAGGACGGTGCGTCCGAGCCCGGCGCTCCCCCGGTCGCCGTCGCCCTGCGCTACCCGCCCCGCGTCACCGGCGACCTGGGCTTCGGCGCCCTGCTGCCGCTGCTGCGGGCCCGCCGGGTCGCCGACGTGGACCGGGCCGTCGACCTGTGGGCCGAGCCGGTCAACGTGGTCCAGGCCGCCGACACCGAGGGCGGCACCCTGCACCGGGTGGCCGGCCGGGTGCCGGTACGGGCCGAGGCCAACCGGATCCGTCCGGTGCCCGCGTGGGAGCCCGGCCACGGCTGGCGGGGGTGGCACGAGTCGCCGCGCGCCGGCCTGACCGACGGCGTCGCCGTGATGGCGAACCAGCGCGGCCCGGCGGCCCCCCTCGGCGTCGAGTTCGCCGCGCCGCACCGCGCCGACCGTATCGCCGCGCTGCTCGCCCGGCAGGAACGCTGGTCGGCTGCCGAGATGCCCGCCCTCCACACGGACACCCACCTCGCCTCCGCCGCCGCCCTGCTGGACCATGTGGCCGTCCTCGACGATCTGACCGGTCCGGCGGCCGGCCTGCGCGACCGGCTGCTGGACTGGGACCGGCACATGGACGCGGACAGCACCGGCGCGGCGCTCCACGCGGCGGTGCGCGGCGCGCTCGTACGGCAGCTCGCGCGGCACCCCGCGTTCGCCGGGCTGACCACGCCCCCGGCCTACCCGGAGGTGTTCCAGCCCTGGCTCGCGCTGATTCCGCGGATCGGCTACGCGCTCGAACACCTCCTGACCGCGAAGGAGTTGTACGGCATCGACCGTCCTGCGGCGGTGCGTGCGGCGCTGGAGGAGGTGGCCGCCCGGCCACCGGCCGGCACCTGGGGCGACACCCACCGGCTGGCACCCTGGCGGGCCCTGCCGCCCACGACGCCGTACGACGAACCCGCTCTGTCCGGCGACCACGACTGCGTGCTGTGCACCTCCTCCGTGCCCGGCCTCACCGACCTCGCGGCGCGCGGTCCGGCCGCCCGCTACGTCTGGGACCTGGCCCGCCGCGAGGACAGCCGCTGGGTGGTGCCGCTCGGCGCCTCGGGCGTCCCGGACTCCCCCCACCACCGCGACCAGGTGCCGCTGTGGCTCGCGGGGGACCTGGTCCCGGTCGTCACCGACTGGGACAGGCTCCGCAGGGAGGACGTGGTCCGGGACCGGGGCACTCATGAGGAGACCGATGAGCTTCAGGAGGACACCGATGTGTGACCCGTACGCGTCCCGCGCGGCCGTTCATGAGCAAGTGGCCGACGGCTTCGGGTCCGTACGCGTCCTGCCGCTCGACCCGTCGGCGGACGCGGCCGTCCTGCACCGCTGGGTGAGCGGCGAACGCGCCGTCTTCTGGGGCATGAACGGCCTCACCGAGCAGCAAGTGGCCGAGATCTACGCCCATATGGACACGCTCGACACCCACCACGCGTACCTCGTCGTCAAGGACGGCGAGCCGGCCGCGCTGCTCCAGACGTACGAGCCGGAGGCCGACCGGGTCGGCGACTGCTACCCCGTCGAGCCCGGCGACATCGGCATCCACCTGCTGCTCGCTCCGGCCGGCCCGAAGGGGGCGCGTTCCGGGTGGACCGCCGCGCTGCTGGCCATCATGATCAGGTTCACCCTGCTGGGCCTCGATCGCAGGCGCGTGGTGGTCGACCCCGACGTGGCCAACGAGAAGGCGGTCGCCCGCTTCCTGCGGCAGGGTTTCACGGCGGGCCCCGAGGTCGTCCTGCCCGAGATCGATCTGCCGGACGTGTACCTGCCGGAGAAGAAGGCCCGACTCGCGTTCCTCACGCGGGAGGCGGCCTTCGGAGGCAGGTGATGCGCACCGGCCGGGCGGACCGTCGTCCCGCCCGGGCGGTGAGCATTCCGGGCCCCCCGTCCGTATCCAACCTGAAGCCGGGTTGCCGGGTTGCCGGATGGCCGGGTTGCCGGATGGCCGGGAGGTGGGAACGACGTGCAGCGACGGCGCAGCGGGGCGGCGGGCGGAGGCGGTGGCCGAGGTGCGGGCGGACGGGGCGACGGAACGGGCCGCGGAGCAGCGGATCGCGGAGCAGCGGAGCGCGGAACGCCCGGTCGCGGAGCCCGGCGGCTTCAAGGGCTGGTGCTGCTGGGCACCGTGCTGGTCCTGCTCCTCCTCGGCAGCGCCGGGCCGGCGAGCGCCCACGCGGCGCTCCGCGGAGCCGACCCCGAGGACGGAAGCGTCGTCAAGTCCGCCCCCCGGCACGTCACCCTGACCTTCACGGAGTCCGTCGCCCTGCTCGACGACTCGTTCCGGATCTACAGCCCCGACAACCACCGGGTGCCGCTGGGCGAGCCGGAGCACGCCGACGGCAGGTCCGACACCGCGCGCGCCGGCCTGCCCGGCGGGCTCGACGACGGCACCTACACGGTCGCCTGGCGGGTGGTCTCCGCGGACAGCCACCCCGTCTCCGGCGCCTTCACCTTCTCCATCGGCGCACCCTCGCCCACCGCACCGGCGGCGCCCGCGGCCCCGGCGGAGCACCCGATCACCGCGAGCCTCTACGACACCGGCCGCTATCTCGCGTACATCGCCGCCGCGCTGCTCATCGGCACGGTGGCGTTCGCGGCCCTGTGCCGGCCGCCGGACACCGCCCCGCTGCGGATGCCGCTGGTCACGGGCTGGTGGACGCTGCTGACGTCCACGGCGGTCCTCCTCGTGCTGCGGGCTCCGTACGAGAACGGAACGTCCCCGGCGACCGCGTTCGACCTCTCGGCCTTCACCGGCGTCCTCACCGGGCGGCCGGGCATCGCGCTGCTGACCCGGGTCGCCCTGCTGGTACTGACGGCGGCGGTCCTCCTGCGCCTGCCCCGCCTGCCCCGCCTGCCCCGCCTGCCCCGAAGCCACGGTGAGCCGGCCGACCGGACACCGCCCGCCCGGCTCGCCGTGGGCACCGTCCTGGCCGTCGCCCTCGCGTTGACGTGGGCGTCGGCCGAGCACGCCTCGGCCGGTATCCAGGTTCCGCTGGCGATGACGTCGTCCGTACTGCACCTGCTGGCGATGGCCTGCTGGCTCGGTGGCCTCACGGCCCTGCTCATCATCCTGTTCCGTGCCGACACCCCGCCGCCCGTCGCCACGGTCACCCGCTTCTCCCGCCTCGCCTTCCTCTCGGTGACGGTCCTCGTCGTCACCGGCGTCTACCAGTCCTGGCGGGGCCTCGGCTCCTGGTCGGCGCTCGCGGACTCGTCGTACGGGAGGACCCTGACCGTCAAGCTCGTGATGACGGCCGCACTGCTGCTGGCGGCGGGCCTGTCCCGCCGCTTGACGCTCGGCCTGGCGACGGCGGCTTCGGTGGCCTCGGCCGCGAAGACGGGGAAAGGTGAGGAAAGGGCTATGGCGGTCGTGCAGGAACGGATCCCGGAACTGGTGGCCTCCGCCACTCCCCGCAAGGCACCGCCCACCGACCCCGCGCTGCCCGCCTCCGACGACGGCGCCACGGATTTCCCGCCACCCGCCCCGGACCCGTCCGGCTCGTCCGACCCAACAGGCTCGTCCAACCCGTCCGGCTCGTCCGACCCAACAGGCTCGTCCAACCCATCCGACCCGAACGAGACGTCCCTCGACCGCTATCGCCGCGCCCTGCGCGTCTCCGTCCTGGTGGAAGCGGTGGTGGCGGTCGTGGTGCTGCTGGTCACGACGGTGCTGACCAGCACCCTCCCGGCCCGAGCGGAGGCGGAGGCCATGGCGACCGAGACCGCTCCGATCGCCGGACTGCCCGCGGCGACGGTGATCACGATCCCGTACTCCCTCGACGTCCCCGGCGGGAAGGGCAGCGTGCAGATCACTCTGGATCCGGGCCGGGTGGGTGAGAACGGCGTCCAGGCGGTGGCCTTCGACCCCGTCGGCGCCCTGGACTCGATCCCGGAGCTCCGTCTCTCCTTCACCCTCGCCGAGAAGGACATCGGCCCCATCGACGCCGGACTGACCGACCGCGGCGGCTACTGGGCCACCAGCGACCTCAACCTCCCCCTGCCGGGCGCCTGGACGATGAAGGCGACGATCAGGGTCTCGGAGGTGGACCAGGTGACGGAGTCCCGCCCCCTGCGCATCGAACCC
>NZ_JBHSPC010000024.1:31370-40265 GCF_042656345.1 Streptomyces incanus
CGGGCGTCCCTCGATTCCGAACGAGAGGCCCTAGCGGGTGTTGCGCCGGGTCGTACCAGTGTCCAGATCGGGGAAGGGTGCTTGCGCGTCCTCGAACAGGAAGGTCTCGTCCTCCCCGAAGTCCGGGGCCTGGAAGGGGTCCGCCGCTGGAGGTGGCGATGCCGCGGTGGCCCGGCGCGGTGCCCCTTCCGGGGCGGAGAACAGCGAGGTCAGGTCGATGAGAGGTCTCCGATTCGGTGCGGGGCCGTGAAAGGGTCTGGCGTGTGCATGTTGTGACCGGGCCCGGCGGTCCTGGAGCCGCTGCTCCGGCTGCGACGTAGGCCACAGCGGCGACTTCGGCTCCAGCTGCAACTACAGCTTGCTCATCTTGGCGTACGGGCTCAGGATCCGTTCCTGCGCCGAACCGAAATCCACGAGTGCCGCGATTCCGTCCTCGATGCCGATCACCCGGCCGAGACCGTACATGTCGTGCGTGACCTGGTCGCCCACCGCGAAGTGCTTGGGCGGCGGTGCGACCGGGGCTTTGAAGGGGCTGGTGGGCAGAATGCGCTTCGGTGCAACTGGCTTTGTCATTGTCACCAGTATGGGCCTGCGGGCACCGCTTGCCACAGCCGTCCACGGTTCACTACTCGCGGCTCCATGGAAAACTCGGGGTGTGATAATCGAACGCGCGTACGCATCCGGTGGCTCGCTCGACGGGGACGAGGGAGAATGACCGTGGTCCGTGCCCTGTGTGCGGGGCTCATGGCGGAAGGTCTGCGCCTCCCCGCACCGGTGACCTATCCGGTCGGTGAGAACGGCTCGGGCAAGTCGACCCTGGTCGAGGCTCTCGCCGAAGGCTTCGGGCTGGACTCCTGGGGCGGCTCGCACGACTGGCGCTGTGCCGGTCACCGCCGGGCTGGAGACCACCGTGCCGGCGCGCACCGCCGACATGTTCGCGGAGGCGGGCCGGCTCGACGGGACCGCGGAACGCGCCCGAGAGGCCCTGGCCGCGATGCGCGCCCTACTCGACACGGTCCGGGAGGGTGGGACGGAGGTCGCGCGGCGGCCGCAGCCCACTCTCCAGGCCCTCGACCTGCTCGCCCACCAGTGCCGGGCCACCGGCCGTGACGTGGGGATACGGCTGACCGACCGGGTGCCCGAACGGCTGCCCACCGCCGTTGACCCGACCGCTTACCATGCGGCGGAGACCGTGCTCGCGGCGAGCGGTGAGGGGTCGGCGGTCCTGGGATTCGACGCGCTGCGCGCCGGCGCCTCCGGTTCCCCAGCCCTTTGAGAAGTGCGATCTGCCAGGTCGGCGACCACTCTCCTCCAGCTCCTGAGTAACCACAAGAGAGCACGGGAGCCCCGCTCCGGCCCGGGGAACAGGGCTCAGCGGTCGGCGGTGGGCGGTACGAACTCGGGCTGGTCGAGCAGGCGCAGCCAGCTTCCGTCGGGCTGGCGCCGGACGACCTGCGCGCGGGCACCCGCCCCGTCCCCCGGCGGCGTCGAGGTGAGGGCGATGTCGCCGCTGACCAGGGTCGGAAGCGGCTGCTCCGGCTCGAAGCGGGGGCGGTTGGCCAGCACCTTCTCCCACAGTGCGCGGATCGCCTCCCGGCCCACGGTCCGGTCGCCGGGCGGGTACGCCATCACCGCGTCCTCCTCGTAGAGCGCGGCGACTCCGGCCGCGTCACCGGCGTTGGACCGTTCGACGAACAGGCGCGTGATGTCCTCGGGCCGCATGGCCTTCTCGTACGCGGACTCGCCCTCGTGCTGGTGCTCCGGTGTCTCCGTCATGGGTGCCTCCTGGCCTCGCTCGGGCTTCGGTGCTTCCAGCGTGGCCGCCCGCCGACCAGAAGTCCAACAGATGGATCTACTGGAAGCTAGAATCCACAGCTATGGAACTGAGGCAGCTGGAGTACTTCGTCGCGGTCGCCGAGGAGCGGAACTTCACGCGGGCGGCCGAGCGGGTCCGCATCAGCCAGTCCGGAGTCAGCGCCCAGATCCGCCGGCTGGAACGGGAACTCGGCGCCGAACTGTTCGACCGGTCGTCGCGTGCCGTCGCCCTCACCGTCGCGGGAAAGGCCGCGCTCGGACCCGCCCGCGCCGCGCTTGCCGCGGCCGGGGCGGTGGGCCAGGCGGTGGGCGAGGTCACCGGCCTGATCCGGGGCCGGCTCACGGTCGGGATGGTCATGGGCTGCACGGTCACGCCGCTGTTCGACGCCCTCGCCGCCTTCCACCGGGCGCATCCCGGTGTGGAGATCGCTCTGCTGGAGGACAACTCCGACCGGCTCGTCGAGGGTGTACGCGCGGGCACCGTCGACCTGGCCCTCGTCGGAACCGCGACCGCCGCCCCGGACGGGCTGGAGGCGTTGACGCTCCTCAGTGAGCGGCTCGTGGCAGCGGTCCCGGCCGGGCACCCCTTGGCGCACCAGCGGCGGGTCACGCTGCGCGACCTGGTCGCCCATCCGATCGTCTGCATGCCCTCCGGTACGGGGCTGCGCACGGCGTTCGACCTGGCCTGTGCCGCACGGGACCTCCGGCCCGCGATCGCGCTGCAGGCCGGCGCGGCGGACGCCATCGCGGACCTCGCTGCCCGCGGGCTCGGTGTCGCCATCCTCAGCGAGTCGATGGCCGCGAGCTACGGCGACCGGCTCACCGCCCGCCTCATCGATGGCGTCGACACACCGGCGATGCTCGCCCTGATCTGGAAGAGCGGCCAAAGTGCTGCTGCGGTAAAGGAGTTGCTGCACCACAGCCGACGGGCGTTCGCCGAGCCCGCCCCGGCGTGACCGTGCGGGTGGCCGGTCCCGCAGTTCTCCTCCGTAGGCCTGGACCCATGGCGCCCCGTCCGTCATGATGTCGTCGCCATGACAACTTAGTCCTCGGGACGGTGACCGTGCGCGGATCCTTCGTCAGGGCGACTCTGGCCGCCGTACTCCTGCTGGCGCCCGTGACGCCCGCTGCCGCCGCCACCGCGACGACACGGGAGTCCGCAAGCGGACTCCCCTCCGTCTCCGACCCCGCGACGACGGCCGGCACGAGCGCTGCGTCCGCCACGGCCGGCGCGTCCGCCGCCTCCGACCCCGACTGGTCCGCGCCGCTCAGCACGCGCGGCCGCTGGATCGTCGACGCGGACGGTGACCGTTTCAAGCTGCGCTCCGGCAACTGGCATGGCGCCAGCGGCACATGGAACGGTTCGGGCAGCGCGGACGACGACGCCAACCACCACGCGGGCGAGAACGCCGGCCGGATCCCCCTCGGCCTGGACCGTGCCCCCATGGCCGAGATCATCTCCGGCTTCCACGAGATCGGGATCAACAGCATCCGGCTGCCTTTCTCCAACGAGATGATCCACGACACCCGCCCCGTGACGGACGGCGCCGTCGCCGCCAACCCCACCCTGCGAGGGAAGACCCCGCTCGAGGTCTACGACGTCGTGGTCCGCGAACTCACCGCCTCCAAAATCGCGGTGATCCTCAACAACCACACCAACACCACTCGTTGGTGCTGCGGTGTCGACGGCAACGAGCGCTGGAATGCGAGCAGGTCCACCGGAGCTTGGGAGAGCGACTGGCTGTTCATGGCCCGCCGCTACCAGGACAACCAGCGCGTCGTGGGCGCCGACCTCTACAACGAGGTACGCCGGACCGTCTGGGACGACCCCAACTGGGGCCTCGGCGACAACCACGACTGGTTCACCGCGTCCCAGCGCGTGGGCGACCGCATCCTGACGGAAGCCAACCCCGACCTTCTCATCATCGTCGAGGGCATCAACTGGACCGGCATCCCCGTCGACGGGTTCGCGCACGGGCGCCCCACCCTGGAGCCCGTACGCCATCTCTCGCACACGCTCGTCGACTCCGGCAAACTCGTATACTCCGCCCACTTCTACGGCTACACCGGCCCGAACCACAGCGGCGCCACCGGAATCGGCGAGACCACCGACCCCCGCTACCAGGACCTGAGCCCCACCGAGCTGACCGACATACTGAACCGGCAGGCCCTCTACGTCACCGCCGAGGGGGAGCGGCACTTCACCGCCCCCGTCTGGATCAGCGAGTTCGGCGTCGGCGGCCGTGAGGAGACGGGAGCGAAGCAGCGCGCCTGGTTCGCGAACTTCGTCGACCACCTGATCCGTACCGACGCCGACTTCGCGTACTGGCCGCTCGTCGGCTGGCACGACAACCGCAGGGGCAACGGCTGGGCGCTGCTGCACTGGGACGTCGCGGGCCACCGCATGGGCCTGTACGACGGTGACGACTGGCGGGCCGCCGCCTGGACCCGGCTCGTCGGGGCCCCGGGCCGCACCGGACACATCGCCCCGGTGGCCGACTGGTCGATGCTCAGCCCCGACCACGCCGACTTCATCGCCTCGCGGCGCATGCGCGCGCTCCCCGATTGGAACTCCGGCGCCCGCAAGGCCGTCTGCCCCGACGGGCAGCGCCTTCTCGGCCTCAGTCACACCGGCAACCGCGGCCTGTGCTCCGACGTGACCGCCGGACCCCTGGGGGACCCGGCCGGCGGACACGAGGTGGTGGTCGACGAACGGCACGTCGGGCCCGGCGGCGACTGGGCCTCCGGATACACCAAACTCCAGTGCCCCGACGGCCACTTCCTCACCGGCTACAGCGTCCGCGGCGCCGCCGTCTCCGCCGCCCTGTGCGCGGCCGCCCGGCCCGGCGCGATCACCGGCACGAGCGGCCGCACGGTCTGGTTCGACCGCGGTGACAACAGGGGCCCGTCCCCCAAGGGCGGCGACTTCGCCCACGGCCACTACAAGGGCCAGTGCGCCGCCGACGAGTACGCGGCCGGCATCGCCTACACCGGCCGCCTCGGCTCCTCCCGCACCCCGGACGCGCTGCACTGCCGCAAGCTGACCTGACCCGCGCCGGTCGCTCGATTCCGCGGGGTCGGCCACGCGGTTGCGTCCGTACACGCCATGGCGGTATGCGCGAACACGGCCAGATGATCCGAAGCCGTGGCGCAACGGCGTCGGACGGCGGTCGTGTGACGAGAGCACGTTCCGCACCGCCGGGCACATCAGGGCCGTTGGTCCCTCTGCCCGGCGGACGGCAGGGACTGTTCGGCCCTGTCCGACCCCCCTACCCCGGCGGCGATCATGTGGCAGCGGCTGGGAAGCGTCGCGTCCACTCCCGTCCACTCGGCATCTTCCGGCTCGTCGACGCCTGGCCGAACACATACGGACAGGAGCAGAGCGTGAGCAGAAGGAGAGGGCACCGGCGGTGGCCGAGGGGCAGATACAAGAGGTGGGGACCGCGGGGGCGCACGCCGTGGCCCCCGGCGCGGGCGAGGCGCTCGAGCGCCCCGGGAACACCGCGCCGGAGACAGTGCGCGCGTCGTGGGTGGATTGGCTGACGACCACCGACCACAAGCGGATCGGGACGCTCTACCTGGTCTCCGCGTTCGTGTTCTTCTCCGTCGGCGGTGTGCTGGCGCTGCTGATGCGCGCGGAGCTGGCCCGGCCCGGTCTGCAGGTCATGTCGAACGAGCAGTTCAACCAGGCGTTCACGATGCACGGTTCGATCATGCTGCTGATGTTCGCGATGCCGCTGTTCACCGGGTTCGCGAACTGGATCATGCCGCTCCAGATCGGCGCACCCGACGTGGCGTTCCCGCGGCTGAACATGCTGGCCTTCTGGCTGTTCCTGCTCGGCTCACTGATCGCGGCCGGCGGCTTCCTCACTCCGGACGGGGCCGCAAGCTTCGGCTGGTTCCTGTACGCCCCGCTGTCCAGCGAGCTCTACTCACCGGGCATCGGCTCCGACCTGTGGATCATGGGCGTGGCCCTGTCCGGCTTCGGCTCGATCCTGGGCGCGGTCAACTTCATCACCACCATCGTCTGCATGCGCGCTCCCGGCATGACGATGTTCCGCATGCCGATCTTCACCTGGAACGTGCTGCTGACCGCTCTGCTGGTCCTGATGGTGTTCCCGGTCCTGGCGGCGGCACTGTTCGCCCTGGAGATGGACCGCAAGTTCGGCAGCCACGTCTTCGACGCGGCGAACGGCGGCGCACTGCTGTGGCAGCACCTGTTCTGGTTCTTCGGGCATCCAGAGGTCTACGTCCTGGCCCTGCCGTTCTTCGGCATCGTCTCCGAGGTGCTCCCGGTCTTCTCCCGGAAGCCGATGTTCGGCTACATGGGCCTGATCGGCGCGACGATCGCGATCGCGGGTCTGTCGGTGACGGTGTGGGCGCACCACATGTACGTCACGGGCGGTGTGCTGCTGCCGTTCTTCTCGTTCATGACCTTCCTGATCGCGATCCCGACCGGGGTGAAGTTCTTCAACTGGGTCGGCACGATGTGGAAGGGCAGCCTGTCCTTCGAGGCGCCCATGCTCTGGGCCACGGGCTTCCTCGTCACGTTCCTCTTCGGCGGTCTCACGGGCGTCATCCTGGCCTCACCGCCCCTCGACTTCCACCTCTCCGACTCGTACTTCGTCATCGCGCACTTCCACTACACGCTCTTCGGTACGGTCGTGTACGCGATGTTCGCCGGCTTCCACTTCTGGTGGCCGAAGTTCACCGGCAGGATGCTCGACGAGCGCCTCGGAAAGATCACCTTCTGGACGCTCACGGTGGGTTTCCACCTCACCTTCCTGGTCCAGCACTGGGTGGGCGTCGAGGGCATGCCCCGCCGCTACGCCGACTACCTGGCCGCCGACGGCTTCACCGCCCTCAACACCCTGTCGTCCATCGGGTCGTTCCTACTGGGCATATCGATGCTGCCGTTCCTCTACAACGTCTGGAAGACGGCCAAGTACGGCGAGAAGGTCGAGGTCGACGACCCCTGGGGCTACGGCCGTTCGCTCGAATGGGCCACCTCCTGCCCGCCCCCGCGCCACAACTTCACCTCCCTGCCCCGCATCCGGTCCGAATCCCCCGCCTTCGACGTCCACCACCCGGAGATCGCCGAGCTCGAGGCGGTGAACTGAACCGTGTCCCATCCCGTCCTGGCCCTCGGTGCGGCGGCGGTGACCGCGGCCGGCTCCGTCTGGTACCTGCCGGCCCTCGCCGATCTGAGGGCCGGGGCCGACCGGCCCGCTTCCCTCCGCGCCGGGGCGGTGGCCTGCCTCAGCGGCTGGACCACGGCCGCCGCTGTCGCCGTACTCCTTCTCCTGACCGACGGCTGGTGGCCGCCCTGTGCGGCGGCCCTGGCGGGCACGACCGCCACGACCGCCCTCTGGACCCGAGCAGCCGTCCACCGCCGACGCGGCGCACGCGAAGCGGCCCGCCTCTGGGCGCAACTGGGGTGGTTCGGGCCCCCGGCCCTTCCCGCACCGCCTTCGTCGCCGTCGTCCTGACCGGCGGCCCGGTCGCGGCCACGACCACCGCCGCCGCCGTCCTCTGGGCCCACGGCCAGGACACGGTCCCGCTCTGGCTGACCGCCGCCCCTCCCCTCACCCTTGTCGCCCTGTCCCTCGCCGTCGCCCTCACGGCCATCCGCAGAACCCGCCACCGCGAGTACGACGCTCCGGTCCGGCCCGCACGGAAGGGGTGAACGACACGACGTCCCGTGGCGATGACCTGTCTTTGGAGGAGGAGGTGACCTCACCCGCATGCCCCGCGGAGAGCTGTGCGGGATGCGGCTTCATGACTCCGTAACTCCGTACGGACGGGACGGCATTGCGCGCGCGATCAGCCGTGCGATGCACGGCATCGGGACCCGCTCCTGGATCAGGCCGGATCAGGCCTGATCCGGACGAAGGACCCTAGCCGTAGACCACCGACCACGGGCGCGGGGAATCGTCCGGTGGGCGGGGAACGCCGTCGCGCCACGGGGTCGCGGTGTGGTCGCGGGCCAGGACGTCGGCCGCGAGTTCCGCGAAACGGCGGGCGGCCGGGTGAGCGCCGCGGCCGGAGGGCCAGGCGCCGCTGATGTGCAGGGCGAGGGGCCGGCCGGCCAGGGGCCGCCAGGCGACGCGGGGCTCTTTGCGTGCCACCGGCCCCTGGTCGAAGGCGACGCCGTGCCCCGCCGTCACCAGCGCGAGCAGGAACTCGGGGTTCGACGCGTGCCGTACCCGGCCGGGTACGAAGCCCTCCGCGCGGCACACGTCGAGGATCCTGTCGTACCAGCCGGGCGCGTGTGCCCGCGGGAAGAGCACCAGGTCGTGGCCGGAGAGCTCACCGAGCGCCACCTCCGGCAACCTCGCCAGCGGTGACGTACGCGGCAGGACGACACCCAGATCGAGCGAGATCTCGGGGCCGAGTCGCAGGTCGGTGGCGTCGACGGGATGGTGCACGAGTCCGACGTCCAGCCCGCCGGAGGAGAGCAGTCGTACCTGCTCCTCGGTGGTGACCTCCTGCAGGTCCACGGACAGCCCCGGAGCGTGCGCCGCGCAGGCGGAGAGCAGGGCGGACAGCACGGCGGTCGTGGTGTCGGGCGGTACGCCCGCGCGAAGCGTGCCGAGGCCACCGTCGGCGGCGCGGCGGGCCAGCGTGCGTAACCTCTCCTCCCCGGCGAGGAGTTCGTGGGCCTCCTCCAGCAGCACCGCTCCGGCGGCGCTCAAGCGGACGCCGCGCTGCGAGCGGTCGAACAGCTCCGCACCGAGTTCCTTCTCCAGCCTGCGGATCGCCTGGCTGAGCGGCGGCTGTGCCATGCCCAGCCGCTCGGCGGCCCGACTGAAGTGCAACTCGTCGGCTACGGTGACGAAAAGGCGCAGGTGGCGCAAGAGATCCACGGTCAATGACCTTACGTGAAGGCCGCGGTGAGGAGGACGCATCCGGTGGCCGGGCCCGACGGACCGGTAGCCAGGTCCGACGGACCATTGGCCGCGACGCATCGATGGCCGGACGGAACCAGGGACCGGGACGGAACCAGGGACCGGGACGGGACGGGACCTCCCCCCGGGTGGTGGACACCCTGACCTCCGGCCCCGGTGGGGGCCGGGAGAG